>CAZVTJ010000033.1:0-9763 GCA_964630015.1 uncultured Gammaproteobacteria bacterium | reverse complement strand
TGAAAAAATATTTTGTATTGTTTTGCTTCCTGTCCGGCATGCTCTTCTTTCCGTTCCTCTTTCCCGTTCATGCACAAACCACAACTCCTGCAGAGTCAAATTACCAACACCTCCGATGTTATGCGGAGTGTGCCGCGTATAAATTCGGATGGAAAGGCGATTTTTGCTGGGATACATTTCAACAGGTCTGTACCATAAATACGAAAGATGCGCTGTCGAATCTGAAAAAATTGGTGAAGGGCATACGCGACGGATTCATGACGGGGAAACTCACCCAGATTGTCGACGTATCGTATGTGTTTAAGGCGTGGTTTGCCTGTAAACCACTCATTGAAGATTGCATCGCTCCACAGCTGCAAGCATGTGAAACGACCTGTACAGCAAACCCAACATATTACGCGGCAAATCTCAGTGTCGGGAATCCGTTTTATTCCCTATTACACGGTCTGTATTATGATGAATCCCGGCATACCGTCCGTATGCGTGTCGTCAACAACGGATTAGGATACGCATGGAACATTCCCGTTGTTTTGCGGTGGGGACATACCCCAAATAGGGATGGGAAGATTACTTCATGGCAAACGTGGCATGAAACGACGATTCCCGAATTGTTATTTTTTGGTTCACGGCAGGCAACCCCAAAGACATTGGGTGACCATGTAACGGATTTTTTAATAGACGAAAGCAATTTCAGTTCTTTTTTGTCGCAGTTTAAAAGTGACGCGGATTTTGTCTATATCCCGCCGGCATGGGAAAAGGAGGTGCCGTTTTTCCCAGTACAAAATGAATTAAACCGTCTTGAACTAACGGTAGATCCGAATGCCACAATTCCTGAATCAAGCGAGTCGGATAATACATACATTCTTGATATTGATGATCGCCCGGTTCCGGCAACATTCCGGATTACCGATGCCTCATATACCCGCCATGAAGGATCATTAACGGAATATACCCTCCGGATACGCGTGAAAAATGAAGGAGAGGAAAGTGGAACGGCAACCATACGGTTTGCAAATGATACGGAAGCATCCGATATGGGTACGGATTCATTGGTTATTGACGGCGGCCAAACACGGGACTTCATAAAAGAAGTGACGATTGATGTTTCAGACGGGAATTCAGAATGTAGCCGACTGAAAAAATACGATTTTACGGTAACGGATGAAGACGGTATTGCAACGCAGGGCAATCTGTATGTTCCGTATTATGCAGGGATGGTGAGCGGGCGCATTACCGATAAAAAAGGAAAAGCAGTTGCCGGTGCGACAGTGAAATTATCAACCGGTGTACAAACCGTAACAAAAGAGTCGGGATACTATTTGATTTCCGGAATCAGCACGCTTGGGGACATCCAGGTTTCCGTTTCCCACCCGTCATATACCGAGCCGTAAACAAAAACACTCCATTTTTCCCTTACGGTTGATCCCCACACTGCATCATCGTGCAATGCAACAGGGTTACATAATTCCGGTATTGATTTTACCCTTCGGGATCAACCGACACGACTCGTGCTCCGGCTTCGGGACACATCGGGACAGCCGGTATCGGGGACCGTATTGGTCAGCGGTCCTTCGGATACTGCTTCCTATGAAGTGCAGGGGGAAAGAACCATTGATGAATCGGAAGTTGGGAATTTTGCACTTACTGCAATGTCCCCGGGATATGAATCCGTTTATATTCAGGCGGTATTAACACCCCCGGAACAGGTTATTCCGATTGTTTTGAAAAAGCTTGCCGGGCGGCCAACCGATGAAGGATTATCCATACATGAGCCGAAATTGCTATGGGAATTACCCATACCCGCTGGAAGCAAAGTCGATGATATCCAAGGGTCTAAAAATGGGAATTTATTGGTTGTCTACACAAGTAAAAATGCTTTGAATACGGGAACTTTGCTTTTTATCGATCCGCAAAAGGGACGCAGTATCCGAAGCGTATCCGTTCCTTCGACAAAAGGCCAACAGCAGGTCGGCCTGGATGTATCGTATTCGGGGGGTACTGTTGGATTTATGGTAAACCCCGGCATATTCGGACGGACGGAAAGCGAGCGTATCGTAAAGGTATTTAGCGGCACGGGAATCGAATTCGGTTCGTTACCTGTCGGAAACCGTTCTTCACCGTACATGGCTGTTTCACCGGATGGATTTTATCTTTACCCCAACATACTTATGAATAAAGCACTTCATATCTATTCCCGGAATGAAACGGAAGGAAAAGGAGGGGAAAGTCCCCAGGCATATGCCAGATCGGAGGCAATAAAATTCCTCCGGAATACTTCGGTCATTGCCGATTGCAAAGGGTATCATTGTATAAAGACTCTTGGGGACATGGAGATCAGGAAAATTGGAAAATTAGAGGCTGCATCACGTGTCATCGATGCAAATGTTGCCGAAAATACCATCCTGTTCCGGACGGATACATCCCTTGAATATTACGGGGAAAACCGAATGGAAAAAAGACGTTGAGCGGGACAGTCGTTTTGTCAGCGCCGCACTGACACCCGGAGGCGAGTATGCGATTGTTGCCCGCGGTAGGGGGTCCAGTACAAATTTATCCCTTGCCGTGTATACATCCGGCGGAGCGGAAATAACACCACAATTCCGGTATTCGGATGTGCGATTAGTAGAAGCCAACGACCGCGGAATGTTTTTTACCCAGACAGACGGACATACACTCCACTATTACCAAATTGGGACGTATACGCATGAATATCAGGCAGAGGGTACCGGAGCCGATACGACTACAACATCCTTGGATTTGGAAGGCTATGATCCTGTGCAGAAAAAGTTCGTTCCACTTTCAAGCGCGGTATCATGGGACACTGTGTATCCAAGCGCGACATATAAAGCAACGAAGGAAATAACATTTCTGACTTCATGGGGTTCCATCACAATCGGAAACGGTACGATTTTTTCCAAAAGTACTGCCGGTGAACCGATGCTTATTGAGGGATATATTCATGTTGATGCCGATACCCCGATCACTATGGTTATCCTGAAAAACAAATTAACGGATATTTCCCTGATGGCCAAAAGGGTACTTGAATATTGGCTTGGACGGCTTTCCCCCGATTCATATATCGTCGTAAAAAATCTTCATACACGATATACGGCACAAAAACATGATGCCGGTATTTCCATCGCGGCACAAAAGGGAACGATTGAGGTGACCATTTCAGAAAAAACCACGACCGTTCCCGAAGGATCAGTGGCCCATGTTGATGCAAACGGAGGCGTTTCTGTAAAAAAACAGGCTTCATGGAGGCATGGCTGGGGATATCTGCAGGAATTCTCTTGATATGCCTCATTGTTTTCGTGTGTACGAAATTGTTCCGAAAAAAGAATAAAAAATAGTATGAAGGAGGGAATATGCCGATGAAACTCGTAATTTTTCTACCGCTGTTGGTTATCCTCATTCCGATGTTTCTTTTGGTATTCGGATTTTTCTTTCTCATAGTAAAACTTATCGTAAAAGCAAAACAGGATGCCTGGAAAGGAACGGTTCTTGAAAAAGTCCATAATACAAAACGGGTTGAACACAACAGATTTGAGCATTTTTATTATCTCGTGGTGGGAATAGACGGCGCAGGGGAAAGGAAAATCGGATTAAGCGCACAAATGTATGGTGATTTTGAAAAAGGCGACCGGATAGAAAAAGTAAAAGGTGATGTATATCCGAAAAAAATTAACGGGAAGGAGTAAGGATGTCATGAGAAATACAATTATTTTCGTGACAGCGTTTTGTATCGTCGCTTCCTGTATTGCATTTGTCAGATATCAAAACAACAAGCCACCCAAGGACACAATGGACACTATCCGTTCGGATGCAACGGATGTGAAATTTACGCTCCCGAAAACACAGGAAACGTGTGTGGCAAACGGGGGCGTCTGGAAGAAAATCGGGATTGCTCCTGTTGAAACGTGCAATATAGCCACAAAGGATGCCGGAAAACCGTGTGAAAATTCCAAAGTATGTGAGGGATCATGTATCGTACCGGTTCCATCATCAGGGCTTCGTACAAAGCCATTCCGCACAAAAGGAACATGCTCTGCCTGGGCAGTAACGGTCGGTTGTTGGGGGTTTGTTGCAGACGGGTGGGCAAGCGTATTGTGTGTTGACTAAAGACAGTATGGTTTTTTTCTTCTGAACGTATTACGATAGATGGGTAAACGGTATGGAATAAGGAAATCCCGTGGAATTCGGGTGCTGTGCCGCAACTGTATTTCTTTGTCATAAAAGATAAGCCAGGAACTTGCCCATACATCGCTATCCCGAGCAGGAGACACAAAGTAGTACCAATAGGAATATTGGAACTGTGTATCCCCTCGGAGATCAGGAGGGGTTTTTTATTGGGAGCATTACACTATGAAAAGTACTATGAAAAATAGATTGGGTATTGCCATAGCTGGTTTTCTTGTTATTTTAGGAATTTCGGGATTTGTATTACGGCAATATCCTCAAAGTGAACCTGTTTCTAAGCAATCAGCTGTACAAGAAACAATACAAAAATCGGTTGTTAGTCTAACGCTTAATAAAAATGGTGATATAGCGACGTACTCTGGGATCGTTGCAGAAACCCCATATGAAGCACTTGTGAAAGTTGCCCAAGAAGAAGATATTCCAGTTGTTACAAAGCAGTATGATTTTGGAGTATTTGTGCAGAAAATTGGTGATTTGGAAACTGGTCCGGATATGGCATGGATTGTTTCGGTAAACGGGAAGAGTATAAGCGTTGCTGCGGACAAGGAAATGGTAACAACGGGCGATATGGTCGAATGGGCGTATACAAAAGCAATCTATTAATATAAAGGACTATCCTGTATGGACATGATCATTCTTTTGGTAACAGGCATTTTTTCCCGGATTCTTCCGCATCTTCCCAACGCAACAGCAATCGGCGCATCGGCGATTTTATCGGGAAAACGGTTATCGGTAAAAGACGGGCTGATCGTAACGTTTGCCTCCATGCTTATCACGGATAGTATTTTTGGGTTCCATGATGTCATGTGGGCGGTATACGGATCATTTGCAATTTCCGTGGTTCTTGGCAGAACACTGGGAAGAAAAGGGGTACTTGGTCTTGGAGCGGCAGGAGTATCTTCTTCCGTTCTTTTTTATGTTGTCACGAATACGGCAGTCTGGATGTCTCCGGTATCAGCTTATACGAAAGACAGTGCCGGATATGTTGCCTGTATGGCTGCCGGCATTCCGTTTTTCCGCTCGATGTTGATTGGAGATCTTATATATCTTGGGGGATTGTCTATTATTCTTCATTGGACACAAAAATTTTCTTTTGGCAAAGTGTGTAGCTCATGGACAAAAATATCTGCTAGAATGGGAATATGACACTGCCCGATCCGAAACAGAGTAGTTTACCAGCTACACCACAAGCGCCTCAATCGGTGGGGTCCATTTCTAAGGAAACAGGGCCTATATCTTCAACTACACAAAAAGAGTCACCACTTCCGATTACGGATATCGGTTTTGAAATAGACCTTCCCAAAGAAGTGGTAAGCGCCGGTGTGGTACAAAATCCGCAATCAATACAGATTCCCAAACAGGTAGTCCAACAGGGTGTTGTTCCGTCGGGAACATCCGTTCCTATGGGGAACGGATCAACGGTTATCCTTCCGTTGGCGGATGAAAAAATTAAGGAAGGATTAACAAAAGGGGTCGGGAACTCATTCCGTTGGTTTGCGGAATGGTGCGTCCGGCAAATGAAGATGATCCGCCTGTCGATCAAAAAACCAGCGAAAATACCGACCAAATAATTTACCTATGCCAGAACAATCGCTTGATTTTCTTTACTCGCTTCAGACATTTACGGTAAGTTTTCTCCTTGTGGTTTTGGCGGTAGCAGGAATTCTTGGGATTTTTTATGTGTTTTTCGTATTATGGAAATACCGCGACAGGGAGCGGCGGTCGCTTGAATACGTGCTCCTCCAGATAGCGGTGCCGCGTGATAATGAAATTAAAATCGATGCAGCCGAACAAATGTTTGCTGCACTCTATGGAATTTTTAATACGAGTTTTTGGGCATTTTTGAAGCCGCAGGAGCATATTTCATTTGAAATTGTCGCAAAGAGGGAAGACATACGGTTTTATTGTGCCGTTCCGGAAAAACTGGTTGATTTGGTGGAAAAACAGATCCACGGCGCGTATCCTGGTGCGGATATCAAGCGGGTAGACGAATATGCGATTTTTTCCGAAACCGGTAAAATTGCCTGTGCGGCACTCAGGCTCCGGTATTCCGATTATGCACCGATCCGGACGTTCCGGGATTTGCCGACGGACGGATTGTCTTCCATAACGTCTGTGCTTGCAAAAATGCAGGAGGGGGAAGCCGCGGCACTTCAAATCCTTATCCAGCCCGCGGGTTCGCGGTGGAAAAGAACGGGATGGTCCTATATCGCACGGACGAAAAAGAACGAAGCAAATCCGGAAAAGGCAAATTTCCAGACGGACCCGAAAACACTGGAAGCAATAGAAAAGAAAATTTCCAAACCGGGATTTAATACCGTCGTCCGGATTGTCGTTTCCTCGCCGACGAAGGAAAGTGCAAAGATGCATCTGGAAAATATGCTTGCGTCGTTTGAACAGTTTGCATCAGAAGAAAATTATTTTTGGAAAGTATGGCCGCTTCTTAAGGGCATATTTATGACGGATTTCATTTACCGGTATTTTCCGATTTTTAATCTGCCGCTTCTTCGCCAACGCTCGGTTCTTAATACCGATGAACTTGCAACGATTTTCCACATGCCCAATAAAACAATCGAGACGCCGCATATTTTTTGGGTCAATGCCAAACGGGCACCGGCTCCGATGCAGATTCCGGAAAAAGGTCTCTTTTTGGGAATGTCGAGGTATCGGGGCGTTGAGCGGCCGATTTATATCGGGGAAGACGACCGCCGCCGGCACATGTACGTGATCGGGAAAACCGGTACGGGAAAATCGCAACTGCTTGAAGAGTTGGTACTTCAGGATATCCGAAGCGGCAAAGGCGTTGCCGTTATAGATCCGCATGGTGACCTGATTAACGGTATCATCAGCCGTATGCCGGTAGAGCGGTCTGAGGATGTGATTTATTTCGATCCTTCCGATACGGAGCGTCCGATGGGACTCAACATGTTGGAAGCCTATACGGAAGAACAGAAGCATTACGTGGTTACGTCCATCGTCGGCCTTATGTATAAACTGTACGATCCGATGAAGACAGGCATTATTGGTCCGAGGTTTGAACACGCCATTAGAAACGCAATGCTTACGGTTATGAGTGAACCCGGAAATACCTTTGTTGAAGTTGTCCGTGTGTTGACGGACAGTTCTTTTGTCCAGATGCTGCTTCCCAAGGTGTCCGATCCTATCATCCGGCGATATTGGACGGATCAGATTGCCCAGACGTCGGACTTCCATAAATCCGAAGTGCTTGATTATATCGTATCCAAATTCGGCCGCTTCGTTACAAATAAACTCATGCGTAACATCATCGGGCAGTCCCAATCGTCATTCGATTTCAGGAAATGCATGGATGAAGGAAAAATCCTTCTGGTGAACCTGGCAAAAGGAAAACTCGGAGAGGAAAACAGCAACTTCCTGGGTCTAATATTGGTGCCCCGCATTCTCATTGCCGCAATGAGCAGGCAGGAAATTCCGGAAAATGAACGCCGTGATTTTTACCTGTATGTTGACGAGTTCCAGAATTTCGCGACACCAGATTTTGCCCAGATATTATCCGAAGCCCGCAAATACCGGCTCAATCTGGTTGTGGCAAACCAATTTATCGGACAAATGGAAGAAGAGGTGAAAAACGCAGTCTTTGGGAACGTCGGAACGCTCGTTTCCTTCCGTGTTGGTGTGACCGATGCTAATTATCTTCAGCATGAATATACGCCGGTGTTTAACGAGACCGATCTGATCAATATTGATAAATTCAACGCATACGTAAAAACGATTGTCCACAATGAACCGGTAAAACCGTTTTCGCTGGACCTGACGAAAGACATGAGTAAAGTGGAAAGCGCAATGAATCCTTCCGTTGCAAAGGCAATTATTCAGTTATCGAGGCTCAAATACGGACGGTCCAAGGAGCTTGTCGAAGCGGAGATATCCGAACGCGCAAAGTTGTAATCATTTCCACATTGACCCCTTTACATCATGGTAAAAAACGGTACACTTTTTCTTATTGTTACTGTTTCGATCATAGGGTATTTGTGACTTTGTAAACCACTGCAATACCCGGCAGATACGAATACTACATGGAAGTACCAGAAGATCCCCTTAGTCCTGTCAAACGTCACGAAAAAGTTGTGTATATCTTCAACATGTCTGAAGATGTCTGGCCGTTTATCCAGGAGATGAGCGGCACGTCGGAGCGACAGGGTGAAATAGAGGAAAACGCCAATCTTGCCGACCGAGAACTGTTTTCCATCGCGAGTGAAGAATCGGCGATTTTCATTTCCCCTAAACAGATACAACCGGTATTTTTGGAATACTATAAAAAACTCTTCGGGGTGCGTGATATTACCATTCTCACCCCCTCATTCCACAGCGGACTGATTTGTGAAGACGTGATTGCGGATTCTTCCATCATGGACGCGCTTGTGGTTGCCGCAAATTCCGTAAAGAAATTAACACTGATCAGCTATTCCGCAACGATACAGTTTTTTTCCCTTGTTGAAGCACTCAAACGCCGGGGCATTACCGTCTACACACCGGAATCGCCGGAAGAAGACAGCGCATGGGCGGTTAATTTTTTCGGCAGTAAGTCAGGAATCCGGCAGCTTGCCCAAAAAAGTGCCGCACGGGAACCGGATTTTATGATGGCAGACGGCGTGATTACGACCGGAATTTTCGATGCCGCCAAAATAGCCGCAAATAAGTATATAAAGGAAGACGGTGTCGTCATAAAAACCAATAAAGGCCATTCGGGAGCCGGAGTTCTCATTTTTCGCAAAGGGGATTTACCCGGTGATTACCGTGAGTGTGAACGGGCAATTGACAATATTCTCCATCGGGAAGGGTATTGGGAAAAATTTCCCATTGTGATTGAGAGTTTTTTGCATATCAATCCGTCCGTTGCCGGGGGGTTTCCGAATGTGGAATTTAAGATTTCCAAAAGCGGGAAGATCGAATTCCTGTATTATTGCGGCCTGCGGGTGATGCCGAACGGTGTGTTTAAGGGTGTGGAAATCAATGATGAAATCATTACCGATCGGGTTGCCGCACGGATTATGGACACGGGCTTTTATATCGGCGAACAGTATGTGTCGGCGGGGTACCGGGGATATTTTGATGTGGATTATGTGGCAACGAAAAACGGCGAGATATTCGTGACGGAAAGCAATGCCAGACGGACCGGTGGTACGCATGTCTATATGACGGCGCTTGAACTCATCGGAAAGGATTTTATGTCCGATACGTTTGTACTGTCGGATAATTCCCATGTGCTTCCCAATGATACGCGGCCAACCATCGAACACGTGCTGGATGTATTGCAGTCGGTACTCTTTGATAAAAAAACCAAAGAGGGGGTCGTGATTGCATCGGCGAATTTACTCAATCAAGGCCGTCTTGCATACATCATTTTCGGAAAAAATGAACGCCATGCACTTGAGATAGAACAGAAAATGGAAAGCCTGCTTGCACAGCTCTAGATATTTGTCGGATTTTGTACCCTCACGTTCTTTTGATACAATTGATTCGTTTTTATGTGTGTATTGGGCCTGTAGCTCAGCGGTAGAGCGCTACTCTTATAAAGTAGATG
>CAZVTJ010000032.1:0-9877 GCA_964630015.1 uncultured Gammaproteobacteria bacterium | reverse complement strand
GAAAAATGTCTGGTCCATGCGCGTGGCAACCCTTGCCGACCGTACAACATGGGACTCGCTTGCAACACATCCCATCCAAAGCTGGGCATGGGGGGATTTCCGCAAATCCATGGGGCTATCGGTCCTGCGGCTTATTGCATATAAACATAACGTCGCCGAAAAGGTATTTCTGGTTACAATCCATCCCATTCCCCATACACCATGGACCATTGGATATTGCGGTAAATGCCCCATGCCGGAGAATGAAATTCTTCCCCTTATCCGACCGTTCCTTGCACCCTACCGAATCATTCATGTGCAATTCGAGCCGGAAACCGATGGCACAAAAATACCAGATCCACCACCGGAATTTGTCCCTTCCCACAGACCGCTCTTTACCCCATATACATTTCTTCTGGATCTTGGCAACACGGAGTCAGAACTCCTTTCCTCAATGCATCCAAAAACCCGCTATAACATCCGGGTTGCCCAGAAACATCAGGTAGAAATCATACAGGATAATTCCGACGAAGCATTCGGGCGATATCTGGAACTTGAAAAAGAAACGACGAAACGCCAGGGATTTTTTGCCCATAATGATACCTACAAAAAAACCATGTGGGACATCATGAAAAAACATGAAATTGCATCTCTTTGGGAAGCACGGTACCAAAACGAAACGCTCGCGTCATGGATAATTTTCTCATGGAAAAACCGGATCTATTACCCTTACGGCTCCTCATCGAGGAACCACAGGGAAGTCATGGCTCCAACCCTGTTACTGTGGGAAATTGCCAGATGGGGAAAACAACAGGGGAAAACGGCATTTGATCTTTGGGGCGCGCTTGGTCCCGATCCTGATCCGACCGACCCATGGTTTGGATTCCACCGCTTTAAGGAAGGCTTCCGACCGAGTCTTGTCCGCACCACGCTATCATATGACTATATACTCCATCCGTTACTCTACAAATTCTATACTATTGCCGACACCATCCGGTGGGCGGTCCTTCATCGGCTACGCTAATACGTATGGAACTCCAGCAATCCCCACCTTACGTTTCCTATATCCGCCGGCTCGGATGGAAAACAGAAGTGTTGGAAGGCACAACACTCTTTATCCGCAAAATTCCGTTTATCGGAACGCTGGCAAAAATACAACGGTTCGATACACTTCCGTATCTTCCCCGACTCATCCCTTTTTTACTCTCCCGCCGTGTTACAACCGTTGCCGCAGAACCATCGTCTACTGTTGACCAGGATTCATATTCCGCGTGGTTAGCATCCGTATCGAAATTTTTCAAAATTTACCGTGAACCGTTTATGGCAACCAAAACAATCCGGATTCAGCTTGGAGATGATGAACAAACCATATTTTCCCGCCTTACGGAGGCGAAACGCAGAGCCGTCAGAAAAGCACAAAAAAACAATATTGTCGTCGATGCCTCACCTAATATCGCGGGTCTTATGTCCATCAAGGCAAAAGGGGCGGGGCTATTCGGATCTATTACCACCTACGGCGCGGATATCGTCTGGGAAGAATTCGCCAAGAAAAAAAAGGCATGTACTCTCCTGGCATACCGAAAAGGTACGAAGATACCCGTTGCCGGAGTTATGCTGCTTATGTGGGACAATATCTCCTATTATTGGATCGCCGGTGCCACCAAACAGGGGAAAAAACTGTTTGCGCCAACCCTTCTGGTATGGGAAGCACTACGGCTTTCCAAACAACAGGGCGCAACGGCATTTGATTTTCTTGGCGTCTGGGATGAGCGGACACCAAACATCAATTCATCCTGGAAGGGTTTCACCAAATTCAAGGAAGGATTCGGCGGAACACCACTCAATTATGCTTGTATACCCGGGTACTGGAAAAAACCATTCCCGTTTTTTTGGTAAATCCGTACGTCTTATTTCCACGCATCGCAGATCATCCGGAATTCACAAAAATCACAGTGTCTTCCCGGCGTCGGTTCAAAGGAGCTTTTCTCTATGGACTCTGCCGTCTTTTTTACCTCTTCCTTCACTTCATCCGCCTGTTCCCTAGTCCTCGTTGCGCTCACCTTCTGTTGTCCTTCAAAAAAATAAAGGGATACCCGGATATCCTCCGGTTTTTTTCCATACAAAGACGGATCGCTTGCGGCAAGAGTATACACGGAAAGCTGCAGATCTGAATGGACATCCCGTTTTTTGGGTGCCGTACCGGTTTTATAATCGATAATTTCAATCGTTCCATCGGGAAGTTGGTCTACCCTATCTATTTTTCCTCCCATAAACAGGGATTGTTTCATATGGATTTTAAACGGTTGTTCAAGACTAAGGACAGAAACCCCTGGGTCAAACGTCTTGTCATAATACTCTCCAAGCAGTTTCTTTCCGTGATCGAACAATGACTCTTCATACATCCTGTGACGGTATTTCCCGGACGGAAATTGTTCCCCATAATATCTAAGAAGCGTTTCTTTTGATACGGGTTTCTTTGCACGGACATCCTCATAAAACAATCGGATCGTTTTATGGATCGTATCGCCAAACAACAGCGCAGGTGTTGAGGGAACGGGAACCTTCAGTATATACCGGTATTTATATTGCAACGGACACGTACGGAACGTTTCAAACTGCGAATAGGAAATATAGGTAATGGTCCGCTTTTTTTCCGCCACTGCACCATCAGTATCCTTTGGTTTTGCAAAATCCAGCAACCGAAGTTGCGGATCCTGATCCCGCGGATGAACCGGCGTATTTTGAACTTGTTCCCCAAGCGCTTCTGCAAGAAACGGAGACAGTTTCTTTTCCCGTTTTCCCTCACCATAATAGTTTGCCGCAGTCAGATAGAGCCTATCGCGTGCCCGTGTCATTGCCACATACATCAGGCGCCGCTCTTCTTCAAGATGGGCATCGCCAACCGGCAGCAACTCCCGGATCAGCGCATCGGGAATGGGAATCTGCTCCCGTTTTTGTGTTGTCGGAAACCGTGCCGACACAAGGTTGACGACAAACACGATGGGGAATTCAAGTCCTTTTGCGGAATGAACCGTTAGGATGTTGACGGCATTGTTTGCCGTCCAATCCATATCGGATGCCGTTGGTGATTCACCAAGATTCATTGACAGTTCAATCCATTCCGAAACCGCAAAAACACCGGCATCGCTGTGCGTCGCCTCATAGCTTTTGATCCTGTCGAAAAATTTCGCGATGTTATCCGCCTGGCTTTGTTCCTTCTTTGTCGATACGCTCGTAAACGATTTCATCAGTCCGCTTTCCACCAAAAAATCATACAGGATCTGACCTGCGGAATCGGTCCTTATTTTTGCAAGGTGAGTTGAAATCAGGGTGAAAAACCGTTGTAACGATTCGTTTCCGCGGGTTGATAATCCGTTTTCCTCAATCCGTTCATCCTCACCCGTCTCTTGGCCGATATTTATTTGTTTGGGTGTATGGGTATAGGCATACACGGCCGATTCTGTGGTTTCAAAAAGGCTTTTTCCGCTTCGCTTTGCCCATGACAGGAGCAGTGCAACATCACGTGCCGGAATGGCAAACTGTTCCATGGTCATGATGCGGTACAGTGATACGGAATCGGAAATATCGGAAAGAAATGTAAGATATGCAATGAGATCCTTCACCTCCGTTTGTTTAAACAACTGCCCCGGTCCCAAAAACTGATACGGCACCCCGTGGCGAAGCATGCTCCGGACAAACGGTTCCGCATGGGCATTTGCCCGGACAAGAATGGCGACATCTTTTGGTTCATATTTCCCGTGTTCACCACGGGTTAATGAAAGGATTTTTTTGGTTACCTCTTCCGCTTCATCCTCTACCCGCTCCTCATATATATATTCCACAGGTTCCCCAAGTTTTCTCCTCATGCATTCCAGGCGTTTATCGATATGTTCCGCCACCTCCAAACGGTCCGGATTATTGTGCTGGATAAGCCCATAGGAGCTGTCCAATACGGACTGCACGCTACGGTAGTTTTTTGTCAGCACCACAATTTTTGCTTTTGGAAATTTTTTTCGGAACTGGATAATATTGGAAATCGCGGCACCGCGCCATTTGTAGATCGACTGGTCATCATCACCGCAGACATTCAGATTGTTTTCCGGACGGGCCAGAAGCATTGCTAATTCATTTTGGGCATAATTCGTATCCTGGTATTCGTCTACCAATATATATTTGAATTGCCGCTGATATTTTGCCAGTACCGACTGATGGCTTCGAAACAGAAGAAGTGTTTTTTCCACCAGATCGGAAAAATCAAGCACATTTTCCTTGATTTTTATTTCCTCGTACGTTTTCATTGCCCGTGCAAGTTCAAGGTATAGTGCAGCCTGTTCACTCTCTTCCTGCAAAACCGCACCCTGTACCTGTTTTTGTGCCCATGTCTCATATTCCGCTTGGGAAATATCCTCATCCTTCAGCCGGGAAAAATGAGCAATCATCCCCTCGACGAATTTTGTCGGATTTCCCAAAGGCCGGAGTGTGGAAAGCGGAAAATCGAAAATATGGTTTTGTACCAACTGGATGGATTCCGATTCCGTAAGAAGCGTATATCCTGGATTCAGACCCAATACCAATGCTTCAGCGCGAAGCACCCTGTCGCAAAATCCATGAAATGTGGAAATCCACATAGTGGTTGCGCCGTACGGAACCAAAAGGTCAACGCGTTCTTCCATCTCCCGACTTGCCTTCTGGGTAAACGTCAATGCAAGAATCTCCTCCGGACGGGCCTTTTTTTTGGCAATAAGATATGCAATGCGCTCCGTTATGACGGTCGTTTTCCCCGTTCCGGCTCCCGCAATAATAAGAAGCGGTCCTAATCCGAAACGGACTGCCTGGCGCTGCTGGCTATTCAATACTCTTTTTTGGGGAGGAACGGGTACCACGATACGGAAATTATACCCCGAAATGCTATACTGTCCAGGATCATGAAAAGATGGATATTTGTCAGTCTTCTTTTTGCCGGGAGTATATTTGTGCTTCGTGGGTATCTACCCACTGCCGTGGCACAGATAAGAACCCGTATTATCCCCCCGACTCCAACACCAACTCCAACCCCCACACCCCGCCCAACCGTAACACCGACACCGACTCCAACACCCCTTCCAACTCCCACACCGACTCCGCTTCCAACGGCAACCCCGACTCCGACTCCGATCCCCGTTTCCCAAGGAGATCTTGACGGATGGTTTGAACGCTTTGCCAAAGAGTATGGGATAGACCGTATGAAGTTATTCGCCCTTGCGGCCTGCGAGTCGATGCTTAAAACCAATGCAACCAATGGAGACTATGCGGGTCTGTACCAATTTTCCTCGTCCACCTGGCAATCAACCAGAATAACAATGGGTGCAGATCCTAATCCCATCCTCCGGATGAACCCGGAACAGGCAATAAAAACAGCAGCGTATAAAATTTCCATTTCCGGTCTTGACCCCTGGCCGGGATGCAAGAAAAAAATCGGTCAATAAATTCTTTTTCCCTCTGGCCAGAGGATGGAATTTCCCTTATACTCCAACAAGGAGAATTAAAAAAGAGTCGTCTTTCCTACACGTCTTTTGGATCCTTTTTGAAAAACACCTCATGTCAGAATAAAACGGATTCGGAACACTTGCAGCAATCACTACTCTTTCTTCATTTTCCTTTTTCATCTGTTTTAAATATCCTATGTCTACCAATCAGAAAAGAATCATCCGGCAGTTGTCCAATAAAATCCATTCCATGGAGGGAAATCTTGCGGAGAAGATTACTGCTCTTTCGGGAAGCATGCCGTTTACATACTTCCATGTCGTGTGGTTTGGTTCATGGATTCTTATTAATCAGGGATATACATATCCTTATATCCGTCCATTCGATCCGTTTCCCTACGGACTCCTGACAATGATCGTTTCACTGGAAGCAATCTTTCTGTCGACCTTTATTATGGTTGCACAAAATCGCCAGGCAATGATCGATACCGTCCGTGATATTGAAGAAGATATCGAAGATCAGGAAGCGGAACGTGAAGTCGAAGATATCCAAAAAGACCTTGACGATATTAAACGTGCAATGGGTATGATCCAGAAAAAACTTCTTGCGGATAAACAAAAACGGAGAGTTTAAAAGAAATATTATTTATATTCTATTGCGTAAGTCTTCCAGAATTTCTTCCGCGTGAACACTGGGGTTTACCGAAGGGTAGATTTTTGCAATCGTTTGATCCGGCCGGATCAGGACCGTTGTCCGGAGTATCCCTTCAAATTCCCTCCCCATGAATTTCTTTTTTCCCCATGCCCCATATGCACGTATTACTTCATACGTTTCATCGGATAATATCGGAAACGGAAGGGAATATTTTCCGGAAAATTTCTTATGTGATAAAACGGAATCCTTTGAAACTCCAAGAATAACCGCTCCCGTTTTTTGTATCGCGGAATAATTATCCCTGAAACCGCAGGCTTCTTTTGTGCATCCCGGTGTATCGTCTTTCGGGTAAAAATACAGTATTATCCAGGACCCTCGGTAATCCGAAAGTGAACGTGCGATACCGTCCTGATCCGGAAGGGAAAAGCTTGGAGCATTCCCATCGATCGATATCATGGCGTACCTCCCTGTGCGGAAATAATTTCATCCAGTAACAGGGGGAATTGCGTATACCCGAATTCGGCATTTAAATGACCGCCGTTTTCAATTTCAATACATGTGCTTCCAAGCTTATTTGCAAAATCCATCATAATATCCGTGGATAATGACGCTTTGCATACTATTATATTATGGAGTTTGGAGTTCTTTTGTCTCTTCCCCTTCAAGCTCCTGCGAATGGGATATTTTATGACCCAACTCCGAAAACCCCGTCTGTATCGGGCCCATCGAGTTATACGCATTTGATACATGTTTTCCAAGTACTCCTATCTGGTCATCCAGTTTTTCCCAATCACGTCCGATTGCCCGAAGGTGCCGGATAATCTGCTGTGATTTCTTTTCCAATTCCTTTCCCTGAAAGGACAACAGCAATACCTGCAGGTGAGCATAGAGGGTATTTGGTGAAACGGGATAGACACGCATGGTGCGGGCATACTCCATAATTTCATCCAGCGTCACGATTTCGTAGTAGACGGACTCCGAGGGAATGTACATGAGTGCAAAGTCCAGCGTTTCTTCGTCAGGCAGAATATATTTTTTCGCAATGTCCCCGATGTGCTTTTTTACATCGCCGATAAACAGTTTCCGTGCACTCTCCCGATCGCTTTGGGTTTCACCAATCCGCATTTTCGTAAAATTTTCCATCGGAAATTTTGAATCGATACACAATAGTCCCGCTTCCGTTTTAAGTACCGCATCGGCTTTCATGCCGCTTTTGAATTGGTACTGCAGACGGAATGCCTGTTTGGGGAATGTCTGCCCGATCATATCGGATAAAACCTGTTCTCCGATATTCCCCCGGAGTTTTGGGGACTGCAGGAATTCCTGAAGGGTCTTTATTCCCTTGCCGATTTCCGACATTTCCCCAAGGCTTTGTTTTAATTCTCCGATGACCTTCGATGCATTCTCCAGCCTTTCCGACATTTGGCGCGTATTTTCCTGAAGCGTTTTCGTCATTTCGCTGTTGGTTCCCTGAAGTGTCTCATGAAGTGTTTTATTCGTGGAATCGATTGTTGTCGCCATGGATTTTAGCCATTGGATAAGTGATTCGTTATCGGCCGGTTTTGCCAGTTTCGTCAGTTCGGTTTTCAGAAGGATAAACAGAAGAAGAAGTCCCGCCAGAAGTATACCAATCAGAATGAAAATATCGCTTCCCATACCGGCATCATTGTAGCATCGTACTATCCCCTCTACAATAAACATATGACACAAAAATGGACGGAAAAAAGAATTCTTGCAACCCTCGTCTTCGTCATTTCCGGAAGTGTTGTCGGATGGCTGCTCCACACGATACCACCAAATTCAAGTATTGCTATTTTAGGGTTCTTTCTTGCTGTTTTCGCGGGAACATACGCACTTGGATTTATCCTTTTCCTTTCTGTCCGGCGTGGGATCCTTTTTTCCCTGTTTTTTACCGGATCGCTTTTCCTTCGCTTCATCGGCCTCCGGCATATTCTCTATCCGATTTTATTTGCCGTTACTCTTGGATCTTTTGAACATATGGCACTACAAAAACAACCCGATTCCGATTGATGGGAAAGGGATAAATAGCTACAATGGCGCTATGGCAAAATTCTACATAACCACGGCAATCCCGTACGTTAACGCCGCTCCCCATATCGGACATACCCTGGAGTTTGTCCAGGCAGACGTCATTGCGCGGATCCACCGGCTTATGGGTGATGACACCCTTCTTCTTTCGGGATCGGATGAAAATGCACTCAAAAATGTCCAAGCAGCATCGGAAAAAGGCGTTCCCATTCAGGAGTTCATCGATACGAACGCAGAACTTTTTGCATCCATCGCAAAGAGGCTAAATGTCCGGTTTGATGTATTCCAAAAAGGAAGCGATCGGAATAAGCACTACCCCGCAAGCCAAAAATTGTGGTCATTGTGCAGTGCCCGCGAGGATATCTATAAAAAAGAATATGAAGGGTTATATTGTGTTGGTTGCGAAGCATTCTACGCAAAAGAGGATTTAAACGAAAATGGCGAATGTTTTGAACATCCAGGAAAAAAACTGGAAACCGTCCGGGAGTCAAACTACTTTTTCCGGCTTTCGAAATATCAACAGCAGCTGATTGATCTGATACGACAGGATGTCATCAAAATCATTCCGGATTTCCGGAAAAAAGAGGTGTTATCATTTCTTTCTCAACCGCTTCAGGATATTAGTATTTCCCGGACGAACGAACGGGCAAAAAATTGGGGAGTACCGGTGCCGGGTGACGATTCCCAACGGATGTATGTCTGGTTTGATGCACTCAATATTTATCAATCGGGCATCGGATTTGGATGGGATGAAAAAAACTATACCGCATGGTGGCCTGCGGACATCCATGTCATCGGGAAAGGAATCACCAGATTCCATGCCGTGTACTGGCCGGCATTCCTCCTGTCTGCGGGGCTCCCCATTCCCAAATCGATCTTTGTCCATGGATATTTTACCGTCAACGGACAAAAAATGAGCAAAACTTTAGGGAATGTCATCGATCCCAATACAATCCTGGATGAATTCGGAACCGATGCACTCCGGTACTATCTGACACGGGAAATCCCGCCGTTTTCCGACGGGGATTTTTCCAAAAAACGGCTGACCGAACTCTATAACGCCGATCTGGCAAATGGACTTGGAAATCTTGTGGCACGGATTGCAAAACTATCATCACAAACGGATCCTGGGATATCCCCCATCACAATACCCGAATATCCGACACTTCTTACCCGGGAAGAATGGGCTCCTTATGCAAAAGCACTGACTGTATACCGTTTCGACGAAGCACTTTCCTGTATCTGGGAAAAAATACGGGATTTGGACCGGAGTCTTGATGCACATGCACCGTGGAAGCTTTCCGGTAAGGAAAAAACGGCCGTGTGTGAATCAATCCTCCAACCGCTTGTCGAGTGTGCCGTACTCCTTTGCCCGTTTCTTCCCGAAACATCGGATAAAATCATACGCATTCTTGCCGTCCGTCCGATACAACCCGCCCCTATCCTGTTTCCGCGGATACAGGAAAACGCATGAACCAAAACATACGAAAAAATCAACGGTTGCTTTGGATTCTTGCCATTTGCACTTTTTGTGCGGGTGGCTTCTATTTTTTAAAACCACTCATCGTTTCCTCATCATTTCCCGATTTTTCCAGTTACTATTACGGCTCCCTTGCCGCTGCCGTCGGTGATAATCCGTATGATGGGGGCCAACATTTTTTTACGCCGTTTGTCTATCCTCCGTCCCTTCTTCTTTTTTTCTACCCGCTCACCATATTCCCATACCAAATGG
>CAZVTJ010000031.1:0-10091 GCA_964630015.1 uncultured Gammaproteobacteria bacterium | reverse complement strand
GCTTGAAATTATTGCCAATCCGAACTCTTCCTATAAGGAAAAAGATACGGCAAACAAACTCCTCCGACTCAATAATTTCCATGACTCCATTCAGCTTTTATCCTACTGCATTATGCCTAATCATTTTCATTTTGAACTGAAACAATCAAAAAATATGGCGATCGATCAATTTATGAATTCCCTTTGGACCCGCTACACGGGCTATTTCAATAAAAAATACAAGAGAGTCGGGCCGTTATTTCAGGATGTTTACAAAGCAGTCCTGATTGAATCAAACGAACAATTGCTCTATTTATCCCGATATATCCACCGAAATCCTATTGCCAAACGCCATTTCAGAAATCCCGCCTCACAAGGGGACGCCTTGCGAGGCTATATTTTTGGATCGTACCAGGAATATCTGGGAATCAGGAACTCTTCATGGATCCACTCGGAAGAAATTTTATCGTTCTTTGCTTCAAAAGGATTTTCTTCATACAGAAATTTTATTGAATCGGAAGAACATGATGAAGCCATGGTAACCAACATTTCCCCGATTATCATTAAAGTGTAAAAATCTTGACTATCTATACACTTTTCAGCCTAAAAAGTGTTGTGTACGTTTTCTGAGCTCGCAAGGCGTCCCCTCGCGAGACTAAAATTTTAATACAACGACCAAATGCAATCCCAATACCTTGAAAAAATCCCGGTAGTATGCGATGATTGCCCGCTATATGGGAACAAGTAAGCAAGAATCTGCGGGTCCGCTCGAACCCCAAGAACTAAAAAAAGCAACATTCTTTGTATTTGCATCCTGCGATGGTCCACTTCACGTTGATGACCAAGGCACACCAAGTCCATGGCATATTCAATCGCCATCGGTATCATTTGGTCCTTTAGTAGTCGGTCCACCCAGAGAAAGAGGTGATATACGTCCTTTGAATACAGAAGGAGATGATATTGAAACAGTACAAACCGTTTTAACGAAAATTGTTTTGGACATACACAATAAAGCATGCCCATCTTGTAATAAATCTCCGACAATTAGTTCGTTAATCATGCAACAGTAAATTTTCAGCACCAAGAAATACCGAACAAGCAGATTCTTTACTTTTCCGAAGCAACCATATCGTCCAGCACATCCTGTTCGCGGGAAAGAAGCTTTCCCCACGCCATAATTTCTTCCTGTGTCATGATTGGGATTTTTGAAAGTAAGGTATGTTTTGCCTGTTCGGAAAGCACTAAACTGTTTTCAACAAGTACCCGTAGTGCATCATGATATTTCATACGGCACCTCCAACAAATACCATACGAGCATTATCAATCACCGGTTGGTTTTGCGCCCGCATCCGTTTATAATTTTCCCACACGATTTTTCCCGCTTCCACATCCATCTTTATATGAAGTTTTACCTGTTTTATTCTGTCTATTCCAAGTTGTAACAACTCCGGAAATACGCCAACAAAAGGAATACCGGCAAGATCCGGTACCGCACATACCGTAAGAAACCATGATGGCATTTCCGGGGATAAATCCAAGAAAAATGTATCAATTTTTCCTCTTTTCCCTCTTTTTTCAAAACTCAACCAATGATTTATGTTAGTACGATGGATTATTATCCATCGTTTGACATTTCGACCAAAGACATACACTATTGATAATGTTTAAAGGGTATATACCTTTTATTTTACCGTTATCGTTTGAAGCTGAAGTGTATCCATGTTCGGAGTTGCCTGAGAATGTGTTTTCGTCGCCGAAGTAGGAACATTTGTTGGTACACTGGTTGGTTTTTGAATACTGTCCATCATCGGCGATGTTGGCGCTATTTCATTCTTATTCCAAATCATAGGGGATAAAGAAATAACTGGCAAAATCATTTCTGTTGGTTTATTCCCCCCATTAATAATCGCTTTTGAATTATTGATTGCAGTAACCATATACCATGTTGTATCAGGGTGAATAATACTCACTGTTGAAGGAACAATGGATATATATGTCTGCGCTTTCTCTGATGTAGTCGTCTTAAATAATAATGTCGCAACATGAACAGCTCCAGTTGGGGCACCTGATATGGAAGATGGTTCAAGCCCTAGCACCAAAGATGCTTTTCCGACCTTATTAGCTTCTTCGTAGGGGGTATTTTGAATAATTCGTTGTAATTTTTTTGTAACAAGAGAAATATTTTGCCGTAGTTGAATAAGCGATGGATCAAACATAATATCTACCGCACAAAAAGCAACTTGACTGCTTGAATTCATCCATAACTGTACTGAACCTTCCGAATTTACATGTACCTCTGAGGGGAGAATACGTATCGTAACAGTTTTATTCCCCGCTTTTATCCGTTGATCTTTGGTTTTTGAAAAATCCAATAATATAAATACGCTCACAGACAAAAAAAATCCAAATAAAATTACCCATGACAGGCGCTTCGGAACCCTAAAGCGCGCTACAGTCTCCGCCTTCGTAACAAGAATTTGTTCTGTTGTTGGTTGCGTCTGGATAACTGGTGATTCAGGAATCATATTCATTCCATTATTGTCCAACATTCTTCATCCATATCACATAATCAACACCATTAATTTTCCCATCATGATTAAAGTCGCCTGCGGAAACCCCCAAATTGGAAAACAATCTATAATTGGACCGCCAGATGCGATAATCATCTTCATTCACCATTTTATCATTATTTGCATCCCCCAGTTTTTCTTTAAGCTTTGGCTTTGAAGTTGGAGTCTGTATACGGGCTGGTTTTAAGGTAACCGTTGGTGTTGATATATGGGGCGGTATTGCTGTATGAATAGGACTGGAAAATGACGTTGGGGTTGGTGCGTCGGGGACTATCCCCAATTGGAAAGCAACCGTTGAATAATATTCACCGGCAATAATACTATTGAGAAACCAATCAAGTACCTGTGGATTATTTACGTCGTAGGAGGCAATGGATGATTCCGCCACTTCCCCCTTCCGGTAGCTTCCCGGAATGGTATGGAAAAATAAATCCATCTTGCGCATAAACGTATCTTTATTGACAGACGAAACATCCCCGCCGGCTTTCTGGACTAGATCCAACACGGACAATCCATACACTCCAAAGGTATTCCATATGCCCGACCAGTCACTTGGTACATACTTCCAATAAAAGGTATTTGCATCTATTTTTGGCCGGATAAAATTCGTAAAAAGATTTACTACATTGTGATAATACTGCGACGGAACAGGCTTTCCGACTAACTCATAGGATTGTACCGCCTGGGCAAGCATCAACAAGGTCCCATTTGCATACGTTGGGCTCACGATACCATGATTTTTTAAGGTGAAGTCGGTGTATACCGTTTGGGTGAGTTTATTGCAATAGGTATCCTCCGAAGAAATTCCCCTCGTGATGGTATGGAAGCCGATACAGCGGGCTTGAGTTTCCCACGCTGATGAACCGGGTATTTCCGGAAAAAAATTTGCGGCACTTGCAAGAAACGCCGCGTCCCATGCGTTTTCTTCCGCTTTTGTATCTCCGTTGTACCCGTTTTGTGGCTTTGGAACACCCGGATCGGATGAAAGGATTTTGGTAGCTTGATCGGCTATGATCGTCCGCACTGTCTGAAGGGATGATTCCGGTAGATAGGTCTTCATGGCATAAGCCGCACGGATAAACGGAAGGACCGATGCGCCCCGGGTCCAGGAGCCGATTGCGGAAAAATCCGTGATAATGGCTTGCATCATAGCAATGCCTTGTTGTTTTGCCCCCAAATTTCCCCGTTTTACGCCATACAGATAAAAATACAACGCCATGTTAGATCTCAACCGAAGTTCCGTCGCTCCGGTAATTGTCCTGATAATACCAGAAAAATTTGTCGAGGAATAAATCCTGTAATACTCGTCAAATCGCTGCCAAAAAATATCTTGCCAACTCGCGGTAGACATCGTGTTTACTGTTAAATCATCCCAATATCTCGTTCCATAAAACCCATTAAGACTTTCTAACTGGATCACACTAAACGAATTAATATTGGTTGCGCTAATAAGCTGCGAATTTGTTCCATCATTACCAAACCCTATCCGCCTAGGATCCAGGTTTATCAATGTTCCATCTATCTTTCCATATGTCCCATCGGATGTCACAATAATTTCAAACATATGCCAACCAGGTGTTCTAGAAACTTTCGTAATAATAGGGTTTCCGTTGATATTGGCCACATACTTATCCCTCGATACGGTTGTATGGACTCCGATGCTAAAAGCAGGACCGGACGAAGACGCCTTGGCAGTCAAAAAAGATGTGTTGTTTTCACTGGTATTTGCCGAATCGTAATAAAAAATCCGCACTAAGGCGTTGGAGATTGCTGAAGGAAAATGTTTTTCCAAAATGGCGTAAATACCGGAATTAAATGCAACCTTTAATCCCTTTTCTCCTCGTAATTTCTGCTCGCCAGAAGCAAAAAACAATTGTTGGTCACTTCCCTGATGAATTTGCCATTGAGAAGAAATTGTTTGATCAAAATCATCTCGAAATACTTCAGCAGCACTTGCTCTATTCGGCAATGGTAAAAAAAAGAAACATAAAACAATAATACAAATACGGCGCATGGATATTCTTAGTATGAATGAAAAACAAAATATATGTCAAATTTGACATGTATCGTATAAATATTGGAATGTTATTTCAACGCAAAATCCTTGAATGATTTTTGTACGCCGGAGCGTTATCCGAAGGATACGGTAGTCCCACACATCCCCCATTTGCCAATCGACAGAGATGGAGGAAACGCATCCGCAACACATTTTGCTAATGCAATATCAGCAACCGGTGAACTTTTTTCCACAACCGTTTGCACAAGCGCATCAAATCCAACAACCGGGGCTTCCCCAAATGCCGGGGCAACGAGCCGGTCCGCAAGCCACCGCTGGAAGAAAAGAATTCGGGCACTTGGTTCATTCGTACCACCCAACCCATACCCTTCCATATTCACTCGTGACGCAGCAGATAAAAACAGAACTTCAGCAAGTCGCTGGTAATACAGATCGCCTTTGGGAATATTGGCAAGAAAATTTAAAATCCGTTTTCCATACGTGTCTCCATCCATTATCGGTGCCGTAAGTAACCGTTCAAATGTTTCTCCGCCTCGCACCGCTTTCCCCCAACACCGGAGTTCCGGAATCGGACAATCCCGATCTGATTGGAGAATCCGTTGGACCAATTCATCCGGATGACGGGCGATGGAATCACGACGTTCATCAAATCCGATAATGCCCAAGCGAAACGTTTCATTCTCCACTGCCCATGTCCGTTTTTCTTTGGATTTTCCATCAAATAATTGAGTAAAAATGGCATCGGGATAGTATGAATACATCGCCTGCAGCGGGACATCTGACGCTTGTGCCGATGATTGGGATACATTCTCGGAAAAATCACGAAGGTACGAAAATGAATGCGGAAATGTACGAAGAAATGTTTGAAGAGGTTTGTTTTGTTGTTGCTGAGGGATTCTTTGTAAATCTGCGTGTAATTTTGAAACAATTTCACCAATTTTCTGTGCTTCTTCAATATCCGATTGTTGCGTTTCCATAAACCCCTGTCGTGAAGGCAATAACATTCGGGTAAACACTCCTGCCTGATCAAGATACTGTTCTATGTTTTCCAACACCTTCATCCCAACATCCTGCCAATCCGATGATGGGTTTGACAATGCCGTATATCCGACTGCAATAGCCCGTGCTAGGGAAAAATGATCAAACACGCTACAGGCTGTATCAGTAAAGCCATGTACTTTACGAAGGGCTTCTTTCGGGGAAGCGATATATATCGGGTTCCCCCCCTCTGTATACCCAAAAATCGGTTGATTTGGTTGTGAGAGTTCCGGTGTCATAATGAAGGATATTAGTATATCACTATAGGACTATAAAGACAAAAAAATCCATGAAGACAACACTCGTATCACACAATAAATATACAAAGGAAAACAATGCGCCAACAAGAACACTACGAATCTCAAAATTCAACTCTTCTATCTAATTATTCTGTTGGTGGAGCAGGAAGCACTTTGCCTGACGGTGCACGAAGCTCGCCACCCGATGTTCTTTCTGCATTATTCGCTGTATCAACAAATTCATTGACATCATGTGCATCATCACCAGGTGGTCTAACCGGTCCAATTTCAATGTCTGGAACGCTTCCTTCCGGCACATCGGATCCGGGTTGTCCCGGTTCACCCGTACCTTTTGCGGCAAGTAAAGCCTGTCGCCGCTTTTCAAGGATTTGTTCAAGAGTCAAATTGCCAGTAGTATCTGGTGTCGTTTATCCTGAATCGGGTACCGGAACCTGAGTTTTTGGTGTTCCAGTTCCATCACCGGTCCCTGGAATAGTTGGTATATCTGGTGTAGATCCGTCTGGCATATGAATATTGGGATATTTATTTTCCTCTCCCACCCTCCTTTCACCATACTACAGAAAAATCATATTCCTTGCAAAAATCTACATCCCTCTTCCAGCCTACCAATTTTCCAATTTTCTAGTCTACGTTTCTTAAAGGCTACCCTAACTACAATCTACAAACTACTATCTACTTTTTATGCTATTTTCGCTTCCCCCCTTTTTCCGATAATCTTCATCGGGCGTGCATGGGTCCATAAAAATTGAAAAAGTATTTTTTGTTGAACCGCCACATCATGATTGGTAATTTCCACCGCAAACGCCTCTGTTTTATCCCAGGTATACATCGCATACACATCGTTGTACACGATCGACTCGCACACCACCGGCAGGAGTTTTTTGTCGATATAGCGCACTTTCCACCATTTCACACAGTCGGGAACATCCGTCCAGGGCGCAATATGGGGAATCGTCGTCAGCTGCCACACCATAATCTTCCGGCGCACCAACTCCCGGCGGTATTCTTCGGCAAATTCGCGGTCCACAAACGCCGTCATATCGGTCGCTTTTTCGATAATATACAGATCCTTTTTCGCATCAAGGGAATTCCATGTCACGTGTTTCAAGCCCGGCAGCCCCGTATGGTAGGTAATGGCAGCCCGTCCGGCATCGGAACCCGATGTTTTGGAAAGCGACGAACATACGATCGGAAGTGACTGTTTGATGGCGGCAAGTTCCGTTTCCCGGTCTGCTACCAATCGTTCCAGCCGGCCCATGTCCGTAGCACGAAAGACAATCCCAAGCGGTCCCACTGTCTGCTCCACCAGTCCGACAGCCAACAACTTGTCCAATATGCGATACACCCGGGTTCTGGGAACGGTAAGCGCTCGACTGATGGCAAGTGCTGACTGGGGAAGTTTTCCCAACAGATACCGATATATCCGCGTTTGATCGGGGGAAATCCCCAACCGCAGGAAGGTTTGCTCGATGATGTCTGGTGAATCGGACACAATACAGACAGCATAGCATGGAAGCACTACACTTGCACCATATGAACCGCACCGCATACCTGTCCGGCCCGATGTTTCTTTTGCTGTCCGCTGTCTGTTTTGGCAGTTATGGTATCTGGTCAAAACTCATGGCAGGGTCCATGAATGATTTTTTCCAGGGGTGGACGCGCGCTCTCATGATTCTTGCAATCCTGGCAATTCCTGCAATCAAAACACATGCCATCACCCCATTTTCAGCCCGTGAGATGCCCTGGGTCCTTGCTTATTCCGTTCCGGGAGCATTGGTCATCCCTTTATTTTTCTACGGCTTTACAGCGCTTCCGATTGGTATTGCTACGCTCTCGTTTTATGCGAGCCTCACCATTACCGGCTATATTCTAGGCGCAACTATTTTTGCCGAACGCATGACAAAACAAAAAATTGCTGCCTTGGTGTTGGGAATGTGTGGGCTTGTCCTGGTTGACGGCGCCCGGTACGCCTTGTCCCCAGTATCACTCCTCCCCCTTCTTGCCTGCTGTATCGCCGGCATCTGCGGAGGGGTGGAGGTGGTGCTGACCAAAAAACTCTCCGGTACCCATTCCCCCATTCAGCTCACCATGGTGCTCTACGCCATGGCGCTTCTCCAATGCGTGATTTTCGAACTCATTGTGTACAAAGGCACATTCCACATCACAACAAACCCGATAGCCTGGATGGGAAACATCGCCCATGCTGTTGCCTCAGCAGCCGCATTTCTTCTTGTTGTGTCGGGCTACAAACGCACCTCTGCTGCGGTTGGAAGCATCATCGGACTCATGGAAATCCCCTTCGGCGTCCTGTTTGGACTGATACTCTTTCATGAACCGATCACCTGGTCAATTGCCATTGGAATGATCTGCATTGCCCTGGCTTCCGTATTGCCGGTTTTTGGGAAAACACGAATACACACGGAAATTACATAACATATTTCCTTTGCAATCTACCCGATTCATGATGTAATACAAATGTATGAAGATACCGGTATACATTTATGTATACTGTATACAGTATACGGCATACAAAATACTATCTTTGAACCCACGAGCTGCTAATATTCCAGCAATGAAACAATGATTTTTATCTCTCCGTCTTCACATCCCACGCTGTTCCATCCGTTGTTATGGTAATTGCACCCTTCTGATCGGTTCGTAGGACCCCAAAACCGGCTTCCTGTAAACGGTTAAGGGTCATCTGTGCCGGATGACCATAGGTATTTTTCCCAACCGATATAAATGCCACGCTGCAACAAGCTTTTTCCGCTTCCCCCTGATTCTGAAATGATTTTCCTCCGCATTTCCGGCAATCCTGTGAACGGATCAGGGAAGAAAGCCCGGCAAACCACCCGCGGTCAAATGCCGCTTTTGCCCCGTGATGTGGCACTTTTACCACTTCCACAACCCCGTCTGTAGGTTTGGGAAGGGTAATCATGGGCTGGACGCGGTCATCGGCGTCACCGGTAAACAGCATGTCAAATGACCCGTAGGAAAGAAGAAACACCATGCTGCCGTCATTGACGCTCACCGTGCTTTGGGAAACGGAAAACGAACCCGATTCATCCCCAATACCAGCGGTTGCCGCCTGATCCATCCCCGTAAACACACCGGCAACTACCCCAGATTCTTTTTCCTGCGCGCGCTTGAGAATCGCCACCTCCTCGCCACTTGGCCACAGGGCGGAAAGCCGGACAGGACCAATGTCAACGGTATCGCCGGTAATTACAAATTTTTGGGGAATATGGTGCCCTGTTATACCAGCCAGAAATTTTCTAAACCCTTCCGTATCTTTTGACACGTCACTTCGTAAAACCGTTCCCACGCGGTACCGGGAAAGAATTTCGGTTGCCCCGCTCATATGATCGCTTTCCGGATGGGTGAGCAAAAGAAGATCAATCGAACGGTCAACAATGGGCATCACCTTCCCCAAACACTCCAACACTTTCTCCCCCGGTCCGCCATCCACCACCATATCACGCCCATCGGGAAATCGGATGTACAAAGCATCACCTTGTCCAACATTGCAGGCGGTAATATGGAGGCGTCCATCAGGAAACGACCCGATCCATTGGATCACCGTGAGTAATCCTATAACGCAACCGGTCAACAGATAGCCCAATCGGAGTTTCATACTAAAATATTTCGTTTTGAATTCACGCAGTGGAAACAATCCCTATCCAACCCTATCAAAGCCACTCGACACACAGAATGTAATAATAATCCCATAAGTATTCACTTTTTCGCTGGCTCGCAGCCTCAAACCTTCAACTCATGATGCAGTATGATCTATTCATTTTCCCCGAATACTATACCATACTTTTGGCCTCTAGTACGCTCCAAATGCGGAAAATCTTCTGAAAATCCCATTCACATTCCCGTGCGGAATTGCACTCTCTTCCTCCCCTATTCCCGCACTCGTTATTGTAGCATCAATAAAAATTGTAGTTTGTAGATAGTAGTTAGGAGACAGGGAAAACACCAAAATATAAAAGGAAAGTTAAGGTAATTTTTACAATTTTATAGGTATTTTCATCATCCCTTTATTGTCATCCTCGCGCAAGCGGGGATCCATTCTCATCTCGACTTTCCAGGGAACCAGTCTTCTTGTGTCTATCGAATCCCTCTTCCCCAACTACCATCTACTATCTACTAACTACTTGTTAAATCCTCACATTCCCCACCCCTCCCAACACCCCGACAACCCAGATAAGATACTGTGAAAGA
>CAZVTJ010000030.1:0-10107 GCA_964630015.1 uncultured Gammaproteobacteria bacterium | reverse complement strand
GGGAGCTAAGCCGAATTCAGCGATGGGGACTAAGTCGTAACAAGGTATCCCTAGCCGAAGCTGGGGATGGATCACCTCCTTTCTATTTAAAAATCGAGACTGTAAAGCATCGATACTTGCCGCAAGGCATTTCACTGGATGACCAGCAGCAGTAGATTTCTTTTTGCTTCGAGAGAAGCAGCAAGCTGTACAGATCAAACTTTTTTGGGGTGTACTTAAAAAAGTCGTACAGCACTCTCACAATCCGTTCTTATCACCATTTGGTTGTTAATATTTGACGCTGAACATGAAATCCCCGTCCCCGCGGGGATTTTTTGTGCCGATTTTTGATACAGTAAAGAAGGGGCAGTGGAGTATATTTCCCCTTGGATACAATACATGAAAAAGATTCTTCCACCGGATGTACAGCGATCCATCTTTCTGTCCTATGCGATTGTCGCATGCCATTTCAGTTGGTTTTGGCTTCCCGTCTGGGTACTTTTCTACCGCCGGTTCACCGATTTTGCCGGTGTGGGATTACTGGAAGCACTCACGGCTTCCGTTGCAGGATTTGGAATTTTACCGGCTGGCATACTTTCGGATCGCATCGGGAAACGGACAACGCTATTTCTTTCTGGGGTAGTAAGCACAATCGGGGGCATCATCACGGGATTTGCCGGAAATGCAACACAGGTGGGAATTGGGGTCGTCGTACTTTCAACCGGCGGAACATTGTTTGCATCATCGATGGAAGCGTTTCAATATGACACGCTCAAATCACAGGGGTTTGAACGGTATTTTCCCCATGTGTTGTCCAGGTCAGTCCTTATTCGGATGGTTGTTTGTGGTCTTTCGAGCATTCTTGGGGGATATCTGTATACGCTTGATCCGCGGTTTCCGTTTTTTGCAGTCGGCGTCGCGACGGCAATCGGAACAGTGCTTTCCTATTGGATTACGGAGCCTCCTGTTGATAGCCAAACAATTCAGATGACATCGATTGCACATCAACTTTCCCTTGGTCTTGCAAGCATTTACCATGTATCCATCCGATCTGCGTCACTAGTACTTCTTGCTATCGGAATATTGTTAACGGCAGACAGTTCCGGTTTTTGGGATATTCAGGCGGTTTACTATGGTCTGGGAAGCAGGGAATTGGGAATTGTGTATACCGGGGTATATGTTGCGATGGCTGCAATATCGCTTCTGTATACCCGCATTGCCAAAAGAAAAACCCTGCATGCATTCCTTTTCCAAACATCGCTTGGGTTTGGCATAGCCACGATTCTTTCGGCACTGGTCGGTGCGTTTTGGGGAAGTGTGCTGCTTATAGTCCGCAGCGTATTTTCGGTGTTATTTGATATGCGGCTTTCCGTATTTTTCAACAATCACATTCCCTCCCGTGTGCGGGCTACAACATTGTCGGTCATATCGCTTATCCGTGGCACTCCGTATATTCTTTTTGCCTATACTCTTGGGTCTATGGTCGATACTGTTGGAGCATCTCCAATTGCTTTTTGGCTCGGCAGTGTAATGGTTGTGATTACGTTGGCAGTGCCAGTAATTGTCGGTCGAATTTCTCTTCTACCAGAGCAATCTACGGAAGGTTCCGGAAATATCCTATAATATTGATTTTTTCTTGAGTTTACTGTATAATCCGGCAACACTGTCCAATCCAATGTATGAACTGGAAACAAAGCTTTACCCATCTTTTTATGATAACCCTTGTTCTGGGGGGATTTTCCGTACTCTCCTATGTGTTTTTTGATATGCCCAATCCATGTCCCATAAGAAAAACAGTCCAAGAATTTGTCCGGGAACAGGAAGGTATCTATGTATACCGATCAACGGACGCAATGTGGATTCAATCATCAAACAGGTTGGCAAATGGAAGTATCGTGTGTCTTCCGGAGAAATAACAAACGGTTACAATTACCCCAATTTTTCTTCAGTAATCCCTAATAACCTGTGATACAATGATTTTTGTTTTCTTGTGGCGCGTTGGCGAAGTGGTAACGCGGGAGTCTGCAAAACTTCTATGCGCCGGTCCGATTCCGGCACGCGCCTCCGGGATAGTATAATTTTTTTGGAGGTATACATATGGCAGGTCCGTATGATCGCGCATATGAAAATCATATAATTCATGGACCGGGAGATACTGGTTCTCCCGTATCCGAAATACCTATAAAACCTACGAAAGCAGTTCAAATTCCTCCTCCAACAAATCAAAGTCAATTAAAAGATGCATCTAAACAACCAACAAAAACCTCATTTGGTTTAACGTGGGATTAAACTATCGATAATTCTTGTATTTTTTCTCTTCTGTGCCTATGGTACAATAGACAACGTTTTGATAGGGTGACTAGTTCATCGGTAGAACGCTTTCCTGATAAGAAAGAGGTGCATGGTCCGACTCCATGGTCACCCACTTTAACTCGCCGAAGCCTTGGCGAAGGCGGTAAGTAATGATGGCCCAACGACGCGAACCGTTTTATCGAGGTAGACCCGTCTCTAAATTGCCTCGTCGAGTTGAAGATTAAAAATACTTATGCCACAATCAGGTGAAATTCCTAAACAAATTAAAGCAGTAGTATTGGTTCATGGAGATGTTCCGGACGATTCAGTAGCTATGAATTTTGCCAAAGATGTAGCGAGGGGCGGAAGCAATGTAATTGTTTCTGATGCGGATGCACAGCTAGTTGAAAAAGAGGAAGGGCTTCCAACAAGAATCGTACCTGCCGATAGCCAGTCACCATCAAGCAATTAACTCAAAATGTATGAATAATAGTATATCCATCGGATCGGCATTTCCTTCAAAAGTTTATTCCATCATCGAAATTCCCAAGGGGACAAAAAACAAATACGAATACGATGAAACCTTGGATGCAATAAAGCTGGACCGGGTGGTGCATTCCTCCGTAGTCTATCCGGTAAATTACGGATTCATTCCGGAAACCAGGGCTGCCGATGGGGATCATTTGGACGTATTGGTACTCTCAGCAGATCAGATTTTTCCCGGATGTGTGGTGGAAATCCGTCCAATCGGTGTCCTGAAAATGTCGGATGACAAAGGGGAAGACTGGAAAATCGTCGGTGTCATTGTTGCGGACCCGCTTTCCGATGTCAAACAACAGATAACCGATATCGATGATGCCCAAAAAGCGGAACTGGAACATTTCTTTTCCGTCTATAAACAGCTGGAAAATAAATCGGTTACTATCCATGGTTGGGGAGACAGGGAAGAAGCCTACAAAGCCATACAATCCGCCCACGAAACATACAGGAATGAATCCCACAACGAATAAGTAATTGCTTTCTGCATGGTACAATACTGCCAGCATGAAGCTTTTTTTCCGTATCGCGGCGTACTGCATCAGTTTTATTCTTGGGTGTCTTCTTGGTATATTTTTTGTAAGAACCAATATCAATACTGCTGAATTTATTACTCCAATACTTGAAGATCTTCATCTGCAAAAACGATTTGAAGTTATTGGATTTGCGCCATATTGGCTCATCCCCAAACAGTCATACGATTATACGGATTTGCTTACCTCATGGACCTATTTTGGTCTTGTTGTTAATCCTGACGGGACGATCCAAAAACTTGTTGCCGATACGGAAGAAGAGCCTGGGTGGACAACGCTTAAGGGCAAAACGGTTTCGGACATACTTTCCGCATATACCGCCAAGCAAAAAAACAGATCGCTACTACTGCATTTGTCCAATGAAGATCATATTGGAACACTGTTATCCGATGCCACTGCATCGGCAATCACTCTGACCAATGACGTAACCCCGATTTTAACCAAATATGAATTCACGGATTTAAATCTTGATATCGAAAGTTTCCGCGATGCATCCGAGTCCGCCCGGCGTTCCTACATCACGTTTTTATCCGAGGTAAAAAAACGGTTGCGAACCGTCACACTTACCGTCGAGCTTACACCGACCGCGCTCATCCGTTCGCGTTTGGAAGATCCCAAAGTGCTTGGGGAAATTGCCGATACGGTAATTCTGATGGCATACGATTATACGTACTCCGGGTCATTTGTAAGCGGGCCGGTTGCGCCATTTGGAGGTGCGGGGGAAGTCCGCGTGCAGGATGCAGTACTTTCCCTTAATCGTGCCGTGAATCTTATTCCGAAAGAAAAACTTGTGTTGGGTATTCCGTTGTATGGATACGAATGGGATACACTGTCTTCTGTGCCCGGCAGTGGAGTAGTTCCGGGAACGGGGAAAACCGCAAGCTGGGCACGGGTAAAGGAATTGCTTGCGGACTGTCAGTCCTGCCAAATAGGAAGGGATAGCATAAGCGGTGATATTCCCTACGTGGTTATACCGGAAAACGGATATTACCGTCAGATATTTTATGAAGATCGGCAGTCGATTGCCAAGAAAATCGATTCGGCAAAAGCCATGGGTATTGCTGGTGTTGCATTGTGGGCACTCGGGTATGAAGGGGAAGATCTTTCGCAATTTGTCCGTTAATGTCCGTTTGATTGTGTTTTTTGGATTTGAGACGTAGCTTCGTTTATTCGGATTGTCTGACCGTTTTGGATGGATAGGACCTGCGTTTCATTTTCTTCGTTGATAAATGCTGCGGATGCCGATCCTTGGGAAACAGTTATGGAAATTTCTTTCTCCAGAGCGTTGCGTCGTATAACGGTAGAAGCATGTTCCATTTGGATTAGTGTTATGCCGGACCGGATTGCAAATGGTATGCTGGCGTTAAGTGAAAGTTTTCCTTCTGGGAGGGTAAAAAGGAAAGCGGTTGGCAGGAGGGACGATGCAGTAAGTGTGGTAGAGGGAAAGACTGTTGCGATCACACCAGTTCCCGATAGGGTTGCGATGGCTTTGTCGTCGGTTACGAACCCATCACTCTGACGAAGTACAAAATCACCCGATATTGTTGCGGGTAACATCGAATCTACCGCTTGAAAACGAAGCGATCCATTGGATACTACCCCGGGAATTGTAATGGCTTCGGAAGGTACATATTGAAGGGGAATCGATGTGGGTAATACGGAAGATGCGGATGTGTTCGTATTCAATATTGGTCTGTGGTTTTTCCCCAACACAACAATGCCACATACGGTTCCGCCAAGGAAGAGGATAGCTCCAAGAAGCATGGCGACCGATTTACCCATAAGTAGTTTGGATTGTATCACTGGTTGGTTGTCGGGTGTATGGTGCATGGTACAATGGGTGTTATGGCAAACGATTCACTTTCTTCCATGACAGCAGCAATTTGGGAACTCCAGCGGTCCAGGAAATGGGAAAATACCCATACGCCAAAAAACGTTTCCATGGATTTGGTACGGGAAGCATCCGAGGCGATGGAACACTGTATTTGGCCGGAAAATGAGCAAATTCTTGCCAACGAAAAAATAAAGCACGATATTGCCCTCGAACTTGCCGATGTCCTGCACGCAACCATTCTTCTTTCGGAAATTCTCCACATTGATTTGGCGGCTTCTTTTTGGGAAAAATTGGAGGAACTTAAAATCCGGTATCCCGAACCGAAAGAGTAGGAAGGATCCTGTATATGAATATCGCATTTTTCGAAATTGAACCATGGGAAAAGGACTATTTCCAGAAGGAGTTGTCCAGCCATAAACTCCTGTTTTTCCCTGAACCGCTGTCAGCCGACCACGTTGAAGCGATTAAATCCATCGACATTCTTTCGGTTTTCGTCTATTCCCAAATCACCCCGATGCTTCTTTCCCGGCTTCCCAATGTCCGACTCATCGTCACGCGATCAACGGGAACGGATCATATAGATCCCGTTGCTGTAAAGGATCGCTCGATTGCCGTTGCAAACGTTCCGACGTATGGCCAGCATTCCGTAGCGGAACATGCATTTGCACTTCTGCTTGCTCTTGTAAAAACAATTGTCCCGTCAGTCGAGCGCACGCGTCGCGGCGATTTTACGGTCGCCGGACTTCGGGGAAGTGAGTTGTTCGGGAAAACGTTCGGGGTAATCGGGGACGGCGTGATCGGCCGGGCAGTGGTGGGGATAGCTCTCGGGTTTGGCATGCGGGTACTGGTGTATTCCCGGCATCCGGATAAACGGCGGGAAAAATCAGGGGGATTTACCTATGTTTCCCTTGATGACCTGTATGGTCAGAGTGATATCGTCAGCATCCATATTCCGGAAACTCCCGAGACGCACCATTTCATAAACAGAAACTCGTTTGAACGGATGAAAAAAGGCGTTATATTGCTAAACACCGCCAGGGGCGGAGTTGTCGATACGGAAGCCCTCGTGTGGGCGCTGGAACAGGGCATTGTTGCCGCTGCAGGACTTGATGTATTGGAAGGGGAGCGCAGTCTGAAGGAAGAACGTCAGTTGATTTCGAAAAACTTCATTAACGCAATCGATGTGCGCACACAGCTGTATAATCACGTACTTCTTACCCATCCAAACGTCATCGTGACACCGCATAACGCATTCAACAGTACAGAGGCGTTAACGACGATTCTTTCAAAAACGGTTGAAAATATTGTGTCGTTTGTTTCTCACGGAACACCTTCGTTTCGTGTTACCATATAACCTATGGTGTACTCTGATGTGGATATCAAACAAGCATTGGAAGAAGGTATTATTACCATCGATCCAAAACCCGATTTGGTAAAACAACTCGGTTCCTGTTCCATTGACCTTCGGTTAGGGAATGCATTTCGCGTGTTTAATAATTCCCGTGTTCCCTTTATCGATCCCACCAATAGGGACCAGGCGGATTCCATGATGAGTGAAATTACGGTGGAAGATGGGAAACCGTTTATCCTGCAGCCGGGCGATTTCGTGTTGGCAACAACAATGGAAACATTAACGCTTCCCGATTTTCTTTTGGCACGGCTGGAAGGACGATCCAGTTTGGGGAGGCTTGGAATAGTCGTCCACTCGACAGCCTCAGTGTTTGATCCGGGGTGGAGCGGAGTTGTTGTGATGGAATTGGGGAATCTTGGGAGAATGCCGGTTGCTTTGTATCCGGGGATGCGCATCTGCGCACTCACGTTTGATGAATTAAAACATCCTTCATCCCAGCCTTATACAACAAAACTCAATGCAAAATACGTGCATCAGTCACAACCTCTTGCAAGCAGAATCGGTTCGGATCAATAGGACGAAGAAGGCTTCCGAAGCCAGAATCCGGTCAGAAGGAATACTCCTCCAATTATAATGGAAAGCGCCAATGGAAGTGTGTTGCCGGTGATGGGTGTTTCCTGATTTTCGACGGTAAACGAAAGTGTTTTTGTTTCCGTTGTTCCGTCGGGGTTCGTAATGGTAATGGTTGCGGTATGAATTCCCGGGGAAAGCGGAGTAGTCGGGGTAAATGTCCAGGTACCGTCTTCATTGACGGTAACGGCACCGGTTACCGTTTCATCGCTGTGGATAACGATGGTAACGGTTGCACCGGCCTGGGCGGTGCCGGAGAGTGTCGGAAGCTGGGTTTGGAAAATGCTACCATCTTGGGTTATTGTTGCCATTTGGGCAGATGGGGTTGAAGTTGGTTCCTCTGTTTGATCTATTGGTGGAGCCTCGGTTGGAATGGGAATTTCCGTTTCAGATAGCTCCATACTATCTTCGATAGTCGGTTCCGGTGTCGGTTCGATGCTTTCGGTTGGAGTAACTGTGTCTGTGACGGATGTTGCGGCGCTGTCTCCGGTAATCGTAAGGGTTAGCGGATTCATGGGCGGGACAATAACGTTTCGTGACTGATTTGTTGTTGGATCGACTTCCCCGATTGCACCTGCCGCGGTTTGGGTATCAAATGAGATTGTTGTCGTTCCCGGTGCTACCGCTTTTAATTTCAGGGAAGCAACTGTTCCGGTTCCGCTTCGGGATGTGGTTGAATATAAATAATAGGTCAGAATACCCGTGGTTTCGTTAAATGATTTTTCTCCTTCTGCGGCGCCAGGAAGAAATGGACCGGGACTAGCGGAAATAAAGGTAAGTTTTGTCGGATCGATTTTTATGACCGGACGGATTTGGGCAATACTATTGTCGCTTGTGTCTACGATGATATTTACTTCGAATTCCTGATTGACGGCAAGACTAGTCGTCAGTGTAGAAAGGGAAATATGGGTTGCCGGTGCAGCTTTGCTTCGTATATCCGTCGATCCGCCTTTCCCGACAAAATACACGGCAACAGGAATGGCAATCGCCAGAAGAACAAGCGGAAGTATAATAAGGACAGTTTTCCCTTTCATGTCTTATTCCAGTATAAAGCATTATCGGAATTTCAACCATAACAATCATGTCTGTAAATTCGTAGCTAGTAGCTAGTAGTTTGTAGATAGTAGCCAGTAGATAGCCAAGACTAGAGAATGCAAAACGGTAAGATTTTAAAAACATTTTTCTATCTACTCCCATTCCAAACTACGAACTACTAACTACGAAGGTGCAAACCACGAAGATACGAATTCGTGGTTTTATTTTACCGTTACACTTTTTGCCAAATTTTTCGGCTTATCCGGATCGAGTTTTTTATATGATGCCGCCTCCAGTGCAAGGATTTGCCCCACTGTCAGAACAGGAAAAATGGACCCAATACCGGCTGTCAAGATCGGAATGACGATGTCCATAACGGGATGGGGTGTGTCGGTAACAGCAATTATGGTTGCACCGCGCGCTTTCATTTCCATTGCCCCTGCCAGATTTGCTCCGTAGAGTCCGTCATTTGGCATCAGGAGTATACATGGAGTATTTTTTTCGATCAGCGCGATCGGTCCGTGTTTGAGTTCTCCTGTTGGTATGGCTTCCGCATGAACATAGCTAACTTCCTTTATTTTCAGGGCCGTTTCCAACGCAATGGGATACATCGGTCCGCGGCCAAGAACAAAAACGGTTGTTGTCTTCGCCAGAGTGCGTGCTACCCTCCTGATTATTTCCCGTGTTTTGGTGTTGTGAAGCAACTCGTCAATTGCCTCTGCAGAGTCGCGAAGAATTTTTGTACCTTGGGTATCGTTTTCCGACAGATAATAGGCAAAACGGATAATATGGGAAAGTTTTGCCGCCATATCCTTGGTTGTCGCAACGGCGATTTCCGGGCCCGCAAGGGTTACGAGTGAGAGGTCGGACAAACGGTATAGCGTTGATCCCATGACGTTTACCAGTGCGCCGATGGTGCTCTTGTGCGTCTTGATTTCCTTTATAGCCTCGATAAGGTCCATCGTTTCGCCGCTTTGGGAAAACGCAATCGTGAGCGTCTTATCGGTAAAGAGCGGCATCCGGTATGCTGCCTCACTTGCCAACACCGTATCCACATGCATTCCTGCCACCTGGGAAAAAATATACGGAGCTTCCTGACAAGCATAGTATGCTGATCCGCAACCGGTAAACACGACGGATGATGCGTTCTTTATGGAGGAAATGAGCGGTTGCAGTTCATGTGTCGGACGGTCGGCAATCGTACGAATGACCATGGGTTGCTGTTCGATTTCCTTTTCCATGAATGTGGAAAAGCCGTTTTTTTGTGCATCGGATGGTGACCATGTGAGCGTTATCGGCGTTATTGGTTTTTCTTTTCCGGTTGTCGCATCAAGAAACCGGATTTTTAAATCGGTAAGAATGGCCATTTCATTATCTTCCAGGTAATACACGGTTTGGGTATGCGGCAGCAGTGCCGGTGCATCACTGGCAATAAACTGCTCACCGGTTCCAAACCCAACGACAAGCGGCGATCCCCGTTTTACGGCAACGATTTTTCGCTCTATCGTGGAGATAACGATGAATGCATTGCATCCCCGGGACTCTAAAAACACCGACCGGACAGCCTCTTCCAAAGAAATAGTGTGCATTTTTTCCTCGATTGCATGAATCGCAACCTCACTGTCCGTTTCCGAAACGAATGTATGTCCGGTGAGCGTTTGCTTTATTTCTTCGTAATTTTCAATGATGCCGTTGTGGATAAGGGCAATGGTACCCGAACAATCACAATGGGGATGGGCATTTGCTTCGGTTACGCCTCCGTGTGTCGCCCAGCGGGTGTGTCCGATGGCAAGGGTTGCATCGGGGAGGGTAGTGTCGGTTGTGGCAGCAATTTTACCAACTGCCTTTTTCATCGCTATTATTTTGGTATTGGATTGTTTTTCAATAACTTGTGCAATTCCCCAACTGTCATACCC
>CAZVTJ010000029.1:0-10366 GCA_964630015.1 uncultured Gammaproteobacteria bacterium | reverse complement strand
ATCCCATCAATCCTGTCCTCCATCTGGATCTTGCAACCCTTGTTGCCTCCATGAATCAGCTGGATGAAGCTATTGGGGAAACCAAAACAGCAATTACCCTCAAGCCCGATTATGCCAACGCATACTATAATCTTGCCAACTTCTATCGTTTAAAAGCCGATTATACCAATGCAAAAGCAGCTATTGAGCAGACCAAGAAGTTTACTGCTATAAATGAAGAATCCCAAAATCTGGTACGTCAACTAGAAGATGCGATTAACGCGCTTAAGCCAAACGAGTTGCCCTGAAGCCTTTTACCGAATTTTTCCCCACAGCGCACCGGCAACAATAAATCCATACAGCACCAGCCCCACAAAAAAGCTGCGGATGGCAAACCACAATCCTTTTTCTTGCCATACAAAACGTAAAAACCGATATACCAACAGAAAATGAATAAAAAGGAAGATACCTCCGGCAATCAATAACCATAGGAGAATTCTGCTCAACACCAATTCTCCGACCGGAGTCAGCACTCCATATCCGATTACCTCCCGAAGAATCCACAGAAGAAGAAATACTACGGTCAACCCCATTCCGCCAACACCAAATAGGGCCGTCAGAGCCTCCGTTGATGTGGTTGCCACCGGATCGAATTTCTTCCGCTTGTTGAACAAATGAATCCAGTAATACGTCCGCCAAAAATATTTCTTGGCAATCGGCCAAAATTCCTCAAATTCATGATGCACCCGGACATTAGGCGCAAAAATCACAGCATACCGCCGGGCAATCCTGTAGGTAAATTCAATATCTTCGACCAAGGGTCCTGCATACTTTTCGTCAAACCCTTTCAACCGCTGAAATACTTCGCGCTTGATTGATGCTATACGAGTGCTAAAGAGATAGTAATATCCATTTATATCCTTTTCGTTAATCCAATAACTCCAATCCCGAAGCGCCTTGAAATTTGGGAAAAAGTGTTTGCTCTTTTGCTCCTTCGTCCATACTCCGGTTAGTGCCACAATATCCGGATCTTCTGTATAAATTTTTGCGATGTTGGCGAGGGTATCGGGGAAGAGCCGTACGTCGCCATCCAAAAATACCAGAAATTTTCCACGAGCAAATTTTGCCCCCGTGTTTCTGGCAACTGCCGGTCCTTTGTTATGGGGAAACGACACGAGCCGGATGGGAAAGCGATGCGATCCCAAGACTTTTTTGGGAATATCACTATACCGTTTCCCGATTTGGGATCCATCATCGACCACAACCACTTCAAACGTCGGCGGTTTTACGGATTCCTTTATAGAACGAAGGAGAGGGCCGATCGTCTCGGTACTGTTGTGATATGGAATAATAATAGATAGAAAAATCCTCATGACACTTTTGGTACAAATTATTTAGATACTTAATACTTCATACTTTATACTTTCACAGTTTTCAACAATGAAATAATGGAGCAATGAAACCATGAATGTACAATCTTTCATTCTTTCAATCATGTAAAAAGTATCCCTATCTACTGCGCCACTCGTAGCTCATCAGAGCGAAGGGTGGCAAACTACTAACTACAATCTACTAACTACTATTCTCGGGAGGCAGGAAGTTTTACAGTCCGGATAACACCCGTCGTGCTGTAGTTGTTATATAAGTAATATCGCGTTTCGTCAATCCCGGATATATGGGAATACGCACAAGCGTCTGGGCAACCTGGGTTGCAACCGGCAATTCTTTGTATTGTTTTCCGGCAAGACTCCTGCCAAACGGCGAACTGTGAAGCGGCACATAATGGGTGGAAACAGCAATACCGGCTCCCCGCATCCTGTCATAAAACACATCCGCCAATTCTTTTGTGGCAAAACGTAATGCATAAATATGCCAATTGGGTTTTGCGCCCTCCGGCACCCGGGGGAGCGTACACAAATGCGGGAACTTACCGAATGTTTTGTTAAATTCTTTGGCAATTGCAGCCCGTTTTTTATTAATCATGGGAATTTTGGGAATCTGTGCCGACACGATTGCCGCCAGCAAATCGGAAAGCCAGTAGCTGGATCCCGCCCGCACCCAAGTATACCGATCAACAACACCCTTAAGATACAACCGTCTGTTTGTACCGTTTACCCGAATTTCATCCATCACCGTTACCAGTTTTTCATTGGAAGCAACCAACGCGCCGCCTTCACCACAACAAACATTTTTTGTCCCATGGAACGAAAACGCGCCCGCATCCCCAAACGTTCCCAAAGCTTTTCCGCGGTAGTACGCGCCAATACAATGGGCAGCATCTTCAATCACGAACAGATTGTGCTTTTTGGCAATCTCCAAAATCCGATCAATCCTGCAGGGCATTCCGGCATAATGGACAACCATAATGGCGCGGGTATGCCGGGAGATCAATGATTCAACAGACACAGGATCAATACCATACGTTTCATCTTCAATATCGGCAAATATAGGTTTCCCGCCGGACAACACAACAGCATTTGCCGTTGCCGAAAGTGTAAATGACGGAAGAATCACTTCATCACCAGGCCCAATCCCAAGTGCACGGATGGCGCATTCCATTGCGTGTGTGCAACTCGTCACGGGAAGGATAAACGGCGTTCCAAGTATTTTTGTCAGCTGGGAAACCATCGTGTCGGAGTGCGGCCCATCACCGGTTCCGATGGTTTTGGAAAGCGCATCCACAACCGCTTTTTTCTCCTGCAATCCCCAATAGGGAAGCGTGAATGGAATGTGTCGCTTCATTCCTGTGTTTTGCGAAGATTTCATACGTGAATTCGTTTTATCACGCGTGCCGGAGCACCCGCAACAACGGTTTTTTTTGGGACATTCTTAGTTACGACAGCACCTGCACCCACAACGGCATATTCACCAACCGTAACTCCCGGAAGGATACTGGCGTTTGTCCCAATATAACAGCCCTTTTTCAGAATAACCCGTGCTTCTTTTGTAGGGTATGCAGTCTGAAGCGGATGGTTCAGATACCCAACATTGATATGGGAAACAAGTGCCACACCATTGGAAAGCGTCACATCATCTTCCAAAATAATCCCGCCACGGACATCCAAATCAACACCGTTACCCAAAAAACACTCCCGTCCGATCAATAATCGGGATAGCCCATAGTGATACCCATTCGTTACACCGCTTCGTAAAATCACCGTTCCGGTACCAATGTTTGCACCAAAAAGCACCCACCAAAGTCGCCGTAGGGGAGGCAGGATGCAAACCGTTGAAATTCCTGTAAAAAATTCAAACAATATGAATCGAAATGCTTTCCCGATCGAAATTCCATGAGCATTCATAAGGAAACTCCTTCAGATAAAAGCTGGCGTCGCAATCGAACAATGGATCGAAGGTATGAAAGCGTATCAGACACTATATGAACCGAAGATACCTTATCAAACCGGCGAAGAAACAGAACCGGAACCTGAGTAATCCGAAGTCCCGCAAGACGTGACCGAACAATAATTTCCGTATCCCAAAACCAATGCGGATCCCGGGTCTTTGCAACAACGGGGAGGATTTTTTTTCGATTGAAGAATTTATATCCGCTTTCCGTATCAATGACACCTGTGGGAAGGGCCGTCCGGACAAGCCGTTTATATCCAACAGACAATATTTCCCGGACTATCGATCCAAAACTGCTTCGGTAAATCCGCTCGCCGACAACCACATCGGCCCGATGTTCCAAAATCATCCGAACCATCTGGGGAATATAGACCGGCGACACTTCTACGTCGATATCAATATACCCAACAACAGTTCCGCGCGCTGCGGCAATACCATCCGCAACCGCTTTTCCGCGACCTTCATTTATGCCGTGAAACAGTGCCCGCATGGTACGGGGAGACCGCGCAACTGTTTTTGTAATAAGCGATACCGTCCCATCCGTCGACTTGTCATCAACAAATAAAAGCTCATAGGTAAGTGCACAATGATCAAGTATGGAAGTAATCAGATCAACACTACCGGAAAATACAGGAGTTTCGTTATAACAGGGAAGCACGAGTGTCAAATCCGGAATGTTCTTTCTCATTATCCGTTATTATATGGAAAACCTCTGTATTATCAAAATGCACATTCCAAAAAACACAATCATTCTTGAACGGAATAGATGGAATACCCGTTAAAAAACACTTCATGCAAGAAAGCGACATACGATTCGGGAGCGCGGCCCTCCCAAATTACGTGTGTAATGTTATGGGAACGAAACATATCCCGCGCCTGATCCGGTGGCATCGATCCGGCATACAGCTGCTGGGTCAGATAATACTTATTCCAAATATCTCGCGTATTCACGATATGTCCTACAAATACTTTCTGTTTGGTAAATGCCGGAAGCACGGTTCCGAACCCATATGGCACCATAAGGCGTGAATATGGTGGAATGTTTTTTTCTATAGCCTCCACCAAGCCAATGTGGGCACGGGAAAAATGAGCAATGGAAGTATAGGAAACGGAATATGTCTGCGGGTACCAATAGGCAAAAAGACCGGAAACCGCGTTGGCACTCAAAAATAGGAGAAGAATACTCATGCAAACAGTATGGAAACGATATCTTCTAAGGAATGCATCGATATATGAAATACCAAATGTCGCAATAATACCTGCAAAAACGTATGGCGAAACGCTGGTGAATCGGATCTTCGGAACAGGCAAAATCCGTTGGGCTGCCAATATATAAAGGAGTATGGGTACAATCACCATACACCCAAGGAAAAGCGTTCCGGTGCTTCCTTTTTTTATCCATCGAACCCATGCAGGGAGCATAAAAATCGGCAACACTCCAAATGACACCAAAAAAACAGGAAATGTATACGGATAAATTTCTTTTGGAAAATGATTATACCAATTGGATTCCCAAGCTAAAAAAGAATCCCACGGATATCCAAGCGTATGCATTTGATATTGAAACCACGCAAGCACGACGAGTGGAGGGATGGAGATTGCCAGTATATGCCATAGAGGCACTTGGGAAAATACTTCTTGTAATGATTTTTTTTGGAGAATCCCAGTGCAAACCATCATGAACACGACAAACCACAATGAAGCCAAAAATACTACACCCGGAACATTATACCCAAGTATACCAAAGGCACAGGCTACACCAGCAAAAACCGCATGCCGAAAGCGCTCACTCCTAAACCAAAGAAACACGCACGCACTGGCAAAAATCGCTCCTGCCTGACCGATATAATGGTGCGGCATTTGGGTGAGCCGGTGATATTGGTCCATATTGGTCCACCAACTGGTACCAATCCCGAAGGTTTTCCCAAAAAGGGAAAGTTCTACCGGTGGGAACGGCCCGCAAAAAAAATAATTACCAGTGCCAAAAGTCTGTACTTTCGTGGAATCACGATATGCACCAGCACCATTGTGCTGACTACAAATACTACTAGCGATAGAGCTAATCCAATTCCATACATCGTAATTGCCGTTGCATGGAAATACCGTCCAATCCAACCCAGTACAAGATAATACACGTGTACATAAGCTGGTTTTGTATCTTCTGTTGTATATTGATCAATCTCTGCGGATCCCTCCAATCCCTGGCGGATAACCATAAGATCATAAAAATAGTCCTCACCAATACCATGAACATACAACGGTACAGCCCCAGGGGGAGTGGTGGATAGCTGATATAACTTCGGAAGTATAACTAATAGCACAATGCCTAAAACGACAACGGCATATTTGATGATTGTTTTAGATACAAACGCCTTCACTTTGATGGCGATATGGTGTATCTGCTTTACAAACATAGACAGTTACCTACAAAGTCAATCCCGCTGGTGTCGGAATGGTTTTTCGCTTTAAAAGCTCGCCACTGCCGATCGGCTCAAAGTGTTCCCGAATATAAGCAGCCTCTGAACCGGAAAACGTCGAGGTTCTACCCAGTCTTCCTTGGAAAATATAGTTTACTCGTTCAAGCGTCGGGAGAAGTGGGGGGAGAGAACGCGAAAGTGCAGGCGCAAACTGCCCAAAAGGAATACAACAGGCGTAATACGGATAGGGGTGAAACATCGTGAGTCCAACTAAATCCAAAATTGGTTCCGTTGTCGGGATAGATGATTGGATTTTGCTAAATTGCGGAACAACTTCCGTATCGATCCAGGAAAGTTTTGGAAGATACACCGTGTCAAAGGCTTTCACTAAATTGAACAATAAAAGTACCCATATAACAACAAACCCAAAGGATCCGGGTATTGATCGGGATGCAATACTCCAAACAAACCTAATTCCGTCTGCACAAAACACCACAAGCAACATTGCTATAGGTATTAAATATTGCGCGTGATGAACAGGTACCAGGTACAGGTACGAGAAGAGTTGGACGGCAAAAGACAACGGTAAAAAAAGTTCCCGGAAAAACCGGGCCCGTGTAGTGACCGCAAACGGCGTCAATAATCGAAAGACGGCCAATCCTATGCCTAAAATCCATAATACATGATTAGCAATATAGCCAATATGCTCGCCCCAAACCCCATAAACCAAATCCGACTGGTAAAAGAAAAATTCCGGCGGCATATAAAACATCCTGGCAATGATGTTTGCCTCCATGGGAAATTTCGTTAAAAGGTATAAAACTTGTGATAATTGTCCCGTAACGGCAGCCCAAATTAAACATAATCCGGGAAACAATAACAAACCTATAGAAAATACTATAGCGAGTTTCAATAGAGGGGAGAACCGTTTGGAAATTGGTCCGGGTAACGCGGTAAAGACAAACAGCACGGCAACCACGCATGCAACCGCGACCGGCACAAGTGCTTTGGATAAGACGAAGATCCCAAGTCCATACAACACTCCGTTTACAAATACCCTGGCAAATAGTTTTTCCGGATGTGAACCGTACATTGATATGTGTGAAAGCATACTATCCATCCATCCAAGCTGAAGTGCCATACCCAGCAATACAAACACAAACGACAACGTATCCGGCCGGATTTCCATAACCTTATGTGATGGAAGCGGTAAAAACAAAAATAAAAGCCCTGCGGCCAATGCTGTCCACCCGCGCCGGAATTGCCAGGCAAGAAGCGATACGGATGCGGCAGCTCCAATGGAAACAAAAAACGACAACACCCGTGCACTTTCATATGGAAGCGCGCTCTGACCGGCACCCGCAAATGCCGGGAGTAAAAACAGAAGATATCCGGGAAAATTGAAATACAGGAAATCCCGAAACGGCACGCTTCCGGAAAGCAAATGTGCAGTCCAGGACATATACGCCAATTCATCCGCATCAAAAAAGCGTACCAACCCGATCTTATAGCGTATAAAGCCAAAATACCCAATCACGCCAAGCGTAGCAAGAATGCCCAAAACGGCAAAAATTCGGGGAAGAACTGTACGAAACCCGGCGATTTTGCGTGCCATACGATCATTGTATCAGGGGCACTGGTGTGCCAGTAGATGGAAGAACTTTGCAGAGTTTTGTAGATAGTAGCTAGTAGATGGTAGTAAACCTGCATTTCTGTCATTCCCGCGAAAGCGGGAATCCACGTTTATTTCATCCTCCGAAGCCTCTGGCGAAGGAGGGCTAACTACAAACTATTGTACCCTCCGAAGCTCTCATGAGCGAAGGATGGGCTTTTATTCTTACGAAGCTACGACCCACGAAACTACGAATTACGAAGATGCGAATTACGAAGCTATTTAATACGTAATACTCAATACTTCATACGTAATACTTAATACTTTTTTAGAATTGTAATGATCGTAGATACTTCTTCATCCGTCAATTCCGGATAGACAGGGATAGATAGTACCTGCTGGGAAAGCGTCTCTGCTACCGGGTACTCCCCCCTTTTGTACCCCAACCCCGAAAAAGACGGCGTCAGGTGGATGGGCACCGGGTAATGAATCGCACACCCGATGGAATTTTTCTCCAAATACGATTTTAGCTCGTCACGACGATCCGATCGGACTACCGCCAAATGGAATACGGAGCCAGGGGAGTCAGGGAGCATTCCAAGGGCTTTTTTATTTTTTCCGTACTCCCCGATCTCTTTTTTGTAACGGGAAAAAATTGTGCGACGTCTTGCGGTCCACGCATCCAAATGCCGAAGTTTCACCCGAAGAATTGCTGCCTGCAATTCATCCAACCGTGAAACACCACTCACTTCTTCACTTCTGTATCGGTCCGTTTCACCATACATGCGCAACTTTCGTATTCGCTTATCTATATCCGGATCGTTTGTACAGATCATTCCCCCATCTCCATAGGCTCCAAGATTTTTTGAAGGGTAAAAGGAAAAACAGGATGCATCTCCGACAGATCCCGCTTTTAGGCTTTTCGGTGTTCCCGGTGGAAGCAGTGCGCCGTGGGCTTGTGCACAATCCTCTATCACCCGGATATCATCCCTCCCCATATCGACCAATATTTTTTTCAATGCCGCAATATCCACGGTATTGCCGTACAAATGAACCGGAATAATCGCTTTTGTTTTTTTCGTAATGCGATCCCCTACTTTTGCACTATCCAAGAGCCCATCTTCACCGCAATCCACCAATCGAATAGAAACACCCGCCATGGCCACGCCAAATGCCGTAGGATACACGTTGGCCGGCAGTATCACCTCATCCCCTGCCCCAATGCCATACGCCCGTAAAATAAGCGTGAGGGCATCCGTTCCGCTTGCCACCCCAACACCAAACCGCATGCCGATAAACGATGCAAATTCTGCCTCAAATGCACTCACTTCGTCCGAAAGCACAAATACCCCCCGCGAGGCAACTTTTTTCATCGCCGCGTCAATATCTTTTTGAATATTCGTGTACTGCCGGTCAAGCCGGAAAATTGGTATTGCCATAGTTCATATTATAAATCAGTTGCAAGAATGATATGTGGGCTATCCTTAAATTCATGAGTAACAACATACGAAGACTCTATTCCCAGCCCCGATGCGCGTTGATGAACTGTTTTTTCATCACGTTGTGACGCTGTTAATTTTACTTCAAGCGCATATGATCCATCTGCAATAAAATCAATTTCTACCCCCCTATCCTTACTAAAATACGTAATGGAAAAATTGTTCCGTAGATTTTGAAACACCGATTGTTCAAATATCTGCCCATCAGATAATTGCCCAAGAGTCTGCGCAATACCGGAATCGCAAAAATACACTTTTTTCCCTCCGGATGTAACCCTATCCGGACTTCTCGAAAACCTTGGCACTAATCGGATAAAATATGTTTTTTCCAAAAAAGAAAGGTAAGAATAGACAGTATCTCTCGTGACACCAAGTGAAACTGCAAGTTTTGCAATTTCAACCTTTGCTCCAACACGCGCAGTTAACAATAACAAAAGATCCCGTAATTTTGACATATCGCGAAAATCAGCAAGATTTTTAGCATCTATTTCAAAATATGAGGTAAATATTTCAGATAATAACGTACGCTTCCGTTCATGGTCGCTTTCCAACACAACAGATGGAAATCCGCCAAACTCCATATATTCGTCATAGAGCGGGCGAAGTTTTTCATGCATAATACGATTTTTCTTTTGTGCTGCATCATCAAATGATTCAAATTCCCCAACCGGAATACCTTTAAATGTTAAAAATTCACGAAACGTAAGTGGAAAGAGTTCAAACACAATTTTACGCCCAGCAAGCGATTCGGGGAAAATATTCCGCAGATAATAACTACTGGATCCCGTGAGGAAAAACTTGACATCCCAATGGTCATACAGGTACTTCACGCTCCGGCTTATATCTGGCAAGTTTTGCACTTCATCAATAAAAATATATGCTTTTTTTGTATTGGTGATTCCAAAAGGTTCTAAATTTTTCCAAATGGCATCATAATTTTCTTCTTCAAATATTTTTCTCTGGAGTGGATTTTCAAAATCAAACATTACCTTATTATCTGAATCAATCAAATCAAACATATGCCGCATAACGGTAGTTTTCCCTACCCGCCGCATCCCGGTTAATACCGTAATTTCCTTTTCTTGTATTTCTGGCTTTAAAGCCGTAAAAATATGTCGTTTGTAGATCATGTTGGTTATCATTCTACAAAAACAGGGGGTTTTTGTCAACTAATAGTCGACAGAATCGTGGTATATTTGTTAAATACCCAACCCACGCTCTTCCTATACTTCATACTTCATACTTCATACTTAATACTTCATACTTCAAACTTACTTGCAGTCTTACGAAGGTACGAATTACGAAGATGCGAATTACTAGCAACTATCTACCAGCTACTATCTATTGTACCCTCCAAAGCTTCATGCGAAGGTGGGTCTTGCATTCTTACAATCTTCCAGTCTTACGGTGCTCCCCTAACTACAATCTACTAGCTACAATCTATTGGTACCCTCCAAAGCTTCATGCGAAGGAGGGCTTTCAACTACTTTTTATATTCAAAAATCTCCACA
>CAZVTJ010000028.1:7324-10650 GCA_964630015.1 uncultured Gammaproteobacteria bacterium | reverse complement strand
TACTCTTTATCAATCCTTCCGTTATTCCAATTTCAACAATCCCCGAAGGCGTTCATCCGTCGGTTTATTCCACACCACCGCAAGGTTCAAATTGTTTGATACAAAATACTTCTTAATACATCCTTCTATATCTTTTCGTGTCACTGCTTGAATCTTTTCCAAATGCTGGGCAAGTGTGAGAACCGGCAGACCATACAACACCTGCCTGCCGTACCATTCATTCATAAATTCAGGATCTTCGCTTCGGAATGCCAAAAGCGTCATCAGCCGTTTTTTGGACACCGCGATTTCATCCTCCGTTACCCCACTATCGAGAGCTTTTTTAAGCTCTACCATAATGCCTTCTACCGCCTGATGGACTTTGTCGGTTGCCACGCCGGCATAAATGGACCAATACCCCACATCATCCCATGTGTCGGCGCTGGATCGGATATGGTAGCAGAGCCCCTGCTTTTCCCGAATTTCCTTGAATAGCCGTGAAGTAAACGATACGCCAAAGAGCAGATTAAACACGCTCCAGGCAAACCGGTCCTGGCTGCCCCGGGCAAAAATCCGAAGACCCAGCGTCAAATGTGCCTGTTGGGCATCGGGTTTTGTAATAACGGAGATGGCCGATTCCGTCTGCATATCCACCACCGGTTCCATCTTGCCTGTTTCTTTTGCCGGCAATGGCGAAAACCATTCCCTCACCTGATCGGTAATTTCCTTTTGCCTGGAATCATCCATTGCCCCAGCCATAACCACCACGGTTTTCCCGGGTACATACCAGCTGTCATGATATTCCCGAAGGGTTTGTGCAGTTGCGGCTTTCAGCGGCGCTTCTTCACCGATAATGCGCATGCCGAGTTTTGTTCCCGGATACATCATGGTGTGGAACGCCTCCGACACTTTTGCTTCCGGTTCGTCTTCGTAGCGCTTCATTTCCTCCAAAATCACATCCCGTTCTTTATCCACATGTTTTTGCTCTAAAAGTGGCATCATGGCAAGCTCTTTGTTAATTCCTAGCGCTTGACGCCAATCGACTGCCAATACTTTGTTGTGGTAATTGGTGATGTCGATATCCGTGTAGGCATTCTGCAGGCCGCCGAGGCGTTCAATAAAATTCACGTCATCGGTTGTGGGATATTGTTTTGTCCCCTTAAATACCATGTGTTCCAAAAAATGGCTAATACCATTGATTGCAGGTGTTTCGTACCTGCTCCCTACCCCCACCATCACACTGGTTGCCATGCTTTCCACTGCCTGCATGGGAATAAGGACCAGTTTTGTGCCATTGGGAAATACTTCGGTTGTATAGGGGTTCGTTTGCTTCATAACTACCTATGATAGCATGAATTCCTGCCTTCATACATGCAACAATTATGGTACAATTTATCCTTGTTATGCCTCAAAATCCCGATAGACCAATTTTAAAACAATTTAAAACGGCACTAAAAGAAGTAACCGCCACTTATATTTGCCCGGGGCAACCCAGTGAACCACCACATGATTTTCAGGCAACTGTTCAACCAATCGGAATTAACATTCTTCCACAAACACACATGTGTCCAGAACACCATCGTATGGGAATTCTTGCCGATTCGAATCTCCTTCCGCATACATAAATTAGCGCGTTTGGTCCTGCATTTTTCTATCGTGAAAAACATTTGATACTCTTTTCATGCTTGCTACATTCGAAAAAATATTCAATACTGGAATATGTATGACTCCCGATGAAATCCGCGAAGCAATTGAACTCAAAGTCGTTGAGCTCATTAAGGCAAAACTTACCGACGGCACCATGACGGAAGAACGAAGCCGACAAATTTCGCGCCTTGTACTGGAAATTCTTCAGCCTGGAATGGAACTTAACCAACTGTTTAAGGCAATTTTCAAGCTTGATGACAATTGTACGGAACTTTCACACATCGTCCTTCCATATGCCATGCAATATGAAAATGGGGTTGTCAAAAAAGCAACAACAATCGTCGAGTCTTATGTCCGTCATGGACAGTATGATGCCGCAATTTCCCTTGCAAAAGATACCATTGACAACAATTTAAACATTAGGTGGCAGGGATCATCGGGAAAAACACAAAAGGTTGTTTCATAAGACCTTGTGCCTATTGACAAACAATGATTATATATAAATAGTAATACTATGGATTCATTTTCCAGCCCATCGCTTTCTTCATATATTAACGGCCTTCTGGACGAATCCTATGGAACCGCCGTTTTATCCGAAGACCAGCGTCTGTCCATGCACGACGACCTGATGAAACGACTGACAACACTCATCAATACCAACCTTATTGCCGCTATCCCACAGGAAAAAGTCTCCGAATTCAACCGTTTAATCGATACGGATGCAAAAGAAAACGAAATTACCGATTTTATCCAAACGGCTGTCCCCGATCCGCAGGGTGTCATTGTACGTACACTGGTGGATTTTCGGGAGGTATATCGGAGTATTCAATAATATATGGCGGAAATGAACGAAATCCATACCGGTATACAAATCCCAGGATTGGGAGAGGCACTGCAATTGGGAAATCCTTCGGAAAAAATTAACGGAACAACACTCTATGTAACACAAGCAGCAAAAGACCGTATTCGTGCACTTCGCCAACAAGGGGTATTTACAACAGATCAATTCAGCGGCCATGTCCTCAATAAAATACAACTTCTTGACCTTCCGACACGAGATACGCCTATCCAAGATGATATAACCGGTGCAACGCATCGCCTAGGTGAATTTGGGAAAGATAGCGGCATTTTACTGCTTCGCGCATCCGGAGTTTCCGGTGCGGCACAAAAAGAACCAGTAACATCCCGAGTTACAGGAGATAAAGTGCCATTAAATCAGGTATGGGGTGTCCGAATCGTCAATGATAAAGGGGAACATGTTGATATTCCGATCGATGAATTAACAACGGAAAATCCAAAAAAGAAAAAAAATCAGACAGCTCCGAAGGTTCCGGGGAATGCATCCTTCAATGCAGCAGGGGATGAAATTTCTTATCCAGATGAAACATCAGGACTCGGCCATGAAGAAAATCCACCAGGTGGACTCCCTCTTGGACCGAATGAATCCAAAAAACCGGAAGAGTCATGGCAATATAATTCCGGTATTGATGATGAAGACAGAACGGAAAACCCACCGGGAGGACTTTCTTTACATCCCACAGAACCAAAAAAGCCCAATGAAGATCCCGGATACAATTCCGGAATCGAAAATCCGAATGATCCAACAGATAAATCGGAAAATCCTCCAGGAGGACTATCACTCAACCCCACAGAACCAAAAAAGCCCAATGAAGATCCCGGATACAATTCCGGAATCGAAA
>CAZVTJ010000028.1:0-7224 GCA_964630015.1 uncultured Gammaproteobacteria bacterium | reverse complement strand
GATACAATTCCGGAATCGAAAATCCGAATGATCCAACAGATAAATCGGAAAATCCACCGGGTGGACTTCCGTTACACCCAACAGAACCGCCAGTTTCGGTTGAACCAATAAAACCGGGTGAACCCCCAACAACGAGTGAGCCACCAAAACCAGTTGAACCACCTGTTGAACCTCCTACCCCTGTGGAACCACCGAATCCGATTGAACCTCCAAAGCCGGTTGAGCCTCCGAAACCGATAGAACCACCAACACCTGTTGAACCTCCTAACCCGGTGGAACCACCTAAACCACCAGAACCACCAGAACAACCACCAGTTGAACCACCCGCAAGAGGTCCTGATGTTATTGCTGCCATTGGCGTTTCCGAAAGCGAACTCCGTACAAACGAAGCGCGAAACTTAGCCCGGAAACACATGGAAGAAAACCAGGCTCCAAGTTTGCTGTCCAGAATGCATGCTTTATCCAAAGCTGCAAAAGACAACGGACAAAATATATGGGGCAGAACACGAGCGGAGCTTACCGCAATATCCCAATGGTGGCAAGATGTGCGCCGTGAAGGGGCATTCAAACACATGATTGGGTCATTTCATCAACTAGGAAAAAATATCTTTAAGGGGAATTTTTTCCGGGATCTCTATGAAGATTACTACCATCAACAATATAAAAAACTCCTTGATGCGGCCGGAACGTCCATGGCAGGAGAGGTTGTTGTAAATGCCGTAGTACAGGCAGAACAACATATTTTCCATGGGGCAAAAAAACCGACACTCGCACAACGATTAGCCCGTGATCGGGTTGTTTTTGCGGAAGCGCTCAATATCATCGAAGCGCAAAAAGCAAACGGACAACTGAGTCCGGAATTATTGGCTGCCCGCCAGGCACAACGGGATGCCATAAACAGTAATGCCGATCGCTACATCAGTGATTCGGAGCGTTTGATTCATACGGAAGCAGGTGAACATCTGAGGATTCTTGATAGTACCGATGAAAAAGATAAAAAAATTCTTGATGCAATTCGGTCCCGAATCCGTACGTTTTTAACAAGCAATCCCCCACTCAGCGAGGAAGAATTCTTAAAAAATCTTCAGGAATATTTTCAAAGCGATGAATTTAAGGCGTACGCAGCATCAACGGCATCCTCATCAACTGATGTGAATGATCCTTCCTATAAAGCCGATATTTCAAAACTAACGGAAATGGATTATTTTGCTACATCCATGTTTGAGGCAGCAAAAGCATTCCGAAGTGAGCTTGCGCAAGCCCAACATGATCGATCTCTAGAAGAATTTGATGCATATCTCAATGACAGAATCGAAAAACTTCAGATACGGCTTGGTATTGCAAAACCAGGCGCACGGACACGGGAAGACCAGACGAGAATGGAAAAAATACGGGCAAAACTTCCCGGAGCGCTTCTTGTCAATGAACCAGTTGTCGGTACTGCGGTTGCAGCGGCAACATGTATCATATTCCGTCTCGCAGGAACTGGTGCAAAAATAGCAACAAAAGGCGTTGCTGCTGCGGCATTAACTGGAGCCGCAAATCCCTTAGCAGCACCTATCTCGATAGCAGTTGGTTCGGCTGCCGCAGGTTCCGTTGCTGGCGTTACCGAATATCACCGGCTTCAATCCGAACGCAAACATCATCAGCATGAACGGGAAATCGGAGAAACGTTTGATCAGACTGGGAGGCGGCAAGCAATTCTTGAACAATCACTGCTTGAAAGCTTGGGAGGCGAATCATTCCTCCGCTCCGCAACTGATCTTCAAAAATCCGTATTGGGAGCCATCTATACGGATCCGGATAACCCAACGCAACTTGCCCTAACTCCAGCTAATATTACGGAAGCAATCAGGGTTGTGGCAGACGTGCGTGCACGCATCGCCATATCCGACCGAAAAGACGCCCCTGCCGTTATGATCAGCTATTCATCGGATACAGCATTAGACAAGGAACGTACCAACCTTGATTTCGCCCTTGCGAAAGCCGAAGAGGCGGTAATTGCATTTTTAACCGATCCGAACAACGAACAAACAGCAAGAAGTATAACACAAATCACCGGCCCGATTACCAGACAAAATATATTGGGCTTCCTCCAGAAAGCAACTAACACCCAGGAACAAATGCACAATGATACCATTACTAAAGCACAGGAGGTTTTCAAATCCCTTGCAAAAAAAGAAGCATGGAAAAAAGCGGGAATTACTTTTGGAATTAGTTTTATTACCGGCGAAGGACTCCACGAGTTAAGCGATACGCTTGCCGAACATACAACAACCGTCCTTCATCCCCCGGCAGGACCGGCCCATATACCGGCAGATGGTACAGCGGGATATCAGCTCCCCGAATCAATGACTGTGGATTCATCCGGTGATCTTGTCCATATCGACCCGACAACACATCAACCAGATAGAGTCATAATAGATAACTTTTCGTCCCATTTGGACGCATCCGGACACATTACCCCCGACGGTCTTGCGGAAGCGGCACAACATGGATACACCATGAGCGTCGACCATACGGAAGCAATCGAACCGGATACAATTTTTTCTGGCAACACCCATGATATTGTCATAGGAAATGACCACTATACCGTTCCGCAGGAACTTACCATCATTGACAATCCTGAAGGCGGTCACGATCTTGTTATTCAAGCCGCATCACCAATTCACGGAACCCCGATCAATGATATTGTCATATCCCACAATATTGATGTGGATGCAGACGGAAATATTGTAGATACGGATGTATTACAAGATATTGACGAATCACCCTACCTTGATATTTCCGACCAAATGCAAGCAGTTGACTCCGTCAATCAACAGGTTCTTGATTCATCACAACACTTTATCGATAGCGCCGGTGTCGATCATGTCGCCCATATTAATCTTCCGGAAGACACTCATCTTGATGCGGCGCAAAACGGCACCTATACGCTCGTTCATGATTTGCCCGACGGTTCCCACACAACTGTTGTTGAAGGAATTCACTTTGATTCACACGGTGCCATAACGAATACGGATGCTGTTCAACAAGGACTTGAAACATATAACAGCACGCACACGGATTTCCACATCCATCTTGGGACGCCGGACACGCATGATGTAACGCTGGTGGAAAAAATTCCTGGAGCAGATGATACCTTCAAACTCAATGCGTCCCAGTGGGATCCACAAGGCGGATTTTGGGGGTATGTGGAACGTACGCTTCATGACAATGGTGTTGATCTGAACAATCCCAACGCGGATATTAACGCGATAAAACATATTTTGCGCGGGTTTGAATACAATTATGTCTCTGACGCAAATGGCGATGGAATACCGGATAATGTAACACTGATCAATCACGGATCTGGCCCTATTGATCGCTCAATACCTTTTCGGTCGCTTTATGATGGAGGCAAAGAAATAAACTATCCCGGATTGCCATCCGATCCTCTTGGCGTAGACACCCAATTTGAACTGCCAAAATCGCTGTTTTCTCCTGAATCAATGCGACAAATTGTTGCCGATACCGACGAAGCAATCCGAATGTACAAAGAAGGAATACCGCTCGATCAAATGGATAGGCTTCACCAAATTCTTTGGAAAGTCGGCTATAGCGGTATGGAAAGGGATATTCCGGGAAAAGACGATATCCAATTCCTGATGGATCACTATGGAGGGGCCGGAGAACAAGAAGTCACACACACGATACTTAACCAAACGTTCACGGCTGAAGTTGGCTCACATTCCATAACCGGTGCGGTGCCGCAAGGCGGAGTAAATGTTGTGTCATTCAGTGCTACCGCGACAACAACCACACCGAGCGATCCATTGCCTGTGGTTACGGGAGTACCGTTACCCAGAACACCGCTGAATAAGAAGAAGCTAATAACACCCCAACCACCAACGCCCACTCCTACACCAACTCCTGCTCCACCCCAACCCCCGTATGGATACGGGTATGGGTATGGATATGGGTACGAGCAACGGGGATCAGGCTCTAATCCACAAACACTCTATGTTCCAACAGAACAGGATAAAATACGACAAGCATTACCGTTACTACTCCAACAGGCATTTATCCAATGGAATACTCCCGCCGATGAACAAGCACGCATACAAGCATTAACATGGGCGGAACAATTTGATTGGCTCCAACAAGTTGCATCAAATCAGCCCTCTTCTCCAATAAATCCTACAACTACTTTACCAACAAGCAGCCCCACCACAACACCTACACCATCTGAAACACTTTCTCCTTTGGAAAAGCTTGCTGAGCAACTCCATGTTGATCTTCCTGAACCAACAGCTGAGCCATTGGATCATTCTGCTGAAAATAGACCGATTGTTCCCGTCGGACAAATACTTGACTCATCTATGCCACAAAATGATCGATTGCGGATGCTTCAGGCCTCTTTACCTAATGAATCATTAAGCGAAGAAGAAAAAATTGCACTATTGGCTAGTAGAAATAAAACATTTGGTCTTGAGCCTTTTATTTCATCTGAACGGAATAGATTACATTCGCATGGAAAATCAGAACGCGGATGGCAAGAAGGAGAATCATGGAAAACAAGATATTTAAATCAAGATGAGCTCGTTGAAATCGCAGAACGATATCATATCCCAATGGTATCTGTATTTGTAGGTAATCATGCAGTTCTCTTGCTTAAACCACCTGAAAATATTGGAGAAAACAAGTACCGTTTAACTGTATACAATCCATTCTTAGATGGTGAACAAACAATCATCGCCTCTCCACCACCAGAAGGACCAACGAATATTACACTGTCCGAAGAAGATATTGATCAGGAAGAATTGACAAAATCTATTAGCATACTTACCGATCCAAATGCTGAAATTGATATTACAGTCTCCGATATCCATTCTGTGAATATGATCGTTGCAGGTATTCCTGGTATCCAAAGTGGAGTTCATCAACAGTGGGATGCTATTATTCCCCAACTTCAGGCAATTGGTTATGATTTGAGCATTTCCGCTCCGCAAGGAAAAGAATGGATGGTCAAAGCAAAAATGTCGTTAAAACAATCAGGTGACGATAGCTATAATTGTACTTTATGGACTATTTATCAGGCAGCAATTGCTCATGCGATGAAACCTGGAGCATCTGAGTTTAAAACGGAAGGATTACCAGTTTTCATATCAGAAAATAAGATGACTCTATTAACTTATGAGGATGTTGTTGCGTTACAAACTCATACTGAAAATCCAACAATTGGTTTATCTGAATCTGATTTGATAGCATTTTTATCAAATGAAGCATCTTCCCCTATCGAAACATCACAAAGAGCTGATGCAATAACCAAAACCCAAGAATTCCTAGCGCTTGCAGATCTTTCCGAAGCAGAACGACATGGTGGATTGAAAAAGACAGAATCAGCCCATTTATATAAAGATCTTATTGAATGGCTCAGCTCACAAAAGCTTATTGATTTATCACAAAATGATCCATCATTCGACACCGATCCATCAAGGAGTATCTTCATAGATGCGGCGAAACAAATAATATGGGAAGATACAATCAGTCCCGAGGTAATTCAAACCGCAAATGTACTTCAAAGACTTGCATATCATTTTCATCCAACGTATCCACTTATAGATTCATCAAGCCCAGATACAACGTATGCAAATCTTTTCGTTCTCTGGGCGGCTTTTGATCATATAAAAACTCTAAAATTCAAGTAAAAGTATGTATGATTTGTGCAATGTAATGCCCATCAATAACAAACAAGCTTCACGTTCGATTATTCAGAATAATTATCAAATTTGTGCCAACTTCCTCATAAAAACGAACATAATACTTTAATTCTTATGTCCGAACTAACGTTACCTGTATCTCCAGAAACAATGATAAAACAACAATGCATGACTATCCGTTCGTTGTCTACAAGTTTGCCCATTGCAGTTAACAGATATTCTGTATATTCGAACGGTATTTCTCTTCAAGACCTAACATCCCAGTTACATCTTTCTGACATTTTAGATAACCCTGAACAATTTTTATTACATCACGGCATAACCATCGAGCCACGCACAATAGCACGAAGAAAAGCAGATATCATTACCACAGCATCAGCAATTCGTTTATTAGAGCATACACAAGATCCAGAGGCTATCATTCCAGCCGGCATTTTACTTGCATCAAATTACACAACCCAGGCAGAACTAAACGCAATAAAAACTGATGCAATCAATCATGGAGGAGGTTTGGAAGCAGACCGATCAATCATTTCACAAATATTAGGACACCGTGTAATTGTAAAATTGAATGATGGGACACTAGATCGTTTAACTGCTGTGACAGTCGCGCAATACGCAAAATCACATGGAATTGCCCAACACGTGGCTTTGGATATTTTACGAAGCATCCAAACAGGAACCACCCCGTCCACAGTAGATGCGGCGCTTCATATTCAACCTATAACACAAATCATTGGATTATCCCGAGCATTAAAACCACAGATAATCCAACGAGGATTACAACCTGAAGATGTCCCTTTTAAGGGTCTCTCTGAAATTGCTATTCGGACATACGACCAAATAAAAGACCTTCAAAATAATCCGAAGTCAAGAATTGATCTACTTACCAGACTATCCGAGCAAGGAAAAATTCCCCAATCAATCCAACGTCTAGAAGACATCATTCAAATAGTGGATCATAATCCAGAAATCCGCGCCGTATCTTTTGACTTATATGATACCCTTGTGCAATGGTCTGCTGAATATTCTGACCGTTATGAACAATTTCCTAAATATGCAATTACCAAATTAGCCCGTATAGGAATTATTATTCCTGAAGAGCTATTCACACGCGTTTGCAACGAGGTGAGAGGTGAAGTGTGGAATCAATTCCAAAGTCTTGGCGTAGAAGTTCCTTTTGTAGATTCCGTAGGGTTAATTATTCAGCGTTTGAAAAACACAGGTATTTCACTAAGCGATCATCAATCCGAACAAATGATCCATTTGCTTCAACAGGAATGGTATAGACATGTTGAGCTTGACACGGCAATAACTATGCCTGGCGCAAAAGAAACACTGGAGGCACTAAAACAACGCGGGATCAAAATATGCCTAACTTCAAATGCACAATGGTCAAGAAGTTATATTTCCAGGGTATTAAACAGATTTGGTTTGCTTGAATATTTCGATCAAATCAGCATATCTTCTGAACCGAAAAAAATGAAAAAAAGAAATCAGGATGAGTTTTTTCATCACTCAT
>CAZVTJ010000027.1:0-11479 GCA_964630015.1 uncultured Gammaproteobacteria bacterium | reverse complement strand
CCTCTTCCAATTCCTCCAATAGCAATACCCTTACCGCTTCATCCCAAAGCGTCGGAACAATTAAAAGTTCCGAAGGGGTCTACAAGGCAACGGTCAACCTTACGGAAATAGATATTCCAAGTATCAAATCCGACCAGAAGGCAACCCTTACCATGTCCGCTTTTCCCGATAATACCTTTACGGGCAAAGTTCTGGCTATTGATACCAATGGCAGCGTCAGTTCCGGCGTTACCAGTTATCCGGTCACGATCCTGATGGATCCCACGACGGTCAATATCTATCCGAAAATGGCAGTCGATGCCCAGATTATTACCCTCGTCAAACCCGATGTGCTGCTCGTTCCCACGACGGCAATTACGACGGACAACGGTACGTCTTCGGTCCAGGTGATGAAAAATGGAAAACCGCAATCCGTAACGGTAACAATCGGGGATGCAAACGATACGGAAACGGAAATAAAATCCGGGCTTTCCGAAGGGGATACGGTAGTAACGAGTGTCATTTCGGAGTCGTCAACATCGGCGAACCGTTCGTCCTCATCATCTTCGTCAAACAGGAGCTCAACAACACGGTCCGTGTTTAGCGGTTCCGGTGGGTTTGGCGGAATGAGTGGTGGTCCTCCCGGAGGATTTTAACCTATGGCCACAACTATCCAAACCGTAGGACTGGGGAAGGTCTATAAAACTGATGATCTGGAAACCGTTGTACTGACAGATATAAACCTTACCATCCAAAACGGTGAATTCGTGGCAATCATGGGGCCATCCGGAAGCGGAAAATCAACCCTCATGCATATTCTGGGAGCACTTGATCTTCCCACTAGCGGGTTGTATAAACTCGACGGACAGGATGTGGGGAAGCTTTCGGAAGATGACTTGGCAGAAATCAGGAACAAAAAAATCGGATTTGTATTTCAGGCATACAACCTTCTGGCCAGAACGAGCGCAATCGAAAACGTCATGATTCCCATGGAATATGCCGGAATTCCGGATGGTGCGCAGCGGCAAAAGGCAACTGAACTTCTGGAGTTGGTGGGACTTTCCAACCGCATGAACCATCCGCCCAATAAACTCTCCGGTGGGCAACAACAGCGGGTGGCCATTGCCCGGTCGCTGGTCATGGATCCCAGCATTATTTTGGCCGATGAACCAACCGGCAATATTGCAAGTGACCAGGCGGAAGAAATTATGGATATTTTCAAAACGCTCAATAGCAAAGGTCATACCATTGTCATGATCACCCATGAGCCCGATATTGCCGCCCATGCAGGACGGATTGTTCACATTAGGGATGGGAAAATCACAGCTGACGAAAAAATGTTCAAAGAAAAACCATCCGGCAAAAAAAACCGGAAACCCATACTATGAAACTGGCAAAACTCATCACAAACGGAGTAAAGAACTTGGCAGTTAACAAAATGCGCACAGGGCTTGCGATATTGGGAATTGTCATCGGTATCGGCAGTGTCATTGCCCTCATGTCGATGGGGGAAGCCACGAAGGCCTCGGTGCAATCCCGTATCGAATCACTTGGCGCCAATCTGCTCACCGTTTCACCGATGGGGCAACGGAGCGGTATGGTCCGGGGGGCTGCAGGTGGGGGAACGACACTTACGCTTGACGATGCAACAGCCATTGCCACCAGTCGGCAAATTACGACGATCCAAAGTATTTCCCCGGTCTATTCCGGCAGGTCACAGGTTACAGCCGGCAGGAATAATACCAATACCCAGGTTATAGGGGTAACGTCTTCGTATCAAACGGTCCGGAAGGTTGCGATGGCATCGGGGAAATTCATTTCCGATACGGATAATTCATCCGTCGCCCGTGTTGCGGTACTTGGTCCCACAGCGGCGGAGGATTTGTTCGGTACCGGTGTTAATCCCGTTGGGCAAACGCTTAAAATCAACGGTCAGACGATGCAGGTTATCGGTGTCACGACATCAAAAGGAGGATCCGGGCCCAATAATGCCGATGATGCGATGTATATTCCGCTTGCGACAGCGCAAAAGAGGATTTTTGGCGTGAAGTATCTCAGCACGCTGTATTTAGAGGCAAAAAACCAGGAAGTCATGACGAAAGCACAAGATGAGGTCGGGTATTTTCTCATGGACCGCCACGGTATCACCGATACGTCAAAAATCGATTTCCGTATCATGTCACAGGCGGATATTTTGGAAACGGTTACCTCCGTTGCCGGAACATTTACAAGCCTTCTGACCGGTGTTGCGGCAATTTCCCTCCTGGTCGGTGGAATCGGAATTATGAATATCATGCTCATGTCCGTCACTGAGCGGACGCGGGAAATAGGGCTCCGTAAAGCCCTTGGCGCCAAGAAGAAAACGATTATCCAGCAGTTTTTGGTGGAATCAGTCATTTTGACGTTTACCGGCGGTATTATTGGGATTTTATTCGGACTTATAGGGTTTTTTGTGTACGCAAAGGTTGCAGGCGCCGTATTTATCGTATCGCCGGTTTCCATTTTGCTGGCGTTTGGCGTATCTGCCGCAATCGGCGTTTTGTTTGGTTGGTATCCGGCAAAAATTGCCTCCGATCTCCAGCCGATTGAAGCCCTGCGGTACGAATAAGTTTACCCGTATTTTGAGCGTAAAAGGCAATGCCTTTTGAGGCTAATTTTAAGGCAACATTTTTTGAAATACTAAGCAAATCTTAAGAAAATATCAGTATAAGTATTTTTACATGGAGGAACATAGTATGAAACAATCACCGGTTATTATGATAATTATTGCACTTTGCGCAACGGGACTTGGGTTTTTTGGCGGTATGCAATATCAAAAATCCCAACGCCCCAGCTTTAGAAACGGTCAATTCCCGATGGGCATAAATGGTCCAACAGGAACGTTTGGCATGCGGGGGAATCGAAACGGGAGTCAACCGGTTTCGGGTGAAATTATTGCTGTTGATGATACGGGTATCACTGTAAAAATGCGAGATGGCAGCAGTAAAATTATTATTCTGTCATCCTCTTCGGTTATCAATAAAGCAACGATAGGGTCAAAAACGGATCTTACGAAGGGAACAGAAGTTATGGCATTCGGAACCACAAATACCGACGGATCCATAACCGCCCAAACGGTAACGATTGGTGGTGGTCTGTTCGGCAGGGGCCCGAATGGCGGTCCGGCAAATACAGGGGGAACACATCCTGCAGGGAATCAACCTCCACAAATGTAAAAATCGTGTATAAAAAAACACCTTCCAGAATCGGGAGGTGTTTTTTTATGGTATCGCATTCAATACATATCCAAGGATCATAATGCCAATCACTGTGATACCGAAGAATATACCCAACAACTGCCATTTCATGACTTTACTAAGCATGAGGGATTCGGGAATGGATACGGTTACAATTGATGTCATAAAGGCAAGTGCCGTTCCAAGGGGAACTCCTTTTCCGATAAGTGCTTCCATAACGGGAAGTACGCTGACGGAATTGGCATATAGCGGTGCGCCCAAAAGGGTTGCAAGCGGCACACTCCACCATGAACGTGCGGATAGATATGTTCCGACAAGCGATGCGGGAACAAATCCATGAATAAGGGCGCCAATGCCTACCCCCAAGACAACATAGGGAAAAACGGTTTTGGTAATATTCATTCCATCGGTCCAAAAATATCGGATCAATTTTTTAAACGGTAACGGTATGCCTCCGTGTTCCTTTTCAACCTGTTGCCTGGATCTGAATTTCAAAAATTCTGGTTTTATATACTTTTCCACTCCAAGCCGTTGAATGAGCATTCCGCCAAGTGTCGCGATGCCTATACCCGCGACGTTATAGATAACTGTTACCTTCATGCCAAACATTGCCGGAAATAGGTAGAGTGACGATTCATTTATCAGCGGAGAACTGATCAGAAAAGCAAATGTTACTCCAAGCGGTATTCCCGCTCCGACAAATCCGATAAACAAGGGAATGGATGAACATGAACAGAACGGTGTAATAACGCCTAAAGTTGCGGCAAACAGATAATCAAGTCCAAACCAACGGCGTTTTGTCAGAATGTCCCGTACTTTTTCCATCGGAAAATAGTATCGGGTGATTGCCATACCGTAATTGATAACAACAAGAAGCAATCCGATTTTGATCACATCGTAGATAAAAAAATTAACGGTATCACCCAAATACGAGTGGGGAGTAATCTGAAATATCCGGTAGGTTACAAGATCGGTAAATGCCTGGATGGGTGCAAATATATCCATAGGTTAGCAACATCCGCCGCCGCAGCTGCAGGAAGATTTTTTTCCCTCTTCCGTACCATCTTTTTTCAGTATCAGTTGTTTAATTTTTTCGATATCGGGAACAAATCCCGTCATCACGGGTTTGCCATCCACCACAAGCACAGGGCTGGTCATAATTCCCATTTCAATAATTTTTGAAACATCGGTGATGTATTCTACTTTTTCGTCAAGCCCAAGCTGTTTCACCGCCTCCTGGGTTAGATCATAGAGTTTTTTGCATGTAGGGCATCCGGAACCAAGCACTTGGATAGTCATACGAATTCCTTTCACTTATAAGGTAGATGGATTTTCAGTCCACAGTATACACAGTAACCGATGGGAATGGAATTGGGTATGAAATATTTTTTCTTCTTTTTTGTATTACTTCTATATTCCGTTTCCAAAAAAGAATGCACAACGATTTTTTTTGGGGAACGGAGGAAGAAAGGGGAGAAACTATGAAACGTTCAATAGTTGCTCTTGGGATTGTATCCCTTGTTCTTGTTGGAATCATGTTGGCGCCAAAAAGCGCATATGCCTATCAAGGCGATGTGAATGTGAAGGGGCCAAATTATACCCCGGAGCGTCATGCGGCAATGACAAAGGCATTTGAATCAAAAGATTATGCTGCATGGAAAAATCTCATGCAGGGTCGCGGTCGGGTAACACAGGTTATTACGCAGTCTAACTTTGCAAAGTTTGCCCAAATGCATGCTCTCATGCTGCAGGGAAAAACGGCAGACGCCGCAAAAATCCGAGCTGAACTTGGACTTGGACTTCGGAACGGATCCGGACAAGGACAGGGCATGGGACAAGGTCTCCACAATGGCACGGGTGGACGGTGGAATAAATAAAATAACGGGTATTTTCTGTATGCCTCCTGCTCATGCGGGAGGCATATGGGATGTAGTGTAGAATATGACTCGTATGAAACGATGGGATGATCAATCCGATGAAGCGCTTGTATCAAGGATCATTTCCGGTGAACATGAATTGTATCGGGAAATTGTCCTTCGGTATGAACAAAAACTTACCCGGTATATAGCAACAATCATCGGCAAATCCCACGATACCGACGATATAGTCCAAACGGTATTTATCAAAGCATACACCAACATCCGTTCATTTGATCCGAAACTGAAATTTTCCAGTTGGATTTATCGGATTGCACACAATGAAAGCGTGAACCATGTTAAAAGTAGCGTCATTTCCAAAATTCAGGTTTTTGGTGAGTGGTTTGATTTCGGAAAAACCGATGATACGGAAGAAAATATGGATCGGGAAACCGTCAGGAAACAACTGGATTCCTGTTTGGAAATATTGGATATGAAATACCGGGAACCATTACTGCTCTATTATTATGAAGACAAATCATATGAAGAAATCAGTGACATCCTGCGTCTGCCCGTTCGTGCAGTCGGTGTTCGCATACACCGGGCAAAAGAAATAATAAGGAGGCTCTGTTATGACAAAATCACGCGCTGATCGCATCATGAAAAAAATTCAATCCGGGAATGTAGACATTCGTTCAGGGTTTTCATTGTGGCTGTCAAAAATTGTCCATGGCGGGTTTTTATGGATCATGATGGCAATGCTCCTTGGGTTATATATCGTGCTTACCGTATGGATTGCAACCAATGGTGACCTTTTGTCTTCCTATGGTCAAACGGGATTCTGGTCATTCCTTCAGGCATTTCCCTATATTCCGCTTCTTCTTACTGTTCCGGTATTGGGAGCGTTTCTTTTGTTGATTCGTGTCTACGATGTATCCTACAAAAAACCTCTTCTTGGCATAGTATTTGGTGTTATTGTGTTTTCACTTCTGGCGGCAGGATTACTTAGCAGAAATAAAACTGTTGTGGATGTCGTGTCCAAAAACCAACGTATGTTTGGCATGGGGCAGATGACGGGGAAAAATTTTCTGATCGGTACGGTAGAGGCATACGAAAATAATGAACTTACCCTAAAACAAGAAGACGGTTCCTCGGTTTCCGTACGACTTACCGATGCAACACATTATCCTTTTGGGACACCATCTATTGGGAATACGGTTCGGGTTGTTGGTGATACGGATGCAGGTGGAGTGTTTGAAGCGGTAGGAGTTCGAGTGTTTGATGAAGATTCGATGTATGGGAGCAAGCAAGGGCAACGAAAAATGGATGGATCAGGTCAAGGAAAAGGGAATAGAAGCGGCTTTACACAATCTTCACACTCACCACAACAGATGTTGTCACCTGCGGAAGCAACTCCGGATTCATCACATAGCCAAAATGGCCAGGAGTATCGTCGTCGCATACAAAATACGGAAAAATAAGTAGTATTAGAGCGTATGGTAGGATATGTAAAGGAGGTGAGGTACATGCATATATCAAAAGCAATAATCGGAGTGGTTGCACTTACATTTCCGGTTTTAGTGTTTGCTCAAGGATCACAAGGTCAAGGGCAGGGAACCGGCGGTCAATCGGGGCAGGGACAAATGGTTCAAACACAAAACAATGGATCTAGTGCCGCTCAAGGGCAACAAATACAAAATCAGAATCAAAATCAAGTGAAAAATCAAGGCACAGAGATGATTATTCAATCACAGCAACGGGAAATGGAAAAGGAAGGGGAATTACAAACCGGTGCAGGGAATCAAGAAAATGCGCAATATGACCAAGCAAGAAGCGAAAAAGCATTGGAAAAAATGAGTGAAGTTGCAAAAAAAGTTCAAGAACTTCAGATGTTGGGTGAGTCGGAAGGGGGAATTGGTCAGCAAATTCGTGAAATTGCACAAAACCAAACAGAGTCACAAGCCCGGGTACAGGAACAGGTGCGTGTCATGGATAGCCGGCAGGGATTAATGAAAACGTTACTTGGTCCGGAATATAAAGCCATGAATCAGATCCGTCTGGAAATTGCTGAAAATCAGTTGCGCATTAGACAGATGGAAGATTTTGCTAATCAACTTGTTAATCAGGCTGAAGGAACGAAAATTCGGGAAATGATTCAAGCACTTACGCAACAAAATACTGCACTTCAGGAAAGACTTGGGGAAGAAGAACAGGTAAAGAGCATGTTTGGTTGGTTAATGCGGTTATTCCAAAAGTAAAGAGACGAGGCGTTTCTGCAAAAACACTTACTTTCGTAAAGAGAAGGGAGTGTTTTTGTTGTGGAGTTTCATCATACAAACATTCATGATGACCTCCATGCCATTCTTTTCGGCACGTGCTTTTCCTTCTTCGCTTATCACACCTTCCTGCATCCAGATGAGTGGTGTGCGTTTTGCAGCAATGAGCTCTTCGATAATTCCCGGAACTTCTGAAGATTTTCGGAAAATATCCACGATATCAATATGGATGGATTGGGGTATTGCGGAAATGGATGCATAACTTGGGATTCCAAAAACGGATGGGATCATCGGATTGACGGGAAGAATGGTAAATCCCTGTTCCAGTAAATATTTGGCAACAATATAGCTTGGCCGATCCGGTTTGTCCGATACCCCGACCACGGCAATTGTTTTTGGAGGAGCGAGCAATTCCTTTATATCCATAGTAGTACTATAAATGACTCCAGAAATATGAACAATAAAGTAATAATCCAGTAATGAAGCTATGGAACAATGAAACAGAAATTATATAATTATCCATTGACAATATATTAGCATATGCTAATATATAATCATATGGAACATGATATTTTTTCCGTCTTCGGAAATCAGGTCCGTACACAGCTTCTGGTGTGTTTGTCGCAAAAACCAAAAAGCGTTACGGAATTGATCAAAACATGCCATCTTTCCCAATCTGCCGTTTCCCAACACCTGTCAAAACTCAAACAGTCGGGGTTGGTTGAAACGAAAAAAGAGGGGAAAACCGTATGGTACAGCATTAAGTATAAACAAGCAGGGAACATCGGCAAGATGCTGATGACCCTCAGTAAGGAGGTTGTATGAATATTGCATATTTCAGAAAGAGCACGTTTGGCAAAGATGAAACAATTGCCAATGTAAAAAAAGCTGCAGAAAAAAACGGACTTTCTGTCCTTGGAGAAACAGCGCTTCCTTCGGGAAACGGCACGATTCTTCATGTGTGTAATCCAGCATGGATAGGAAACGTTATTGCTGCAGACAAGAATCTTCTTGGATTGCTTCCCTGTTCTATAGCAGTTCTTTCCAAAGGGGATGAAGTGCTTGTGGGAGCCGGAAGCCCGTCAGTGTTGGGAAGCGTTTCTCAAAATCCGGCAATTGCCCAGGTTGCACAAACAGCGGAAGATACAATAAAAACGGTTATCCATGCCGCAGCCGGAGTCGGTGCACTCAAGCCCACAAAAATAAAATTGTATTCGACCACCACGTGCCCATATTGCAAAATGGAAGCTGAATGGCTTACACAAAAGAAGGTCGTTTTTGAAGAGGTCCATGTGGATCAAAATCAGGCTGAAGCCCAACAAATGGTAGAAAAAACCGGTCAGATGGGTGTTCCTGTAACGGCAATTCAGTACGAAGGTGGGGAAGAAGAATTTATCGTTGGATTTAATAAACCGCAATTATCAAAAATTCTGGAGGTGTAATTATGAACGGGTCATGTCTACTTATGAAACAAAATGTCGGGAAGACGGACCGCATCATCCGGATGTTGGTTGGTGTTATCGCACTGCTTTTTGCCCGCTCTGTGGGTGAAGGGATTGTGCAGACACTTGCCTACATCATCGGTTTTGTCGGACTGTTCACTGCAATGATCGGCTACTGCGGTCTCTATTCTATCCTTGGCATAACAACAGATAAAAAGAAATAACGATAGTCGTATTTTTTGATATGTCGAAGGTATAAGGTATTCTGTCTTTCAATTTTACGATCTTGCGGGTGTTGCAATCATACGAACGCATCATTATTTCATTGCAGCAGCAATCGTTGCTCCCGGCGCTAAACGAAGGAGCGCATCGATATTTCCTGGAAGTTTTTCCACAGTTTCAAACTGCAATCCCTCAATGGAATTACGCAGCGTTTCGATAACGGAGGGCGCCATTTTTCCCCGAAGCAATATTGCTGATTGTGTTGCAGGTGTATCGACAAAGGTAATTTCGAAAACAGGAATGCCTCGGGTGGAAAGCATCTTTTGGAAAAACGCAAGCTCCACTGTTTGGCTCCGTGTTCCTTCCAGCATGGTAACAGGAGCTTTCTTTGGTTTTTCAGGATGCACACTATCCCATATGTACGTCTTGATGAGGGAAGTTTTTAAGGTCCCGTCAAGCGGGGTAAGCGCCATTTGTCCATCACTCATCGTTACTTGGGAAAGAATATTTGCATCGGACAATCCGACTGTCGTGATGGGGTAGGAACTCCATTCGGAAAGAGACGGAATAAGCCCCGCGACATCCGACACAGAAATATCCGTATGGATGTACGTCGAAAACGTTTTAAACAAGTCGGGTAATTTTGTAATCGATCCCAGTGATAAAACCTTGTCCTTTACAGCAAGCAGCAGTGCCCGTTGCCGTTGGCTTCTGGAAAAATCCGATCCGTATTGTGTCGAATGGCGGCTGCGGACATATTTTAAGGCCTCCGTTCCGTTGACGTGTATGGTGCCTTTTTGGAATGAGATCGTCTCATATCGGCAGGGGAATATGATTGCGGCACTTGTTGCGGTTTTTAACTCTTCCAGACTTTTAGCTTCATCCTTATCACACAGATCAGTTTCCTTTCCCTCGATAGGGTACTCTTTGTCTTCAAAGGTAATCGGATTATAGATATCAACACCGCCAAGTTGGTCAATTGCCCGGGAAAATCCGGAAAAATCAGCTGCTACCGTGTGGTCAATCCGCAACCCGGTCGTCGCGGTAATAACGTCTTTTACCAGTGTGAGTGCCCCTGCTTGTCCTTTATAGGCGTTGTCGCGGGCGGGGAATTGTTTCTCATCCAGTCCGTATGCATAGGCAGCATTGATTTTTGCTTCTTTTCCTCCTGGTGTAATGGGGATAGAAACCCACAGGTCCCGCGGGATAGAAAGCAGATAGCTCTGTTTCGTCTGCGGATCAACGCGCAAAATCATGATGGTGTCGGTAAGATAGGTGCCGTCATGGTTTCCTCCGGCATAGCCAAGAAGGAGTGTATTGATGCCATGGTCAGGCTCTGGAGTAGGCGTGGGTGTAACGGAAGGATTATTGGAGGATATTGTCGGCATGGTTGTGGAAAGAAGCCATATCGCTGTTCCCAGCACGAAAGCAGCAAGGATGATTCCTACAATAATTGCCGCTGGGATTGATCGTTTTTTCATACGAAGGTACCTATTGTAGCCGATTTTGCTGTTTTTTTCCTTATGGGTTGCCACTCCCTTTATAATAAGGTATATGAAACGGATGGTGTGGGGCGGAATCATTGTTGGGGTACTTCTGATTTTTATTGGAAGCCTGTATTATTTTGGGGCCCATATACAAAAACCCAATACATACATCCCGCTATCCCCAATTGCGGAAACGGTAAAGAATGTTGTTTCCTCTCCGACTCCGACAACACATCGTGTCGCTGCCGCTTCACCTTCATCTATTACCATTTCGGAATCATTTCCTCCCCGTGGCCGATTTCCCGATGAACGCATTCTTGTCGCAACCGGGGATGTGATTCCCGCCAGATCGGTGAATGCCCAAACAATAGCGAATAATGATTTCACTTGGGGATGGAAATATATTGCAGGTATTACCAGCCAGGCAGATATCACCCTCGTGAATCTTGAATCCCCGTTGCTTTCCGATTGTCCCGTCACGCAGGAAGGTATGGTGTTTTGTGGGAATGCCCATCATGCTGAAGGGCTCATTGCTGGTGGTGTAGATATTGCAAATCTTGCCAATAACCATAGTGCAAATTATGGCCAAAAGGGAATTGAAGAAACGGTTGAAATCCTGTCATCACACACCATACAAACAGCCGGTATGGGGAAAGCCGCCATACAAACGGTGAAGAATATGCGGTTTGCGTTTCTTGGATATAACGATATATACGGATCAATCGCGCCCATATCCTGGGCGGATATTCCGGTTATGGAAAGCCAAATCCGACAGGCAAAACAGAATGCCGATATTATTGTCGTTTCCCTTCATTTTGGGGAAGAATATACCGCGACTCTATCCTCTCGTCAGGTAGAGCTTGCCCACGCGGCTGTGGATGCCGGAGCGGATCTGGTGATCGGCAATCACCCGCACTGGATCCAGCCGGTGGAAGTGTATAACGGAACATGGATTACCTACGCCCACGGCAATACGATATT
>CAZVTJ010000026.1:0-11730 GCA_964630015.1 uncultured Gammaproteobacteria bacterium | reverse complement strand
CTGTCATGAAATACTAATCGTTCTGCCATACTTTTCCTTTCAAAAATATCCTATAATTATACACGAAATACTGCAAATACTCACTACCTGCCTGCATACATCAAATTCTCGGTTAAAACACAACCAAAAACTCTTTATATGCAGGCAGGAAAGTGAATGAAGGGGGTCATGGAGAAATCAGATACCAATCCTCGTGGCACCAAAGAGTTTCAACCTGGGGGTCATCCGGTTTCACAGACATAGGAAGCACAACGGTTTTGATTGTATCCGGATTTTTTTGTACCTCCTCCTCGATGCCGGGGTTCAGCCGGAGGAATTTCTTCCAGAAGTTCTGATCCGGATCGAAATTGGTATACCAGTCCTCCAGAGGTCCTTCTATTGTTGTTCCATGGTACTCGCACTTGAAAGTGCGCGAGTCCATACTGGACACAATCTTTTCAAGGGATGATACCCCAGTATTCGAGAGCCACGGGGTCATCCAGCCAAAAGCCCAAATTATAACCCAAAACATGAACCCACTAATAATAAAAATCAAGGGAACTACTATACCCTTGATTAGTGTTTCAATTGGTCTTCGCCATGCCATTACAACCAACAAAACCAGGCCGGCGAAAACCATAATCGTGGCGATTACAGCTAGATATGGAATAAATTTTTCTATGTCCATTATACCCTCCAAAAACTTAGTACCGAATGCGGATCGTCGCATCAGTTTGATTAAACAATTGGCTTGGGGTAAACCCTGAATCATATTGGCTTCCAAAGAGCGTTATCCACTCCATGGCACCAAAAAAATCCGGATTTCCCCAACGTCCCCTTTGAGACTCAACATTGGCAACCTTACTTCCCAAGGTGCCGATTGAGTCATTCAGGGGGTAGACAACCAGGTGTGACCACTGCTGTTTGATATTCTGCGGATCTGCAACAAGGCCACCACCAAACTCCCAGACGCCCAGCTTTGAATTCACTCCTGATTTCTCAGAAGCAAAATTTATTAGATGGGCGCACTGATTAATTTCCGCTGCGGATACGGGGGATATCCGCTCGGTATCAACGGACACCCAAACATTGGAATTTCCTTCAATAAAACCGGCTGCCCAGAAACAGGCATCCGATAATGAAGTCCCGTTTGGCTGGATGTCCAGTGAAACGATTACTCCCCGTTTTTCCGCCAACCTGATAGTTTCCCGAATAAACTCATCGCTTAATCGGGTTTCCCCAGATTTTGATGCTCCGAGAATATTCAGGAAGATTACCGGTGTGGCGCCTTGAGCATTATTTACTACGAGATTCACTATCTCCTCCGCAGTTTTTGCCTGCCCAAGGGATCCCCATCCATTATTCGGGTGTCCGTAGACTCCCGAATAAATTTCTGGACTGAGATCTTTTGAAATTGCTGTTGGTTTTGCGGCTTCGACTTTATAGTCGCGTGGCAAAGAGAAGAAGCCAAGAAGCGTGACTCCTCCTACAATACCAATCACAGCAATCCATCGAGTCCGCGACCAACGCTTATTCGGGTGAACGGATGATAGGGCCTTCTCGCGCGAATTCACGTACATTCGTGCCCAGAAGGATACAATAGTCCCACCGAACAAAGCCACTATTCCCCAATTCGGAATCAGGGTTGATCCGGTTTCCCACCAGGAGGTAAATCCCGAGTGGACCGAATCCCTGATCGTCGGGACGACACTGACAATGACGACTGCCCAAAAGACGGACATAATCATCATCTCTTTCATCGCCCAACGGATTCCGTTTACGATTTGCGCTTGGTTCATACCCAAAACATAGACCAATCGCAAACCGATTTTGGGAAATAGCCAACCGATGATTTTTAAAACAGTAAAAACAATTACAACCAGTAAAATGACGATTACGGGCGATAGCACTATCCCCGCAATCGTTGTAGCTGCCAACAACACAGCCGGCCACCAGGATACCGTATCCTGGGACTCGACTGGCTGGGAATTTCCGCGAGGAGCGGTTTCTTCAGTTGACTTCGAGGAAGGTTTTATTTCTTCAACCCTCGGTGTGACAGATTGTCCGTCTGTCATATACTCCATAGGGTCAACCTTCACCCCATCAATGATCAAAAACATATGGAGGTGCGGACCTCCGGAATATGCTCCTGATCCATCAGCGATTGCCAAGAATGTTCCTTGGTCAATATGCTGGTTATCCGACACCGCAATGGAGGTTCCTTGGAGATGGACATATTCCACAACCACTCCCGGACATCCATCCATCGTGATATCGACCACTCCACCCGATCCGTAATTATTGGACTCCAAGCGGGTAATTGTACCCGAAAGGACCGCAACAACCGGAAACGGTGTATATGAGCCGTCTGGATTTTTGAAGTCTTGACCAAGGTGCTGGCCAGATAATCCAAATAGCCCGCTATACTGGGCGGTATAGTTCCAATAGCTATCTGGAATCCCACCCGGATTTGTTAAATTAGGGGTGCATCCACCGTCCGCAGAGACGGTCGGGGTGCATCCCCATAACAGCGCAAAGAGGAGGAATATCCCCGATGCGCCAAATACAAAAAACTTGCGCACGAGGTACCTCCTTGGAAAATTAGGAGTTACGATCTGTCGTTCAGACCGCTGGCGAATTAATTGGACCACCAGTTCCCATAAATTTTTTTCCCTTCATTCACTTGTTAACGTGCTGCCGCTTGGCAGAAACGTTGTAAAAGCAAATGAAGCTTCTAACATTCATGCCAAACCGGCAAAAACCAGTTCTGATCCGCACAAAAAACGGATAATCCGCTTTCGGCAAATACAAAACTGCAATACTTTCCGTATCCAACAATCGTTGGCTACAGAATAAAACCGATACAAAATACCGGCTTTATTCCATATCCACTATCCCCTAATACAAACAAAGCAGCCACTCCAGTGAATTTGTTTTCACCTTGGAATGTACCGCATTATATTGTTGGTACTTTTTCATAGGACAGACAGTCAAAACAGAACAAAAACTTCTCTCTAAATAACATTTCGGGCAAGATAAACAGGACACGGGCAAGCGGAAGGCAAGTAGGCAGAAGGCAAGAAGGATTTAATCCTATAATAGAAATGGAAAAAAATCAAGAAGAATATTATTCTGCCGATGGCAGATTATCCGGTTTTGGCATCATTTGACTATCATCCACAAGGTCGGTACTTGTCCCGATGAGTCTCCTATTCTTTTTTACTCTATGCAGCAATGCTGTATACCCGTCATCATCCGATTCCGGAATCTGACGTATCGTTCCCTTTGCTTTGTTGATTTCCAAATGGGAATTCGGATCTGTTCCTTCTGGTGGTGGTTTTGGCAGTTCGCCTTCCATACTATCATCGTATCACAGCCTGTTTTCATGTTATACTACGATCCATGAACCGGCTGGCAAAAATCGGCGATACAATCGTACAAAGCACCATCTATACGCTGTTTGCCCTTATCCCGCTGATCCTTACCCCCATCAACTACGAACTCTTCGAATACAACAAAATGATGGCCGTATACCTGCTTACCGGCAGTGCTGTTTTCGGCTGGATCCTGCGCTCCATTGGGAACCGGGAACTAGTTCTACGCAAAACCCCGCTTGACCTGCCGATTATCCTTTTTCTTGCGTCACAATTTATCAGCGCACTGTTTTCCATGGATCCCCATGTTTCCTGGTTTGGTTATTACAGCAGGTTCAACGGGGGCATGATGTCGCTTCTTTCCTACGGGATCCTTTTTGTTGTTATGGGTTCCGGATTTTTTGATCCCAGAAATGAAAAACCGGTACAGGAAAAGAAAGTCAGATCTATCCTGATTACCTCACTCATTTCGGCAGTGTTAGTTTCGCTCTACGGTGTTGCCCAGCGTCTGGGGATAGATAAGCATATCTGGGTTCAGGATGTCCAAAACCGCGTATTTTCCACGCTCGGGCAACCAAACTGGCTTGCCGCATTTCTGGTTTCCCTTTCCCCCATTGCCTGGTATTTAGCATATTCATCACTGGAAAAGTGGAACAAATCGCTCCGCGCCAGGATTATCACCATACTCTGGAGCATAGTTTCCGTACTGTTTTTCCTGGTTCTTCTGTTTACGCGCTCCCGTTCGGGGTTTCTGGCATTTGCCGTTTCCGATATCCTGTTTTGGGGAGGGCTGTTTTTTACCCGACACATCCAGAAACCATCACGAATGCTTCCCATCGTGCTTCACGGGGTATTTGCCATTATTGTCTTTATTAACGGTACGCATATCAGCCAAATCGATTCCTACTTCACCCTGTCGTCATGGATGAACAGGATTGCGCCACACAGTGCCACGCAACCGCAACCAACCCAACAGCAAACAGTCCAGGGACCGCTCCTGGAAGTCGGGGGAACGGAATCCGGAACCATTAGGAAATACGTCTGGCAGGCAGCGCTTGACGTCTGGCGGCTCACGGCAAAAAATTTCCTGATCGGAACCGGGGTAGAAACATTCGCGTTTGCGTTTTACCTTACCAAACCCGTTGCCCACAACCTTACCAGCGAATGGGATTTCCTGTACAACAAAGCACACAACGAGTATTTGAACTTTTTGGCAACAACCGGGCTTTTCGGACTGGCAACGTATGTTATTTTTCTTGGCGCCTATATCCTTTGGGTGCTTATAACGATTTTGGAAGACAAAAAAAATCCGCATACCCCCCTTCTTCTGGCTCTTGCAACAGGGTGGCTTTCCATCCTGATCACTAATTTTTTCGGATTTTCCGTTGTGGTGGTCCAGCTTTCCCTGTTCCTGTTCCCACTACTCTCGTTTGTCCTTTTTGCAAAACAGCATGAACAGCAGGTGTTCCGGAATACGCCGCTCCATCTTTCCAAAATCGCCCAACAGGGAATCATTCTTTCATCCTGCATCGGGATCATCATCTATTGCGGTGCTCTTTGGAATGCATGGGATGCGGACCGGATATTTACGGTCGCCTATCGGTTTGAAAAGCTCGGACAGTATGCCCAGGCATACCCCCCGATGCGCGATGCAGTCGTAAAAAATCCCGGGGAACCGCTCTATCGTGACGAACGGGCAAACCTCTTAACATCCATTTCCATGACGGCGCTGGATAACGGACAAACCACGCTTTCTGCCCAACTTGCCCAGGAAGCAGTCGGCGAAAACGAACGGGCAATCGCTATTTCCCCAAATAACGTGAATTTCTGGAAAACCAGAACAAAAATCCTCTATGCCCTTGCGTCCATCGATTCCGGCTATCTTTCAAGCGCAATCGGCGCATTGGAGCATGCCGCAATGCTTTCCCCGCAGGATCCGAAAATCTACTACAATCTGGGAGTACTGTTTGCCCAGTCCGGTGACGGACAAAAGGCAGTGGAAAATATGGAAAAGGCCATAAACCTTAAAATAAATTACCGCGATGCCTATAAAGGCCTTTATGTCTTCTTTTCGGAAACCAAGCAACCCGAAAAAGCAAAATCATACCTTATGAAATATCTGACAACCGTAGATCCGTCTGATGTTGAATTTTCCCAGATTATGAAAGGAACCCAATGATCCCCACAAAAAAAACTTCTGCTCCCCCGATTGTTGAAGTACCGCAAACCGTTTTATTTGAGCCGGCGAAACGCGTCGTGAAATTCGACGACTCACTCCGTACGCTTATTGATGGGATGAAAAAAACCCTGGTAACAAAAAAGAACCCCAAAGGCGTTGGTCTTGCGGCAGTCCAAGTCGGAATACCGCTTCAGATTTTTCTGACAAAACCCGATGCAAAGTCCCAGATCCGGGTTTTTATTAATCCAATAATTCAATCTTCCGATCCAATTCCGGAAAAATCACCGGAAAAAAACGACACGCTGGAAGGATGTCTTTCTATTCCTAATGTCTGGGGCCATGTAGCGCGATCTCCCAAACTTACCCTGTCATATCAGGATGAAACGGGCGCGAGCCATACGGAAACGTTTTCCGGCTTTCTGGCAACGATCATCCAGCATGAAACAGACCATTGTAACGGCATTCTTTTCACCAGACGTGTGTTAGAACAACAGGGAAAACTGTATCAAATCGCAAAAGACAAAGAAAATAAAGAAGTGCTTGAAGAACTTTCGCTTCCCTAAAGCGCAGCCATGAAACAGATACGGACAATATTCTTTGGTTCGACAAATGACTCATTGATACTATTGGATCGGCTTCTTGAGGGAATTCGTACTCCTTCATATGAACTCCATGTCGTTGCTCTCGTAACCCAACCGCCAAAACCCGTAGGAAGAAAACGTACCATCACTGCATCTCCAATTGAACTCATCTCAAAAGAAAAACCCATTCCTGTTTGTTCATTTCCATCCGATACCACCCGCCCATGGTTGTTTGCAAGTGATGATGCGGTAACCAACACTCTTGGAACGTTCAATCCGGACTTACTTCTCACCGCAAGTTTTGGGGAAAAACTTCCTGCTGACTTACTTACCAAAACCACGTATGGCGGAATCAATATCCACCCATCGCTTCTTCCCAGATTCCGCGGCGCGGATCCGACCCCATGGACAATCCTGACCGGAGACGCACAAACCGGCGTAACCCTGTCAACCATTACCCCTACCTTTGATGCCGGACTGATCTTAGCAGCAAAAAAAATCTCGACTCCGGAAGATGCCACACCAAAAAGCCTCCGGAGCACGTTGTTTACCCTTGGGGCAACGCTGTTTGCGGATTCCATCCACGACATCCTTTCCGGAAAAATCAAGGGAGAAGAACAAAAGGAAGAAGACACGGTCTATGCCAGAAAACTTACGCGGGATGACGGTTATATCCCCTGGAACATCATGACCGCTGTAATGACAAACAATACTATACCACCATCCGACTACCCACCACTGCTTCGGACCGTTGCGGTAAGTAATCCAACGGAAACGCTTGCCGGTCACATTATCCGTATGGGACGGGCGCTTTCCGGATGGCCGGGAATCTGGACTATGTATCCTCTCCCCCAAACAGGATCAAAACGCCTCAAATTGCTTGAGATACAGGATCGAAACGGTATTCTGATTCCCGTCACGGTTCAACTGGAGGGAAAAACACCGGTATCCTGGAAACAATTTCATGCTTCCTACAAACCATAATCTCTCTTGACCAATCAACCAAACTCTCGTAGGCTAAGGATGAGGAAGCATGGTTCACACACGGATCAAAACCAAACGGAACGAAAAAATCCATATCGATATCCGCCAGTGGAATTTTATCCTGTTTTTAACGTTATCATTTATTCTCCTGGTGATTGTTGCGGTCCAGATGAAAACTACTAATTTTGATCTTCGCTCTAAAGCAGGGCTTGAATGTCCAAAACTTGTTGCCCCAGAGGCAGACGCATGCCCGGGCGGATGGACCTATAAACGCGACACGAATGGCTGTGTTGCGTTCTTCTGCGAAGAGAAATAACAATCGTTTGTCATCCTCGCGTATGCGGGGATCCAACAAAGTATGAATGTGTATTATGTATACATACTTGCAAATAAAAAGAATGGAACTCTCTATATTGGCGTAACGAATAACATTATCCGGAGAATATATGAACATAAACAGAATCTTGTACAGGGTTTTACTCAAAAATATTCCATTCACCAATTAGTCTATTATGAAGAATTTTCTTCAAGTATAGAGGCAATTACGAGGGAAAAACAACTGAAAAAATGGAAGAGAGCCTGGAAAATTTTATTGATAGAAAAGAAAAATCCACAGTGGAAGGATCTTTATAACGAAATTACGTAAAGATGGATTCCTCCCGCCATGGCGGGACGGGAATGACCCTCCTGCGTCCTTCGACAGGATCAGGACTGCGGGGGGGCAGGCACCACATTCGTCTGAGACTACGACGAGGCAAAGCAAAGATGGATTCCCGCCTTCGCGGGAATGACAATGCGTGGTGTATCACGGCTGACTATTATGTGGCGTATCACAGCCTTTGAGGAAATGACACAGATGTTGCACAAAACGATGGTTACTTTGAATTCTCCGCGTTATCCTTGCGGATGCGTTTGATGCATTTGGCACAGGCATGGATGCGGGTTGATGTGCCGTTAATCGGAAGGGTTACCCAGTGAAGGTTCGGCGCAAAAGTCCTGCTGGTTTTTTGCGCACGCTTTTTCCATTGTCCGCCGGCTACACCCGGATGATGGGTATGTTGCCGTCCGGCATGAGTTTTTTTCGTACAGATATCGCATGTATACGCCATAATTTTTCCTTACAAAATTGTGAAACAATGGTATACTATACCACATGTTGCTTGATATCATCAATAACCCAAATCTGGATCCCGGATCAAAACTTCTTTTCCTCGTTATTGCCGCTCTTGCCTTTGCGGCAGCACTAACCATTCACGAATTTGCCCACGCCTATGCATCAGACCGTCTTGGTGATCCGACACCGCGGTTATTGGGACGGTTGACGCTCAATCCCCTTGCCCATCTGGACCCCATCGGAACATTAATGATTTTATTTGCATCATTCGGATGGGCAAAACCCGTACCGTTTGACCCGTTTAACCTGCGCAATCCCCGCCGGGATAGTGCGCTTATTTCCCTTGCCGGACCGCTGGCAAACCTTACGCTTGCCATCCTGTCCTCTCTCATCCTTCGCCTGATTCCCATTCTTTCATTCGGAGCGTTGTCCCCGATCGGAATGTTACTTTCCATGATTATTGTCTTGAACGTAAACCTGGCAATCTTCAATTTAATCCCTATCTATCCATTTGACGGATTCCATGTAGTCCAGGGATTTTTATCCGAACAGGCAGCCCGCCAATGGGCACAACTGGAAAGTCTTGGATATATTATGATTTTGGTTTTGGTGTTTCCGTTGTTTGGAAGTTCACCGGTACTATCATTTATCCGGCCGATTATTTCCTTCCTTACATCGCTTCTTATTCCCTCTGTTTCGGTGATCTAACCAATTATTGACCAGCAAATACTGCGTTGTTACAATATAAATCTAACGTATTGGTGTATTTATATATATTTCTCATCTATGTCACCGGAAAAAATTACCCCACTTGATAGGGTCAAAGAATTCGTAAAAACACATTTAGTCCAAGCCGATACAACAGGTTTTGGCTGTATAGATGACCGAAACCCGAATTTTAAAATTAAATTACCCGGTGCTGTTTATTCCATTATCGATGTACTGAAAAGTACATTTGATATGACTGAAGACCAGGCATGGGAACGATTTTTACAAACCGGTCTTCTTCCTGATGTCCACTCGGATACACATGGCGGAAAAAAGGGGTGTGCATATGGGAAAACACTTGAAAATAATCCCCAAGCGGTTTTGGCAAAGGAATCCGCACCGGTAGAAGAACGGTATGATTATGCTCTAGAACATGGCGGCACGACAACGGAATATGCTGGTGATCACCATCCGGATTACGCCATTATCAATAACCATACCGGTACAACGCTTGATTCGCAGGGATTTTTGTCGGGTTCACAGCAAGGGCTAGAAACAACGGAACCACAAGGATCTTTCTGTTATGACCGCTGGTTTATGGCAGAATTGGCAACGCGCCTTCAAGTTGATGCAACGCTCTTTACGGAGCAAATGGATAAGGTGTATCTGGCAACACTGGAAGCATTGGGTGTCGCGAAAGATAGAATCATAACAATCGAATAAAATTATGAAAGCCTATTTTACGGCTTCTGTGGTCGGCAAGAAATATCATTTAGCCGATTATGAACGGATTATTTCCCTTTTGTCCGCACGCGGCATAGAAGTAGCTGCTGAACATATCCTTCAGGCAAATGAAGCAAAAATCCGCATCGAATCCAAGCCTGAGCGGATCAAATTCCAACAAAAACTGGAAGGATGGATCGTAACATCAGATTTTATGATCGTAGAAGCATCATTCCCATCCATTAGCGTCGGATACGAAATTGCTCTGGCACTTCACCGTGCAAAACCGGTCCTTGTGCTCTATAAAGAAGAAGCGCCGTCACTTATTACCGATAACGAAGAAAATCACTTGGTTGTGCAAAAATACGACACGCAGAATCTGTCCGGCATTCTGGATGATTTTGTTAATTATGTCCGTGGTGGAAGCGATACACGGTTTACCTTCTTTATTACGTCGGAAATCGGCGCATACTTGGAAAAAGTTTCCAAAAAAGCTAAAGTCCCAAAATCCGTCTATCTGCGCAATCTAATCACTGAAGACATGAATGCCCACAGACCCCACTGATACATACCTGTGATGCATATCACAGGATAACCCTTTCCCCTATACTTTCCGTATCCGACCAAGTCGGATTTTTGTCTTTGTAGTACTATGCGAACAATTCGCGAATTTATTCGGATAAACATACAAACCCATAAACTTTTATGGGGGCGTCTTGTGTGGGAACGCTGGGAAGGACTCTCGCTTGAAAATAAAATCCTGTGTTTTTTGGTAGTCAATAATTTTATAGCTATTATTACCGTCATCGAAATCCTCATCTTCAAATAAATTTATATTTATTTGACAAACCATATATCATTTCCTACGATAGATATGCTCGAGTGAGTTTGTGGGAAATTTTCTTTCTACATATTCACTATCGTGAGGTATCCCAAGCATATTTGCGAGGGAAACAAGGACGACAGTGCTCGATACCCGTGGGTACCGAACCAGTCCTTCCAATTAATTAAAATTGGAGGAAAACCCCACATCTTGCTTGAGCGATATTATTTGCCTTCAAAATTCTTTCTTGTTGAGTATTTTTTCCCTATGGTACAATCATTTCTATTGTCTATTGCCGAGATAGCTCAGTGGAAGAGCACCTGCCTGCCCGCCGAAGCTTCTTAGCGAAGGATGGCTTGCCCGCCGAAGCAATTTTGGCGAAGGCGGGTTTTGCACCTACCTTGTGATAGTGTAATATTTGTATTTCATTGGGAATATAGTAAGCCGAGATAGCTCAGTGGTAGAGCACCTGTTTTGTAAACAGGTGGTCCGGGGTCCGACCCCCCGTCTCGGCTCAAAAAACTTGTCGCATTTCCCTATGGATATACAGGACTTTCAGATAAAACAAAAAGAAGTCATTGCCGCCATCGAACAACAGGTCCAGGCACAATCAATTCGGTTTAGCACCATTTCTCCCTCGCAAAATTTTGAAGATGATACACGAATGTGCCTTACCAGTGTCCATTTTCCCCGCCAAAACCTTATCCAGAAAATCCAAAAACATATCCTTTCCCCGCTTATGCAATACTACCCGGATGCGTATTTTTATGACGATTTGTCGCTACATATGACGATAAAAAATATCCGCGTTATCCATGACCCTCCGAATTTTACCGGTGAAACAATCCAAACAGCAAAAAAAGTATTTTCCGAATGCGTCCCCAAACACCCATCATTTTACGTTTATTTCTACCGGCTTTTCCTTTTTCCCAATAACCTTGCGCTTTTGGGAACATCGGAGCCTGTACAGGACGACCTAATTGCCGATTTGGACAAGGGACTTACGCAATCGGGAATTCCCGATGATAAAACCTACATCAATACGAAATACTTCTTTATCAACGTGACGCTTGCCCGATTCCAACAGCCGCCATCCCCGGAATTTATCCGTATGGTACAGCGTTTATCCGATACGATAACATTTGATCCATACCGCATCGATACGGTTTCCCTCGTAAGGTCCAATGCTGCCATGAAGCGCCGGACAACATTCGGTACGTGGAATTTACAGGAAAGTTAGGGCTTTTTGTAGAATTTCGGAAGAA
>CAZVTJ010000025.1:0-11844 GCA_964630015.1 uncultured Gammaproteobacteria bacterium | reverse complement strand
TGGGAGGAAGCATCCCCATTTTGGTATTCCTGTATGGTCTGCCGTAATCAAGATTACTCCACCGTGTAAAATCCTGAACCGCAACCGTCTGGGCAACATACACGGTGTCTCCCTGAGCAACGATACACAATTCACAGGCATTATTTTTGGAAACGGTAACACTGGAGAGCGTTTCGCCCGTCGCACCCACATACCGGACAGACCGGCCCTGTTGTTTTAACTCCTGTTTCACCTGCGCAAGCAGGGCTTTGGGAAGGGATAGTCCGTATGCACTCACGCCAAACACGATATCCCGGTCAACAACAGCCGAGCTCAGGAGGTTTGCAATATCTGTAGCGTTCGGTTGGGCCCCAACAGCCAGCATTCGCGCGATTTTTACGGTTCCCCCAAGTATGTCTATCATTCGCTCAACCGGAATGGTTCTTCCGTCACAGACAACGGGTTCCGGGGAAACGCGCATAATATCGGGACGTATATCTCCAAGAGTAGGGAAAAATACCTGTGCTTCCACGCGGGATAGTTCCGGTGTCCTGCCAAAAATAAGAAGATAGTCGTTCATGGTGTCAGCCTATGCTGACTATTTTAACACCCGTCAACAGAGCGCGGAATCCTGTTGATTTCCGGTACCGTACTTTATGCTTATAGCGTCGTACGTTAATTTTTTCGCCTTTTTTCTGAGAAACGATCTGTGCCTTCACGGAAAGATTCTTGATGAACGGTTTTCCCAAAGTTGTCTTTTTTCCGTCATGGAACAAAAGTACCCCGTCAACTGCAACCGTATCCCCTTCTTTTCCTTCAATGTGGCCAACATCAATGATGTCTCCGGGGGAAACAATAAATTGTTTTTTCGAAATGGAAATTACTGCGAACATAAGGACATATTCTACCAGCTGGATTACCGTATTGCAATGGTGTGCATACGGCCGGACTTCGTCCGGATTGCCCAAAGGATCCCAAACGAGGTACACACCGACAGAATGGAACTGCCGCCATAGGAAACAAGCGGCAAAGTAATACCGGTAACCGGGATAATGCCCATATTCATGCCGGTATTGACGAAAATCTGAACTAAGAGCATCGCAAAAAGCCCGACGGAATAGATATACGTGAATGCATCGGATTCCTCTGCCCGGATAAGGGGCGATACGATCCTCCACAACAGGAAAATATAGGCTGCAAATAATGCCAATCCGCCCACCAGTCCAAGTTCCTCAATAAGCGATGCAAAAATAAAATCCGTGTGCGCCTCAGGCAAAAATTCCAGATGTGACTGTGTTCCGAATCCCAGTCCCCGTCCGAACCATTGTCCGCTTCCGACGGCAATCATGGCCTGGATCGCGTTATACCCTGCACCTTTGGGATCGAGTGCGGGGTTCAGGAATGTTATGATGCGTGATTTTTGATATGGGGCCAGTAAATGATAGATCAGCGGGGAAAGGATACCGAAAAATCCCACAGCCCCGAATGCATACCGGATGCGCAGTCCTCCTGCAACCATCATTGCCGCCCACATGGCCGTGTATACCAAACTGGAACCCAAATCCGGCTGCTTGAATACCAAAAAAAACGGCACAATAAATAATCCGAAGTGCAACAGGATATGCCGCATTGTCCTGGGCGGAAAGCGCGTTAAAAAATACGCTATGGAAAGCAGGAATAGCGGTTTGGCAAGTTCGGACGGTTGAAGTCTGATACCCCCGACTTCAAACCACCGTGTTGCGCCGCGTACCGATGGTCCAAGATAGGACGATGCAAGAAACAAACATAAGAAAATGTATGCAATCGGTGCAAACCAACGGTACACCGGACCATCTACGGAAGATAAAAGAAAAACGACCACGATGCCGACAAGGAAAAACTCCAGTTGTGAAAAGAACAGGCTTTTGGAAATGGTGAGCAGCAAAAAAATCCCGAAAAAGGAAATCGCGGTGATAAGCAGCAAACTTATCGGATCGACAGTTTTAATAAATCTCCCCATAAGATTTCATCAGCTAACGTTTCCGTTTTGAGTTTATCAAGCGCCTGTTCCGGTAACGTTTTGTATTCTGCCGGAAGTGTCAGCACAATCCGGGCACTTACGCTGCATCCTGCCTCTTTTCTGGCCCCCTGCACCGTGCGGATAAGCTCACGCAGCCGTCCCTCCTCTGCCAATTCTTTGGTGATTGTCGTGTCCAGTTGCACGGATAGCGCATCATCATGTGCCTTATCCCAGACAATAGCTTTGATGTTCGTTTCATCACGGATAATGGCAACAAGTTCATCGGGCAATTGCTGAGAGTTCCCATAAATTGTTGCTGACGCAAGCGGTTGGCGCACCGGTATCGACACGGCTTTGCGTACGGACAAAATCTTTTCTACGATCAGGCGCACCTCATTCATCTGCAGTTCAAGCTGACCATCCATAAGTGATGTCTCTACTGTAGGCCAACGGTTGATATGAACCGACGATTTCCGTTCACCGGTGTTTTGATATATCAACTCAGATAGAAACGGAATAAAAGGGGCACAAAGCTCGGAAAATGTCTCCAGCACATACCCAAGCGTCTCGAGGGCAACGCGTGATTCATCCTTCATTTGGTCATGTTTCATCCTGTCACGGGACCGCCGGATATACCACCCTGACAGATCGGTCACAAACTCGCCCAGTGGCCGCGTTGCATTGACCAAACAGTATGTTTCCATGGCATCGGTAACGGTTTGTATCGTATGCTGCAGCCGCGAAATGATCCACCTGTCCAATGGATGGCGCGATGTGAATTTTGGATGAATATCATCCGTCGCATACAGCCGGTAAAACGACAGACTATTCCACAGGGCATTAACGATTTTATTGTACGTATCCCGGACGTCTTTTTCGGAAAAATTCATGGACTGTGCCTCCATGACCGGCTGCGTCAGAAGATAATACCGGAGCGCATCTGCCCCGTATTTTGCGATCACTTCTTCCGGATCAGGATAGTTTTTCAATCTCTTGCTCATCTTTTTCCCGTCTTCGGCAAGCACGATACCGTTAACGATAACGTTGTAAAATGCCGGCACTTCCTTCCCGACGTCAATGGAGGGATGTGGATGTTTTGTCAGGGCGGTTGCCAGCACGTGGAGGGTATAGAACCATCCCCGTGTTTGATCCTGGCCTTCGGCAATAAACTGTGCCGGGTAGGAAGACAAAAACTTTTCCGTATTTTCAAACGGATAATGCATCTGTCCGTACGGCATGGAACCGGATTCAAACCAGCAGTCCAGCACATCGGGAATCCGTTTATACGTTTTTCCTTCTTTTTTGATAATCAGATCATCGATTTTATGCTTGTGCAAGTCCGTTACTTTTTTGCCTGTTAACGTTTCCAGTTCCGCAATACTCCCGACGCACAGTCGCGACCCGTCTTCACTTTCCCATATGGGAAGCGGTGTTCCCCAATAGCGGCTTCTGGATATTGCCCAGTCCCTGGCCCCTGCCAACCACTGTCCGAACCGGCCTTCCTTCATGTGGGACGGAACCCAGGATATCGCTTCGTTGTTAGCAATCAGCGTATCTTTGATCTTCGTCACGGCAACAAACCATGAACTTGTCGCGTAGTTAAGAAGCGGGGTATCGCACCGCCAGCAATGCGGATAGCTGTGGGTTATTTTCTCCGTTTTTACCACTTTTCCCTGATTCTTCAAAAACTCAACAATCGCCAGGTCCGTTTTGGTGGGATACCCTTTCGGTTTTACCTCAAGACCAGCAAAATCAACAACATCTTTGGTGAATTTCCCTTCCATCGTCACATGTTGCACAAGCGGAATCTGTTCCCGTTTGCCAAGTGTATAATCGTTTTCTCCAAATGCCGGCGCAATGTGGACTATTCCGGTTCCTTCATCAAGGGTAACGAAATCACCGCTTACCACACGGAATGCATGCTCCGTATCCGCAAAATAGGAAAAAAGAGGCTCATAGGTAAGTTCCATGTCAACCAGCTGGCTGCCAATTATTGTTTTTTCGACCGCTACTTCCGTATCGCCAAATACTGACTTCACGCGGTCTTTTGCCACAAGATAGCGCGTATTTTCAACCCGAACTACCACGTAGGAAATCTCGTTGCCAACAGCAAGCAATACATTTCCCGGAAGTGTCCAGGGTGTTGTTGTCCAGGCAACTGCAAATACCGGTTCGTTTCCTAGTACGTCATTTTGTCCGTGAAGAGCAAACCGGGCATAGACGGAAATATCGGTTACGTCCTTATATCCCTGTGTCACTTCAAAATTGGAAAGCGGGGTAACGCACCTGGGGCATATATGCATGGCTTTATAATCCTTGTAGATAAGCCCTTTGTTCCAAAGCTGTTTAAACACCCACCATACGGATTCCATAAACGGCGGGTCCATGGTTTTGTAATCGTTTTCCATGTCCACCCACCGGCCGATCCGGCGTATCGTTTTCTTCCACTCGGTTGCATATCGCAGAACCGTCGACCTGCAGGCTTCGTTGAAACGGTCAACCCCATATTCGATGATGTCTTTTTTCGTTTTCAGATTCAGCTCTTTTTCCAGAATGTTTTCAACCGGAAGGCCGTGGCAATCCCATCCCCATTTCCGTTCAACCCGGTATCCCTTCATTGTCCAGTACCGCGGCACGACATCTTTCATGACAGACGCAACGATATGTCCATAATGGGGTAGTCCTGTGGCAAACGGCGGACCGTCATAGAAGTGGTACGGTTTATCGCTGGGCCGCGACGTTACCGATTCCTCAAATGCATGAGTTTTCTCCCAATACTCCAGTACCTGCTCCTCAAGCTTTGGATATTCGACTTTTTTTTGGAAATCATCAACGCAAAAGTGTTTCATAGGCAACAAAAAACCGTCCCCTCTCGCAAGGACGGACGGCTCCGTGGTACCACCTTGGTTCTCCCATACATTGGGACTCATTGGACGCAACACGTGCGTATTCCGGAACGGTCTACTTCGTTTTGTATAAAACGGTTCTTCGTTCTACGCGGAAATTTCCTCCCTGTTGATAGCAGGTCTGGCGTATTGAAACGGAATATGATTAGTATACAAATAATAAAACAAAGAAGCAAGAAAAATTTGGATACAGAGGTAACATCAAAACACTTCCAATGCGTATCCAAGAGATCCCGCGTGTGATTGGTGAACCGGTTTTAGTCGACAAGGATGACTTTCGGTTCCTAATGGTCTCTTTTAAAACATATTTTCTTTCGTTTTCCTAATGAAAAACTCGGAATAAATTATAAAAATTCTATTTCTGGCATCCTGAAACATAAAGGCGAGACATTTAGCTTATTAGAAAAACTATATCTATTAATAAATTCTGGAAATTACCAAATATAATGTGACAGAAAACACATATATTTATGATCACCGATCACTGTTTTCGAAAATGTTTTATGTAATTTATGCACTCAGTTGGATTCATTCAAAAAAAATATACCACTTTATAGGTATGAACGATCAAACGTTGCCTTATACCAGTGAATTTTCATTTTTCCCTGAAATTTAAGCCATTTATCGATACATATTGATTCTGAATGTCAAAAGGAAGGAGGTGAATCGAATATGACCAGAAGACTATTACTCAGCTTCTTGATGATCACCTTGACGCTTGCGGGAGTCATTGGCGCAACCTCCGCATACTTTAATACCGGTACGGTACTGGGTGCAAATACATTTCAGACAGGTACCGTCAGCATCGGTGGGTTTAACTACCAAAATCTAACCCTAACGAACCTGACTCCAGGTACACCTGTCACCGTAACGAATTTTGGAGTCAATTACACCGGTTCCATTAATGCGGATTTGTACATAGGAACTAAAGGAACATCATCTCCTGGTGATGCAGCATATTTTGCTGACCACTTGTATTTGAGGATATACGCTCAGGGCACACCAGATATCGTCTGGGAAGGATATGTCAACGCATTATCAACTGCCTGGAAAAAAATCGCGGACAATACTCCAGCCGGTTGGAAAGCATATGATCTTCAATTCACGCTTGACGCAACAACGGACAATTCCCATATGGGAGTAACGAATTCGGATACTAAAATCCTAATTTATGCCGTTCAAGCAGGAGGTCCCATCCCAACTACCATGCCATATCTAATTACGTCATGGCCTTGGTTATAAGGTTGGTGCTTTCTTGGTCATCTAATGCGCATTGGGTGGCCAAATAAGGCACTAATATGAAAACAATCACGAAATATGTCCATGCCATCGTTAATATCGTTCTTTTCTACGCACTTGTGATATCCGTAATACTCCTTGTGCTTTCAGCGAATACCCCACTTAAAAAAATAACGATTTACAACGTTGTTTCCGGTTCGATGGAGCCGGTAATTTCCACGGGTTCGATTGTAATAACGCAAAACATTAATCCGGAAGACATAGAAGTAAACGATGTCATAAGTTATACCTCCGAAAACAGTGCATCGACGATTATTACGCATCGTGTTGTCAAAATACTGACTGAAAATTCATCCAGACGGTTTATTACGAAGGGAGACGCAAATTCAACACCTGATCCTGACGAAATCGAACCATTTCGAATCCAGGGGAAGGCGATTACTTCAATCCCTAAACTCGGATATGTGCTGGGGTGGCTAAAAAGTCCCCGGGGATTTCTTCTGGCAATTATCCTTCCGGCTGTATTCATCATCCTCAATGAAATCAAAATTGCAAAGAAGGCAATAGAACAGGCGGCTATAGAAAAATATAGAAAAAATTCATCCCTGACGGCATTCGTCTTTATATTGATGCTAGCATCCTTATCGATCGGATTCTTCCAAATCCAACAAACCTCATCGTACTTCTCATCCGGAATGGCTCTTACCAGTAATGTATTTTCAATCGGACACACCGATCCTGGAGACGATGAGCACAATCCAAAGATTCTTTTTAATATTACGGAAGGAAAACATTTTGCGAATTTCCGGGTTGTTCACGTTTCACGCTATACAGTACTGACATATTTCCTGTCGTACGAATCGGATAATATACCGCAGGGTGTCATGGGAACGATACAACTGAATGGCGAAGACGAAATAATACGGGAGAAAATTGACTTAGGATCGTGTTCTTCCGGGAAAATCTGTAAGTACGGAAAATACGTCGAAAAAATCGTTTTAAATATCGATCTAATGGATTCCTCGAATACAACGATTCATCTTACCGCAATGCCTCAAAATATTAAGTGAAATTGATCCGTCCATCCAAAACCGCAAACATCTGTTATCCTGTCGAAATGGATTTACCTGTTTTGAGATCGGAAATCCCAAAATTTTTACAAAGTTTTGCAATGAAGAAATGGTATCGTGCTTTTATGGATTCAATTCCTCTGCCTCAGGAATGCTGGGATATCGAATTCGTCCTCTTCAGGTGGCATGGGTTCCGCTGTCGGAAGCGTTGGTTTCTGTTGCTGTGGTGTCATCTGGGATGTGGGTCTGGAATACACCGATTGTTTCTGTCCGTATTGCTGGTAATTGGTTGATTTTTGGGAAAGTTCCGCAAGGCGCTTTTTCGTCTCGTCAAATCCCGTAGCAACAACGGTGATTTTCACCTGGTCAACCATATTTTCATCAATCGTTGCACCAAAAATAATGTTTGCATCGGGATCAACGGCTGCCGCAATCTGTTTTGCCGCCTCATCCACTTCCTGCATCGTCAGGTCATTACCACCGGTAATGTTAAACAACACGCCCTTTGCGCCTTCAATAGAAATCTCAAGAAGTGGTGAGGAAATGGCTGTCCGTGCCGCGGTTGCAGCACGGTTCTCCCCGACTCCGGTTCCGATTCCCATCAGTGCCGATCCGGCGTTGGTCATAATGGTACGGACATCGGCAAAGTCCACGTTAATAAGTCCCGGCATCGTAATCAAATCCGAAATTCCCTGTACACCCTGGGAAAGGATGGAATCGGCAACGCGAAATGCTTCAAGGAGAGTCATCTTCTTGTCTATCACTTCAAGAAGCCGTTGGTTGGGAATGACAATAAGTGTGTCGACCTTATCTTTCAGGTTTAAAATTCCCTCTTCCGCGGCAACCATGCGCCGTGCTCCTTCAAACCTGAACGGTTTTGTAACGACCGCAATCGTAAGAGCACCCGTTTCCTTTGCAATTTCGGCAATGATCGGTGTGGCGCCCGTTCCCGTACCGCCGCCTTCACCGCATGTTAAAAACACCATATCGCTGTCGGCTAGATATTCCTTGATTTTTTCCCGCGATTCTTCCGCTGCCTGTTTGCCGATTTCGGGATTGCCGCCGGCTCCGAGGCCACGGGTAATATTGTCGCCGATTTGAAGTTTTGTCTGAGCCTGATTAGTGAGTAGTGCCTGCGCATCGGTATTAACTGCCAGAAAATCTACGCCATTTATATTATTTCCTGTAATCATGGAGTTGACGGCATTGCACCCACCGCCGCCAATTCCGATAACTTTAATTTTTGCAAACCGGGCAATATCAGGTTTTATGAGCATATATATTCCTCAAGGGGCAAGATTCATGAGGAGTATTCCTATGGCAAGATAGACTTTACCAGATCAACCACTTTTCCTGCAATACTCTTTATGGGCAAACGATCAGATACTTTACTCAATCCAGTAAATGCAGATGATCCTTCCGACTTTTCCGTTTTTATACCATACAGAATGAGTCCAACGCTTGCCGCATACGTCGGTGTCGTGATTTCATCGATCAATCCGGAAATATTGCGCGCGATACCGACCCGGACCGACATGGCAAGATTTCTCCGTGCCGATTCGATGGCTGCAACGGTCTGTGCTCCACCGCCGCATAACACGATACCTGATGGTGTCATGCCGCCGAATCCGCTTTTTTTGATTTCCATACCGACCATGGAAAATATTTCGTTGAGACGCGGTTTGATAATACCTTCCACAAGCATCTTCCTCGATACGCTCCTGATCTCTTCCTGAAGATGAAGTCCCGTTACATCCAGATCATCGCTTTTGTCTTTCCCTTTTGGTTTGTTTTCCTCATCATCGGGATATACCGGAGTTTTTGGCTGTTCACTCACCAGGAGCTTGATCTGTTCCGCACTTTCCAACGATACCCGGAGTCCTGCGGCAATATCCTTAGTGATATTAATTGCCCCGACCGGAATAACCGAACTGTAAGACAGCGCGCCTTCCACATATACGGCAATATCCGTTGTCCCGCCGCCGATATCCACAAGCACCACACCAAGTTCTTTTTCCGTATCCGTCAGAATGGACATGGATGATGCAAGACCACCGAAAATGATTCCTCCGATTTCGATACCGAGTTCCTCGACGCATTTATACAGATTTCTGATTGCAATCGAACCGCCGGTGATAAGATGCGTGTCAACTTCAAGCCGGACGCCGGTCATGTTTACAGGATCGACAATTCCTTCCTGTCCATCGACTATATAACCGCGCGGAATAATATGGAGGATTTCCCGGGATGACGGAAGCGAAACTGCCTTTGCAGCATCAATGACGCGTTTGACGTCACTATCCGTAATTTCTTTATCCGGATCAGCAACTGCTACTACCCCATGGGAATTGAGGGATGCGATATGGCTGCCGCCGATGGAAATATACGACCTGGTAATCTGTGTTCCTGCCATCCGTTCTGCCGCTTCAACGGACTGGGAAATTGCACCCGTTGCCTCTTCGATGTTGACAATTTGGCCTTTGCGAAGACCTCTGCTTGCAATTGTGGAAACACCGATTATCCTCGCCTGTCCGTCTTCTTCAACAGATGCAATAAGCGTAGTGATTTTTGAAGATCCGATGTCGATTCCTGAAAGAATTTTATCCCGTGCCATACAATAAAATTAATTTGTAATAATCGGTTTATCAAACCGTAGGTCAATGACCTTTGGTTGTAACCCTTTCATTCTAACCCCCGCAATCAGGGATTGTAAAGTATGATCTATAGTCGAAAAATCTCCTTCTTGAGCTATTAATATATCTGTTTCCCGGGTTTTAAGCCGTATTGACCGGTTATCGTTCTTCGTTATCTGTTCGACGGGAACGGACGTGATATATTTTGCGGCTCCAAGGGCTGTCGATAACAGCGTTTTCCCGTACGGCAGCGTATTGTCCTCTATCGGGAATATCACGAGTGGAAGCAGGCGATCTTTCGGTTGTACTGCAGGAAATCCATACTCATCCACAAAGCGTTTCACCCCGCCGATGGAAAGCTGGGCAACCGCCGGCCGTCGCTCGATGGTAAGTTCGAGCGTATCGGGATAGATTTTGCGGATACCAACGGATGATACCTGCGGATATTGGGTAAGAAGCTGTTTGGTAAGCCATGCATTGGGGAAAAAAATAAGGTTTGTGGGAAATAACCGCTCGTCAATTTCCAGCCGGATGTCGCTTCCGATCACACGAATATACCGGACGCGGAAAACTGTGGTTAATCCATACAGCCCCAGCGAAACAATCAAAATTCCAATGACGGCAGAAACAATCCGAACGCTTTTATTTTTCATACCTGATGGAAAGCACGCATTTCCTCCAGGACAGATACTACTCTCTGCGCCGAATCAACGGGGAATGATTTTTTAAGGAGCAGTAATTGATCGCTGTACTGTTTCCGGTTTTCCTCTATGTGGGCAATGTTTTGAAGCAATGTTTCGGATGTGAGTTCATCCTGGGGAAGTAGTACTGCCGCACCATAATCCACAAGATACTGGGCATTTTTCTGCTGTTCCTGCCCCGCCGACCATGGTAACGGAATAAAAACAGAAGGAACAGATCGAAGCACAATTTCATATACGGTGTTGGCGCCCGACCGGCCGATACATAGGTTTGCATTGGAAAGGATCCAGCCCCAATCAGATGCATCAATATAGGGATGAATACTGTAGGAATCCCGATCTTCCTTCGGAAGGGTATTCAGAATTGATTGTGCACGGGAAAGTGATGCGGTACCGGTTTGATGGATGACCATATATGTTTTGATGAGCGTCTTGATGGCGGGAAATATCCGCTCGTTCATGCTTTGGGCACCCGCTCCCCCGCCCGTAATAAGAAGGATTGGTTTGCCCCGGATAACGGGAAACGAACACGTTTTCGGCGGATCAAGGATTTCCTTTCGTACGGGTAACCCGACACATGCATATTTGTTTCTGGAAATCAAATCCAAGACGGGGAATGCGGTCAGCACTTTGTTGGCAAAACGCGCGATGAATCGGTTTGCCAGTCCCGGAGACATCGTCTGTTCGTGCGTCACCACCGGAATTCCAAACATGTACGCCCACCAGGCAATGGGAGCCGCCAGATACCCGCCAAACGTCAAGACGATTGCCGGACGGATTTTTTGTATCAGGATAAACGACTGGACAAATCCAACCGGAATTTTCAGAATCGAAAGAACCGAAGAAAAGGAAAACGAACGTGTCAGTCTTCCCATGGTAAGCGGATAAAACGGGATGCCTTTTTGGGAAATAATGCGATACTCCTGCGACACGGCGGTATCGCCCTCAAGTGCATGCATCCTCCCCACAAAAACGATATGCCAGTCGGGATGGTTTGCCTGCAGTTGGTCAATAACCGCACATGCGGGGGTTACGTGTCCGCCGGTGAGCAAAATTGTATTGGTGCTAATCTTTTTTTGCATAGGTACTGATGTTGACCAATATTCCCAGTGCTGCAAGCATAACGATCAGATTGGATCCTCCTGATGATATCAAAGGAAGCGGTATTCCGGTAAGCGGGATAAGCGCGATGGATGCGGCAATATTCATACAGGCCTGAATTCCCAACCAGTATGTTATCCCCGACGCAAACAATCTTCCGAATGGATCAGTAACCGTTGCAGCAATTTTTAGTCCGCGGAGAACCAAAAATATATA
>CAZVTJ010000024.1:0-11864 GCA_964630015.1 uncultured Gammaproteobacteria bacterium | reverse complement strand
TTTCCACCGCATAAATACGGTTTGCATACGGCCCAAATGCCTCTTGTAAAGATTGAAATCCTCCCATTGCTCCGTAGACGGAAAACCATGGCGTCCAAATGTGAGCTGGAACAATAAGTGCGTTTGGCTCAACGCTAAAAATCAATTCGGAAAGCTGTACTAAGGTAAGCCCGATTATCGGTCTGCCGTCAGATAAAAGATTACATCCTGCCTGTGTCAGTGCTTGTCCGATGGCGCGTGCCGAGGCGATGGTTGGAACCCAAAGAAGCGTATGGATTCTGCGCGTTTTTCCCTGATATTTATAAATTGTGGAAATTTCCGTTGATAAAAGAAAACGCGGCTTTGATTGCTTGCCCTGCTCCCCGGCGATTGGTTCCTTGAGAGAAAGAATTCCCGTTCCGTTTTCAGAAAGTGTCGATGAAATCTCCTCAAGCCACCGGGGGTGCGTAAAATCTCCTGTTGCAACAAGGTCAATCCCCTTTCTTTCTGCCCACAGGGCAATATTTGGTATCGTCATGTCGCGCGATACGGCGCGGGAAAATTTTGAATGGAGATGGAGATCAGCAATGATGCGCATACGCGAGTTTCACTATACGCCAAGGGATAAAAAATTTCCATGATGGTGTGCACTGGAAAAATTTAAGAAAATGTTTCTGAGATGAGGTGGGAAAGCCTGTGACGAAGTGTGACCAATTTTTGATTCCACGTTGTCGTTTCTTTTTTGGAATAGATGTGTCCACCCATTACGTATCCGGGCATCTTTGTAAGTGCCTTATTGGTTAACAAGCCGTACAGCATCGCCATGGAAAACTTCCGAAGCACATGGAGCGTCCCTTCTTTCCGGAACCGCCGCATAGACCATATATAGAGCGTCTCACGGAGTACGGAAAGTGGGTACCCAAAACTGCACACTCGTTTGGAAAATTCAAAATCCTCTCCCCACCCGAGGGATTCGTTATACCCGCCAGCCCGGGCAAATACATCTGACCTGATGATGGTAAGCGGTCCGGGAGAAAACGGTTTTTTAATAGATACCGATCCTTCAATCGTCATAAGGGAAAGAAGTGTTACCACGCTATCGCTGGTAACATCGCTGTCGCTTCGAAACCAGGATGTAAAAAAGACCGGTGATTTTTCCCTGATAAATGCCTTCATGCGCGAAAGTGCATAGGGAAAAAATAGGTTATCGGCATCCGAAAAAACAAGCCATGTGCCCCGAGCATGGGTTGCACCAAGATTCCGTTGACGTGGAAGGCCGCGCGGATGAGCAGTAACAATTCTAAGCTTAGGAAGTTTTTTTGCGAACCTTTTTGTTTTATATACGGTTGCGTCGGTGGATTCCCCGTCAACCACGATCACTTCAAACGACTTCATATCCTGCCTTTGGAGTGATTCCAAAAGGAGTGGAAGGAATCGTTCTTCGTTAAGCGCCGGAATAATGACGGAAAACAACGGTTTTTCCATATATAGGGCTTCATTGTACACAAAAACCAAAAATGATCAAACCGGAAACAGCTCAAGACAGATAAAAAGAAGATACATCAGAAACAATCCCACTCCTTCGGTTCTGGTAATATCCCGTTTGCTGGAGGCCGCCCAATAAAAATATGCTGCAGCAAAAAAAAGGATAATCAGGGTAATCCGAAGCTTCCCCAAATCGCCCACAACAAACGGTGAAAAAACTCCAATAACTCCCAAAACGGCAGGATTAATCACACTGCTTCCCAAAATGCTGCCGTAGGCAATATTGCGCTGTTTTTTCACAACCGCATCGATTGTTAAGAATATCTCTGGAAGGTTTGTGCCGATGCTCACGACAAAAAGTCCCAACACCAACTCCGGAATGTCTATCATTTGGGCAAGTGTTTTACAGATGTAAATAAATATGTGTGATGCGGCTGCAACGCCAATGACTCCAAATAGAAACACCAGCGCCTGATGAACCGGGTGTTTGATCATCGAAACATGCTCTTCTACCATCGTCACCACATGTTCCCGCTGTCCAAGAGCCACAAGTTGAACACAGTACAAAAAAACCAACAATACCCCATCCAGCCGTGTCAATTCCCCGTCCCACAATACAAAAACAGGTGAAGCAAGAATGATGGAAGAAAGCAGGATGTCAAATTTCGTAAACCCATGGTTGAGTGTTATGCGTCCCAATGCGATAGAACCCAGTCCAAACACGAATCCCGTCAGAAGAATAATCCCACCCAATAGGTTTCCGACAGTAATTTCAGGGAGTCCACTTGTTACTGCATTGGCTGCAACAAACATTTCCGGAAATGTCGTTGTTATTCCAACAAGCACAAACCCAATAATAAAACTTTTAATATGAAGCGATTTAGAGAGCGAATTAGTTATCCTCACGACATGATCCGCGCAATAATTTAACAGTGCCGCGGTAAACAGGAATCCTAAGATCAAAACAAATACCATGCATTCATTGTATCCAATGGTTTTTGGGGAATCTACATGCGGACATTTTGCTGGGAATACATGCGAAGGACCTCTTCCTTGGTCGTTGCCTCATTGGGTGATTTGTCTTCCCTCATCCTAACCAGTCTGGGGAATCGCAGAGCGTACCCAGCGCCATGTACCGGTGATACCGTTAGATCATCAGCTGCAATCTCCACAACAACGGACGGGACAATCCAATAATCGGGAACAAGTAATTTGTCCGTTTGGGCATACTCTTTTGGTTTTTTTGTCACCTTCAACTTGGACAACCGCGACTCTAGTGTCTGCCACAGATCGTCACTGACCCCCGTTCCGATCTTGGAAATCGTTGTAAATATACCCCCATCCAGAATTCCAACCAAAAATTGTCCTATGCCAAAACCAGAGCGCTTCCCTTCCCCACGACTATACCCCATGATTACGCAGTCGATCGTGTCGGTGAGTTTTCCGCTTTTGCCTTCTTCTTCCTTCAGTTTTACCCATCGGAATCCTTTTCTTCCTGGCTCATACGTACTGTTCCATTGTTTTACGACAATTCCCTCAAGACCCTTCTCCCGTTGTGTTTTATGGTAGGCACGAAGAACATCGGGGTCGCTGGTGACAATATGGTCCGTCATGGAAAATGGCCCGCCTTCCTGAAGCGTATTACGAAGAATCTTTCGGCGCGCTGAAAGCGGCTCATCCAGAAGTGATACGCCGTTTTTTACCAGAATATCAAAAACAAAAAATTTCAGGGGAATTCCCTGACTTGCAGAGGCTATGTCATGTTTTCTTTTTCTCGTTACCGTTTCCTGAAACGGCACAAAATTTCCGGTTTTCTCATCATATCCGACTGCCTCAGTATCCAAAATAACGCTTTTACCATCCAAATAGCTGCCAAGCTTCATAAGTTCGGGATACATGGCGGTCGTATTTTCCAGATTCCGGGAAAAACTGGTTATCATATCGGAATTTTTTCCCTTTCCCCGGATAAAGTGAATTTGTGTCCGTACGCCGTCAAATTTGGGCTCAGCATCAACCTCCCCCATCTTGGTAATCATTTCCTCCGTTGTCCCGATGCGCTGGCACAATGCCGGAACAATCGGAGTTCCAGGTGATGGTTGTATGGTTTCGATACCGGCAATACCTTCACGCTTAACCACACGGGCAATATAGCCAAGATCGGACCGGACACTCCATCCGTTTTCCAGCACTTCCCGTTTGGATTTATCCCCACCAAGCATCCAGGAAAGCCCATCAAGGATGGTCATATCGGAAAATCCAAGTCGGAGTTTTCCTAGTGGTATCCGCACAACAAACCGCACACTTCCCGGATCAATGCCGGCAAGAAGTCCGGCCAAAAGTTCAACCTTTTTCTCCTGAGACCCAACGCCCTGGGTGTGTGCAATGGTAGAAAGAACGTCAAATACTTCCAAAACGGAGCTATCCATGGTTGCCAGTTTCGCTTTTTCCGTTGTCAACAGCGCCGTCTGTTCATACGCTGCTCCCTGCGCATCCGGAACCCCCCTTCCGGCAAGCAGTTGGGCAGCAGTCCCCAAATCCCCGGTTTTGGAAAAAGCCTCTTTAACCGCGCTAATCGGCGTATCCGTTGCCCGTGCAATTGCGCGAATCATAAATTGATCTGCGATACCAAATTCAACTGGCTCAAACAAAGGCGCTACCCTACCCTCCAGAAGATAACAGATCGGACCGATTTCATCCTCACTTACTTGGTGAAAGAGCTCTGCAAGAAGGCGCGTCATAACAAGCCGTGATGAAGTTTGTTCTAGTGTGGAAAAATATTGGGAAAGTGTGGAAAACTTCATACGACGGCTATCCGCTGCGCAGGGAATACCGGACGCCTTTTGTTGTGCCCTGTTTTACCAATATTCCTTTGGAAACCAAATCCTTAATCTCCCGAAGCACCGTATCCTCGGAAATCATGGGGAAAAGCTCAAAAAATGCCTTATTCTGCAAAAATCCGTTTTCCTGAATATACTCAACAATCTTAATCTGCCGCTCGGTAAGCGTCATCTGGTGTCCCCCAAGTGATTTTTTCAGCTTCACGTCCGTAGAAAGCGATTTCACTTTTTCCTTTATCCGGGTAAGCTCAATAGCCAGCCCTTCGATAAAGTATTCAAGCCATGCGGTCTGGTTGCCGTCCATCTGGGCAACACTTTGGAGGGCTCCGTAATAATTCATCGGTTCACGGTCGTAATGTTCCTCAAGGGAAAAGAACCGCTTCACGTCATAGCCCTCGCGGAACAGTGTCAAAAGCGCCATTGCGCGGGAAACCCGTCCATTCCCATCTAAAAATGGATGGATCCGTACAAGTTCATAATGGGCGATTCCTGCTTTAATGACTGGATGTACGTCATCGGGTTGCACTCCATTAAACCAAAGCAAAAAATCCGCAACCAAAAAAGGAACTTCCAACGCTGGTGGCGGACGGAAGGTAATTTCACCGGTTTGCGAATTCTTTATGACGACCTGACTTCTTCGGTACTGCCCGCTTGCCTCCTCGGGGAGAATTCTGTAGGTTGTTAGTTCGTGAAGGTGTTTAAGCACATCCTCGGTTACGTCATTTTTGTCAAATGTCTCAATAAAGGTAATCACATTGCGGTAGTTAAGCACTTCCTGGATATCCCGATCCCTACCCACGATCTGCGCGCCAGCTAATACTTTCTCTGCTTCGGTAAAGTTAAGTCCGTTCCCTTCAATATGCGTTCCGTGGTGGACGGTACGGACGATGGCTTCTTCTCGGAATTTTGCTTCCCATGCTGGGACAAGCGGCGCATTCTCCACGACTTCCTTTGCCGCTTCGATCGTTCCGATCATTTTGAGCATTTTTGTTGTTATAGTATAGAGCGGTGAATACATATATGATCCTGTATGAGCGGGAAAAAAGGCTAGTTTTCCCCTGGATTACTTGTACAATACAACGGATATGCGGGAAAAACAACTGGTGAATAAAAAAGTTAGTACCTTATTCCCGCACTTTTCCCGAATATTCACCGCACGGATATCCCGTAGAGAAGTTCTGCCATGGTTTTGGGAACCTGTTGTGCCAAATCGCTGGCGTTATAAAACGGTCCATACGTACGAAAAAGCGCCTCACCAGCCCGTTTATTAATGACACATCCTGCAACCGCAGCGGTAAACGGATCGTTTTTGGCAGCAAGGGCGGTAATGAGCCCCGAAAGCACATCCCCCGTTCCCCCTTTCGTCATCCCGACATTTCCTCCTGGAACCTCTATATATGCGTTCGGGCTATACACTCGATCTGTTTTCCCCTTAAGCACAATAATACAGTCAAAATCAGCCGAAAATTGCTTTGCTGCAAGAGAGATATCATCCTCCGGTGGCATTCCGTATGCATGGATATAGAGCGCATCAAACTCTTTTTCATGCGGCGTAAGGATTGCGCTGTGTGGAATATGCTGCGGATCCATCATATAAAGCGACCCAGCGTCTATTACCCACTGCTTCATAGGAAATTTTTTAAGGAGGAAATTCGTTAAATGTTTTGTTATTTGTCCTTGATTGGATAATGCAGCAATATCGTAAAGATTCATAGGTTTTTGTGAAGAAGTGATTCCGTGGACAGTCTGCATTGCAGTAAGTTCCTCCTCATCGCGTTCCATTCCCGGTCCAATAAGGATTGCATCGTCTTCACCGATATATGCATCGAGATCCGAAAATCCAATCACAATGCCATTTCGAAATTCTGCCTTGAGAGACGTAACAATTGCATTGTTTTGTTCCGTAGAGGCAAAATGCACCAAATCGACAATACGCGAAGCAACGGTCAGTGGCCACAGGCACGCGGAAGTAAAGAGTGTCGACCCACCGATAATGCACACGCGTCCGTTTTGCCCTTTGTGGGAATCCGGATCCGGCTTCCACAGTGAAGTAATATAGCCTGTAATGTCTGTTTCGTTCATAGCTCCCCTTGTGTATTGTATACGGTTTTTCCCTTCGTATCAGGCAGATATATCCAGTCAACCGATGGCGTAAAGGCAAGGTCGCGGGAAATATCCTTGTCTGCCGATGTAATGATCGTCTGCTGTTTTCCGATCACATCAAGCACAATGGCCCTGCTTCCATGGTCAAGTTCGGAAAATATGTCATCAAGCAGCAGAACCGGTCGTGATTCTGTTTTATTTTCTATATACGACAATTCCGCCAATCGGAGCCAAAGAACTCCAAGACGTTGTTCTCCGCGGGAACCGTACCGCGCTACTTCCGTTTGTGCATTTGGCACACGACGATCATCCCGTTTTTGGTACAGGACAAAATCATCCCGCTGCGGTCCCACAAGTGTCATGCCTGATGCAATTTCTGCCTGACGGTGGCTTTCCAACCGCTCTTTCGTAACCAAAGAAGGGATGTATTGGCACCGATATGTAAGATCGTCATAAACAAATGAATTCGTAAATCCGATAAATTCACTGCGCTTGTCAGTCAAATACTGCCCGTTTTTAATAATCAGCTGGTCCCAAAAAAATAACTGGCTTTCCCTGGCTTCCCCATCCCGGATGGATGCAAGAAGTGCATTGCGTTGGCGGATGCCACGCTCATAGGAAAGTAGGCTTCGCCGGTATTCCCCATCCGTCAGGGATAGGACAGTGTCCAAATACTCCCTACGGACTCCTGGGGATAGCGTCAGCATGGAAAGATCAGGGGGTGAAAATAACACAGTCTTTAGTTTTCCTGAAAAATCAGTCAACCTTCGGGGAACACCGTTAACGAAGTAGCGTTTCATGGGAGTTTTTGTGCCGTTTACCTCTCCGACCGTAATGTCAGTGCGAAGCGTGATGGTATCATTGGATGATTCCTGACTATCTGCCCCCTCATCGTACACAGCTTCCACATGTGCAACTTCCTTTCCCCAGGCAACCATATCGCTATCCCGGGTTGCGCGGAAACTTTTCCCCCACGATACAAGGGTAATTGCTTCAAGGATATTTGTTTTACCGATTGCGTTTGGTCCGACGATAATCGTTGTCGGTTTTGGAAATGAAAACACCGCTTTTTTGTAGGTTCTGAAATCGACAAGGGTGATGGTGGAAAGCCTCATGGCGCAATTGTATCGTAAAATCGTATTTCCTGCCCTTGAAGGATTCCCATGTGTTCTATATAATAATGTAGATATGGCAACAAAACGAACGTATCAGCCAAAAAAGAAAAAGCGGATCCGCACACACGGCTTCCGTGAGAGGATGAAAACGGCTACCGGCCGCAAAGTGCTTAAACACAGACGCCTTGTTGGACGCAAGCGGTTAACGATTTTAAAATAACCGAAAAACTGTACGGTGGTTTATTTCTATGCTCCCAAAGACACTGCGTCTCATATCGTCGGATCTTCACGCGGTACTTTCCCATCCCAAGCGCCTATCCCATCAAGGGTTTCTTCTCTTATACGGGTTCACGGATGTCCCTGGTCCCCGTTTTGCCGTCTGGGCCGGAAAAAAGGTATCAAAATATGCGGTAGTTAGAAATAATAACAAACGGATACTCCGCGAGCTTCTCCGAACCAATACGTGGAATCTTCCCAAGGGATTTGCCGGTGTGCTTGTTCTATCGTCGGATACACGCTCCGCGCCGAAGTATTCACTCAAAACCACACTTACCAACCTATTCTCAAGAGTTTCCCACATGCCATCCGTATGAAATCCATTGTCTGTTCCCTTATTCGTTTTTACCGGAACTATCTCTCTCTGGATAGCGGGTATCTTGGCTCCCTGTTTCCCTCCGGCGCAGTGTGCCGCTTTACTCCCCATTGCAGCGAATATACCCTTATTGCTGTGGAGCGCTATGGTATAATGACCGGACTGTATCTTGGATTCAAACGCATTATTCGCTGTCATCCGGGCAATAAAGGCGGGTATGATCCGGTACCAAACTTATGACAAACCCAACTATCTGGAATCAACTTTTAATCTGGCCTATCGTTAACGTCCTTGCGCTTTTTTATAAGGTTACGGAATTTCTTGGGCTTCCGGGAAAGCTCGGTTTTTCCATTATCTTCATGACGATTTTTATGCGGCTTATCCTCTACCCATTAACAAAAGCGCAGTTAACCAGTGCTAGACGGATGGCAAACCTTAAGCCGAAAATGGATGAACTGCAGAAAAAACACAAGGACAATAAACAGGCACTGCAACAGGCACAACTTGCACTCTATAAAGAACATAACATTAACCCAGCATCCGGCTGCCTCCCTTTGCTTATTCAGTTCCCGGTTCTTATTGCTTTGTACAATGTGTTTTACCAATTCTTCGGCGCAAAGGATTTGTCCAAGTTTGTTGCGGAACTTAACACCGTCCTTTATTTGCCATTTCTTCATCTAAAAACAATCGACCTTTCCTTTTTTGGGTCAAACCTTTCCTGGAAACCCAATGAGTGGCAAAAATACGGGTGGTGGATGATTTTGGTACCGATTATTACCGGACTTCTCCAGTGGTACCAAACCAAATTGTCCATGCAGCAAAGCGCTCCCACGCAAACACCCGCACCAGAACCGGACCAAAAAGATAAAAATCAGACACAGGATGACATGATGCAGATGCAAAAACAGATGGCAATAATTTCTCCCCTGATGTTTGCCTGGTTTGCATACGGATTTCCTTTGGGGCTTGCCCTCTACTGGAACATCTTCGGACTTTTTGGTATTATGCAACAAATCCAGGTGAATAAAGCTCACAAGCAGTAATTCGCCCGGAAACAAAACATAAACTGCATGCGTACTTCCTAAAGGAGCCTATGGAACCACAAATACTTGTTTCGGAGCTGGTAGAAGAATTTTTAAAAACCGTCGGAATCGAAGGAAACGTTTCCGTCGATATTGACGAATCCGGGGCATTCCGCGTCCATATCGATACGGACGAAACAGGACTTCTCATCGGCTTCCACGGAAGGACACTGGAAAGTATCCAGATTATCCTTGGACTCATGGCGGCAAAACGCTTGGGAAAATGGGAACGCGTGTACGTGAATGTCGGTGATTATCGGGAAAAACGGGAAGAATCACTCATGTATATGGCACAGCGTGCAGCAGAACGGGCGCTTTCCACGGGACGACCGGTGGAAATTCCCAATCTTACTGCTTCCGAACGGCGCGTTATCCACTTAACGCTCTCCGGAGATGAACGGGTAATCACCGAATCGTACGGTGAAGGACGCGATCGCCACCTTGTGGTGTCCCCAAAATCCAGCCTTCCCGAAGACGGATCAGAACAGGAACCAGTCGCTCCGCAGGAATAAGAAACACCATACATTAAGACGGTGAACAAAAAGTTTTTTATTCGGATAGTATCCGTATTACATAATTACAAGTGTCATTCTGGTGAATCAATTCTGATTGGCGAATCAAGAATCGTTGCAATGCCTCTCCTACACTGGAAGTGTAACATCCAATCCTTTATGTCCTAGATAGGGTATGCCGCGATGGAGGAGATTTTTGGAAAGATTATTAAATATTTGTAATTCAACGTATAAAATTCACGCGAGATGAAGGGATTTTTGATACAATGGGGTAAATGTCCCGAAAACGCACAGTAATTCTTAATACCCTCTTCCAACTGCTCGGAAAAGGGATCACCGGACTTGTATCGTTTGCGATAAGTATCCTTCTTGCATCACACTTGGGTCTCACGGGGTATGGCGACTATACGAAAATTACGACATTTGTTGCGTTTTTTTGGTTGCTTTCCGATTTTGGCGTAAACGCGTTGTACGTAAAAACAGATACCTCCGACACGCACAACTCATTTGGAAGTCTCCTGGCTCTGCGTCTTCTTTTTTCTGCCGTCCTCATTGCTGCCGCATCAGGTATTTCGCTTCTGCTTCCCTCTTCCGGCACGAACGGATACCCGTGGTTTATTAAAACCGGAATCATGCTGTACAGTATCACGATTCTATTTCAATCCATGACAGTGTCAGCTAACGCGCTTTTCCAAAAAAAGCTTCGCTATGACCTTTCCCTATGGGCATCGGTATCCGGAAGTATCGTATCGCTTATGGGTCTTTTGTGTATTTCAAAGGCATTTCTTGTATCCCAAAATGTCCTCTTTTCCCTTCTGATTATGATAACCGGAATTGCCATCACGTCGTGCGTTTCCTTGTATTTGGCAAAAACGCGCATACGGTTTTCCCTTCAATATGATAAACAAACCATGAAGGAATTATTTTTTTTGTCCCTTCCTGTCGGAGTAACATTACTTTTTAATGTCGCATACTTTCGAATCGACAGCGTTATTCTTGCACTCACCCGGACAACAGCGGAAGTCGGTGCATACGGGTTTGCGTATAAGATATTTGAATTTTTACTGGTGATCCCCACGTTCTTCATGAATTCCCTCTACCCCGTTCTCCTGGAAGAGGAACGAAATACGACATCCAAAAATCATACATCCCGCGGTTCATTGATACGCAAATCCGCAGTCTTTTTGTTTCTCTCCGGATGTACCCTTTCCTGTGTCATCTTTTTTGCGGCACCGGTTATAGCAACGCTTAAAGGGTTTGATGCAAGCATTACCCCGCTTCGGATCTTGTCACTGTCACTTCCCTTTTTCTTCCTTACCTCTCTCTCTATGTGGCTCATGATCGTTCGTTCAAAACAAAAACAGCTTGCCTATATTTATGCGTTTTCCTTAATTATAAATTGTATTGGAAATACACTTTTGATACCCCGGTACGGAATGACTGCTGCTTCAATCATGACCGGAGTAACGGAAATCATGACACTTCTTTCTTTGTTGTACTTCGTATCAAAAAAGTAATGTACTTTTTATTGTAGAAAAAAAGGAAAATTCATGCGATATTTCTGCAGTATTTAAATCCTTCATTGACATTTTTTTTGAAATCTTTATTCTGATCATCATGGAAACAGAAGAATCAAAAAAATTTACAATCCATACCGATGGCGGCTCCCGAGGAAATCCCGGACCGGCAGCAATCGGATGTGTTGTCGAACAAAACGGAAAAGTTATTCAGGAAATTTCAAAGACTATAGGAATTACGACAAATAACGTTGCCGAATACACTGCAGTATTAACAGCCCTTGAATGGCTTGCTCTAAATTTTGGGGTTGGTTCCATTGTCACATTTTTTTGCGATTCACAACTCATTGTCGAACAGCTTTCCGGACGATACAAAATCAAGGATGAGAAGATGAAAAATTTATTTGTAAAAGTTAAAACACTCGAATTAAAGAACCGTTTTTTGGTAACGTATGTCTATGTTCCACGGAACCAAAATTCTCATGCCGATGCCCTTGTAAACCGTGCGCTGGATCACATATAGGAATTTTCTTTTCTTCCATTTTCTTCTCATGTGTCCTCAGGGTTTTTTGGTAAGACCTATCGTTTTCGGAAATTGTGTTCGCTTTTCATTTCTGGAATAATGAAGCATGTATTTCCCGT
>CAZVTJ010000023.1:0-11974 GCA_964630015.1 uncultured Gammaproteobacteria bacterium | reverse complement strand
CAACGGTTGAACGGGCAATCCCCTGCTTATCGGTGGTAAGGGACATAATATCCCCGTCCACCGCATCCTTATCAGTAATGGTAAATGTCTGGGCAACGCTAAATTCCGGAATCTGGGCAAAGATGCCGGTATGCACCCATACCCCAAGAAAAACAATGAGTCCAAAAAGTCCGATTCGACGCATACTTCTATAGTATCCCATACACCCCATTCCACAAGAGCATCATTGGAATAGACTATGCATACAATCTATATGAATAGTATAAGCAGTTAGAAGAATTGATTGCTAACAGCAGAGTGAAAAACAAACCAGGAACATGACATCATTTATGCTCTATGTAAATACATCACACTACACGATACGTATCACCCATTTCGTCCCTCAATCGGTTTTGCTACATCGAAAAAATTCATGGTTGTCACTATACCCGCCTCGTGTTGTTTTGGTATTCTTACTACCTTCAAATCGGGATCAAATCTAACGGATAAATCATGAAAAGAAAATTCTTGACCGGTCTCCAGTTTTTCGGACCATCCTACTGAATTATGAACCCCAAACACAACAACTTGAACTGGTTTTTTATCTTCACCCTCCACAGGATATACCATTACAGAAGAAATGGTAGGATGCCCATCAAGTTTTACTTTTGCTATCCCTTTCCTGTTATCTGGCAAAGATACCGATCGTCCGTCAAATTCAATTTTCAGTGTCATAAGACAGAGACTATACCAAACTTTCTATCTGAAAACAACCGTATATATTCACAGGAATAAGGCATAGCCTTAACATTTTCCGTATTTTTTTGTCCCGGTGGAAAAGGACCGTCATGCCTTTATAGTGTTAGAAGACTTTTCTCTATCATTTGGAGTTATTTTTAAAGCATCATTTCAGTATTTGCATACTGTATATACTCTACAGTCTTTCAATCCTACACTCATGCAATCTTTCAGTATTTCCCAGCACTTTTACCCCAAACAACGAACTACTGGTATGTAAACAATGGAACAATGAAGCAATGCAATCCTGTTACCCTTCCGCCAGCCTACGATAAATCACAAATCCAACAACGCCAAGAAGAATCAGCGCCCCAATCCCCATCAACACACCGCCGATATTTCCACCAACGCTTTTCCCGACACTGAACGTAATCTTTTGCTCCATCCTTCCGTTCTCCGAAGACGCTACCACGGTCGCAATTTTTGCCCCAGCAGATAATGCCCGGGTAATCACATATTTCCATGCTCCCTTACTGTCGGCAACCACCGTTCCCCGTACACCATCCGGATCAATCACCACATCCACCTGGGCATTTGGTTCCGTTGTTCCACGCATCGTAAATGTACTTGCAGCATACCCTTGGGAATTTGTAAATGGCGAAACAGTCAATAAAATTTCCGGAAGCGTTTCTCCTGGAGGAATGTCTACTGTCGGCGTAATATCTGATAAATTCACGACATGAAACGTTGGTGTTGCACTTGTTGTTGCTGTTGTCGGCACTGGAGTGACGGTTGGTGCAAGCGTATTTCGGGGAGCCAATGTCGGCGCAACAAGCACCGTTAATTTTGCAGTGCAGATTGCGGGTATATCGGAAAGTGCGCCACTGTTATCCCGTACGCGGCAGGTCACGGTATATGTTCCTGCGCGGGTATACCGATGCGTTGTGGAAATCGTTCCATTCCCACCAACATCCTTATCCGCCCGTCCGCTTGTCCCATCGTTAAAATAATAATCGGCAGATACCACGGATCCGTCGGAATCCTTCCCACTACAGGCAATCGTTGTCACCCGTCCGGCAGTCATACGCGCCGGTTGTAGGGAAATACCAACACAGTCAGGTCTCTTGTTAATCGGTGTTGATTGCGCTGTCGGGTACGGCGTATAGGTGGGGTATGGCGTATAGGTTGGCTGTTTTTTTATAGTCGGTGAAGGGGGTTTCCATCCATATGGTGTCGGCGAAACGCCATTCGGGCACTGGGAAAGATCTGCTGTCCATTTCCCGCCTGCACTCGGACAACAAAACAGCCTGTTCTGACAGATTGCCATCTGATTTTTTGCCAGACACAATTCCTCATCCCCATCCGTATCCCACCAGGCATTGCAGTTGGTAATCATCCAACCCTGCCCATTCCACACATTTGCGCAATTTTTATCATCGCACGTTGCGGCTTTGGAACGCGTTTCCGTTCCCATCTGCATGGCTTTCAGAAGCATCACAAGAATCGCAATTGCCCCAAGAAGAATAAGGAGCCCTCCTACAGGTGACGTAAATATCGATCCCGAAGATTTCCGTTTTTTAGCCGGAGTTTTTGACGCTTTCACAATAATCTTTTTGGCCATCATATCCAGCCTACGATTGCCCACTTATTTTGTCAATGGAGGAAGTGATATTGCTCATCCCACATCCAGTAAATAGAATATGAATTTGTGTTCCGTATCACAAAGTTTTATACTTATCTTTTCGCCTTCTTATGCGACAAAAAGTACATAACCGGAAACCGGTATTAAAACATTTTAAGCATGCCTCCATGCCTTCTATCCGTCTATGACCTGTGAAGCCCCGGAAATCACACAATCCGATGTACTGTTTTCCCTCTGGAAACGCGAGGAAAACAAACTCTGTACTACGTGTACCACACGGGAACCGGCAACAATCCGCACAACGATAACCATGCTTTCAGAGATGTGTTCCATCTGGCCTCATATGTATGGACATTGCATCCGTAGCGCGTCAATTGCCCGATGTATGGCAGACAGAATCGAATACTTACAGGAAGAAACGGATGCACTGACAATAGCAACGCTTCTCCATGATTACGGAAAAACAACCCTTCATGACCGGTTTTTCCTCTACGATTCACTTTCACTAACCGAACAATACGAACTCCGCGTTGCACATGTTAGGAAAGGATTTGATGCGATTCGCACGAGAATTGATGAACCGGTTGCCCGCATTATGGTTGCCCATCACGAATTTCCACAACCGGCATGTGAATCATATCCACGGGATAAAACAAAACTGAAATTATTTTACGGAAATGAACTCCGGAACCCCCCCGGTGAAGAACTCACCACACTGCAGGCGCTGTGCGCCCTTGCGGATCAACTGGATGCCATGACGGATCCGGAGAGAATACGCAATAACGGGTTACAACTGATTCAAAATGAATCGCACATACTCAAAAACATACAAGAAGGCCACTATTGGCCGGAGTCAATACAATCCCATATCCCCAACCTTGTTCATGAAGCACTGACAACACTTCAACGGACATTTAAAACGTTTATCATTTAATACCCATTTCGTTTTTCTCTTGCTAGCTCCGCATCGGTACAATGATTTTCATTAAGCGCTCTTTCAAGATATGTTTGGTATTCCGAAGATATCAATTTTTCTCCTGTTGAAATCCGTTTTTTGTTGCAAGAAATTCGGCAAGACGTATCGCATTACGCTCAATCAAAGTTAACGGAGCGATTACTGATCTTCCTGGATGTATATCTGGTGACATATCTTATAGTATATCAAATTACTATTCCTCTGCCAATATGCTCAAAGTACATGGAATAAATGTTCATCTCCCCTCATACAACACTACTTACTTCTTTTCTTGTTTCTCTAACGGAAAATTTATAAGTGCAAAAAGAGCCGGAAATACTCTTGCTTTCCAATGCTCCAACGCATTTCGGTTTTCGGTAGATAACTGCCCTAAAAAATACGATCTTGCATACGCAATTGCAGACGGACCCATGCTCCGAATATTCAGTACTATCTGCGCAAGAGCATCATAATCTTCGTTGGATGTTGGTTCATCAGTAATACTGGACAATGCATTTCGAACGGTCGCCTCTACCTGTTTGGGTTCTACTTCCATAACAAACGCACCAGTCTGAATGGAAAGGGTTGCATCCTCTGAAACGTCTGCACTTCGAACAGGCATTGTCCCATCAGGAAAAAGCACAGATTGGTGCCCGTCATCAGCAGGAAGCGACACAGCATATGGACGAATCAATTGTGTTCCATCTCCCGCAGAAACATCAGCTGGATTTCGCAATGCAAGTTCCACACTCATGCCGAAAGTATAACTGTTTAAAGGAAAATAATCAAAAAAATTCTGTCACAACAATCCAAACGTATTGGAATGAATGGCTTTGAAGCATCGTGTTTCGCATCATCGTTTTACAAAGGTACGACACGATATCTTACATTCTCTTCTCTATTGCCCTTTTCGAGCTACAATCTACAAACTACAAGCTACTGATATTTTAGCAATGGAACAATGGAGCAATGAATATTACTTACATCCCGCCTCAAACCCGGCATTTTCCGCCTCCCGGGTAGAGGCAAACCACAGATCCCCGAATGCCCGGTCTACAAGAACCTGGGAATAATACCGGCACGTCGGAACATAATACTTCTTCGCTCCGGCACGAACATTCCCTTTGATCACGTGCTCTGCAGTTGGCGGCAAAAACCCCCGGCAATCCTCTGCCCAAATGCCATATTTGTTTGATTTGGCGGTCTTTTCCGCTTCCTTTAGCACTCCGGTGTATGGACTGCGAACAGAGGTATATTTCGCATATCCCCCGGCAACCATTTCCACATTCACCATGGTGTGCCAGGCATACGGCATTCCCACAAATTTCGACCAGAGCCATTCCCCCATCTGCCAAAAATACTCAGGAAATTTCGGTTGAATAATCACATTAGCCAACACTCGTCCGTAATCGTCTTTCACCGTATCTTTCAGCCGTACTGCCCGCCCTCGGGTTAGGGAATACAAAAACATCGCTGATTCGCTCGCACCACATCGTCCACGCTCCGGCGCATCAATACCCAAAAGCCGCACCCGCCTACCATCAGATAAATCAATGGAATCGCCGTCAGGTACGGCAACTACACGGGAACGCTGGTAGTCCTGAAACAGAAGAACCGCCGATAATACGGCAAAAAAGAAACAGACAACCCAGGCAATCCATCCGGAAACAAACCGCTCTGGCCTACCCAACGTATCCATATACTCATACTACCACCATCGTCCTTGGTATTGACAGATAGCCGGAATGACGGTATAAAGCAGGCTATGGAAACAACATCTAAATTTAAATTCGACGGTGACCCAAAAAAACCAATTCTAAATAAAGAAGACAGGGGTGTTGTCAATGCAGTCCCACCCGCAGAAGGTGCGATTGAATATATTGCGCAAAAAACAACCGATGTACTTTCTATTTTGGAAAGAGAACAAACCCATGCTCGAATTAGTGGTGAGGGCGGTTTTACACCAGGGTGCAGTAAATTCAGACGACTCCCACCTTCCCAGTAACAGCCTTTCATAACACCCAAGGTTTCCTCAAGACTACGCCTTGAATGTTTCCACAGCTTTGCTGTGCCCCCCGTAGCTGTATGCGAAGGATGGGCTGTGTCCTCCGAAGTTTTTGGCGAAGGATGGGCTGTGCCCTCCGAAATTTTAACGAAAGATGGGCTGTGTCCTCCGAAGTTTTTGGCGAAGGATGGGCTGTGTCCTCCGAAGCTTTTGCGAAGTTGAGAGCAAAGGAGGGTCATCCTCGCCCCACCACGATGGAAGCGATCCATCTTTCTTCCCCCCGTCATTCCGGCTTGTCCGGAATCGATTTTGTACCCCCAAGGCTAAGCCTTGAATTTTTCCAGCGCGTATAGACGTGCTAAAACAAAACTACATCAAAACCGATCAGTCTGTGCAAAATTTTTGAGCTCGCAAGGGGACGCCTTGCGAGGTCACATTTTTTACACAGGATTAAGTCCTCTCTTCGTAAGGGCGAATGCAATTTCTGGCTATGATACAAGCACGTGTTATCCGCTTATTCCCGACTGGGGATGCAACAAAGAATAATGACGGAAATTACGACGGGAATACGAAATTACGAACGACGAAGCCACGACCCACAACGACTTGTAAACTTTTCTCTTTCCTTCTTCGCAAACTACTATCTACCAACTACGAACTACTGGTATATTAGCAATGGATCAATGGAACAATAATTTTTATTCTTCTTTTTTTCCAAATCCCGCTTTGATCTTGTCCCAATTGGACCGGAGGATCACCAGCACCAAAACAATGAGTGCAATCCACAAAAATGTTTCCGTCATGTTCCGGTTCTGCGGTTTTGGAGGTGTTCCCGTGGGTGTGGATGAAACGGATACCATGGCTGTGGGCGTTGCGCTCTCACGAACTTCCGGTGTGCCGGATAGAACGGTATCAGAGGGCATCGGAGCACTCGTATTTGTCGGAGTTGCTGGTGTTGCTGTTGGTGCAACTGGTGTAGAAGTGGGGAAAACCGGCAAGTGGATATCAATCCCCGATACCCGTTTAAGCAAAATCGGTGTTGGTGTAGAGGTCGGAAGAGTAAGAGCAGGAATAGTAATATTGTCCTGAATGATTCCTGGCGGCGGTAACAATGCAAGTGTGGTGTTCATATGCCCCAAGACTATACCGGAAAAACCCAATAATCTGTGACATGTATCACAATAATTGCTTCTCCCGAAGCGCGTGCGGAAGTTCTGAAAGCGAAGCAATCCGGATAAGTGAACGAAGCGACAATTCTGCAGGGGGCGAAAACAATTCTTCCATCTCTTTTCCGTGCCCTCCATATTGTTCCCCTTTTCTATCCCCAAGCCAAACAGGAATACTCCCGCTAAGCGCCTTTTGGCCAACGACCAGTTCATCCAACCTGTCATTGACATGAATCATCCCGCCAGGTATTCCCATTTCCTCTCTCGCGCGCAAAAATGCAGCTTCATCTTTTCGGAGCACAATTGTAATCCTGTTCCAATCTAAAATTGATCCAATGAGTCCTGACTTTTCCACTTTTTCTTTCTGCAAAACAGGATCGCCGCATGTAAGAATAAACACCCGCTCTTTTGGGAACTGCGATAACACCACGCCGGCTTCCGGATCGGTCCAATTTCTGCCGTATATCTCCCGAACTATACTCCCCATAACTGTTTCGTTTGTCTGTTGATTTCGAGCCAACCACTTGGGAAACCCCTCTGTAAATGTCCCCCGCGTTTGCGACGATTCGCGTTTCCACCCTTGATAGAGCTCAAAAATACCATTGGGATCCGCTAATACTCCTTGACCATATAACGCTTCCCCAAGCGCCGCAAACATCTCCCGGGTTCTCCATAATACCCCGTCCAGATCAAAAATATAGGAAAAATTCCTGCTCATACGGAAAAGTGTAGTATAGGAAAAAACTCATGAAAATAAAAGAAGCATTATAGGCTATTTGCGCAATTACTCAATAGCTTGGAAACACTGTATGCTGGGAGGGAAAGGAAAATCTATGGCATACGTTTCTAATCCTCATATGGGAAAAGTCAGACGGCTGGCAGTTAATGATGTCCGACTTGGGAGGCTCTCTCAAACTCAGGCTGCCCGAAAGTACGGCGTCACTCGTTCGGCCATCTGCAAATGGCTCAAGAAAGCGCACTCGGATCACCGAGTTTTTGTCTCAACACTTCCATCACGCCCACACCATCACCCCAATGAACTGTCCCAGGCGGTCATCGATCGGATTCTGGAACTGCGCACCGAGCTTCACCGCTGTGCTCCCGTCATTCATGCCCATCTGGTAATGGAAGGACAAACGGTGAGTTTAGCATCGGTGGGAAGGGTGATTGCCCGGTACGGACTAGCCCGACAGAAACACCACACCCGCTGGGGCACCCGGATTCCCCGGCCACTTTCAGATCACCCGGGAGCGCTTGTTGAAATTGACACGATGCATGTCGTCCGCTCCGATTACACACGGTTTTACATCTACGCCGTTATCGATACGTATTCACGGCTTGGGTTTGCCAAATACATTCCCCATATGACCCAAGGAGCCAGTGTGGTAGTCATCCATGAAGCCGCTCTGTACTTTGGATTTCCCTTCTCAGTGGTGCAATCCGACAACGGACCGGAATTCAGGCAGGGATTTGAGTTTCATCTCAGTGAACGCTCCATGACCGTTCGCCATTCTCGAATTAGAACACCCAACGACAATGCCCATATCGAGCGGTTCATCCGAACTATTCAGGATGAATGTTTTGATCACAAGTATCCGAGGGAAGAGTCAGCACCCCGGCTTCTAAAAGACTATTTGACGTATTACAATGAGAGGCGGTTGCATTTATCATTGGGACTTACCACTCCACGTCAGTTTGTTTCCAAGGTCCTGAACTAACTGCGATTTGTAGCCTGATATGCTCCTTATGGAGCAAACACCTCTCAATCGTCTCCGCCGGATTTTGTTACACCATTTCCGGAAATCGGGTCGCCGCCTTTGGCACGTGATACTTCGCTCATCTGACGAAACACTTCCTGTTGCGCCGCGCTGGTATCCCCACCACTCTCCTGGCCAGCACGAATCGTATCAGCAAGTTTATTAAACAACAATTGCAAAAATGATGAATCGTTTGGTCCTGTTTCATTCATAGATATGAGTATATGTTTTTCAACATATCATTCAACCGCAAATTTCCTGCCTTTTTGAATATGCTGTCTAAAGTAGCCTCGCTGTGGCAGATAATGGGTAACAAATCAGGCAACTCCTGAACCCACAATGCGCTACGTCATTCCCACACAGGAAGGAATTCATTCTTCAATCGCGCATTGCTATGGCGCAAACCACGAAGGCGTGAACGCAACAAGATTCACGGTCTTCCAGTCCCATACCGCACCAATTCATCATGTGGAGTTCTTGGACTTCTTACGCCTGGATACACAAGAAACGCGGTTATTAGCTGTGTTGTCGCATGAAGTCCATAATGTTGATCAATATATTCCGTACGTTTCGGATCTAAAAATTCTCTTACAGCGCTTCGCTGCGCCGCTTCTGTCATTCCGGTAAATACCGCGCGGGCAAACACTACATCTGTTTTTGGTGTCATCGCAAAATTCGGATGTGAGTAAAACTCGCGGGGGGCCATGTTGTTTCGTTGCAACAATTCAACTGCTTGGGTATAGGCAACCTGACTAAATTGCGGGTGCATCCCATCCCGTGCGCCAACCATCATCGTTTCAACAAGTTTTTTTAGCAATAAATAATCGGAATTTCGATTTGGTGTAATATAAGGTATTTTCTTCTGTTTACATTCCTTCACCATATCCTCTGTTGCTATTGCAGCCATTAAATCGTGTTCCATCATGCCACCATATAACCCCACAAGTATTGCCTTCCCAACACCATACTGATCCGAACTTTCCCGTACAATCCTCCGAAGGACCTTTCCTTTTCCGGGAAGATCGTGAACTGTTGCAAACAATTCCGAAGCCAAAATTGAAGGAACCGGCCGTAAACCGGTTCTGTGGTATCGCGGTGATTCAATAATGAACCTTTGTCCGGCAAATGAATCCTTGGACCATCCGGGTTTTACCTGTATTGCCTGAAACCGAAATGTTGCGTTAAATTCTCCCAATGCCTGAATCAATTTATCTGTTGCATCCAAAAACGTCACATGTTCATCCCCATGCCGGCAATATGCATCAGAGTCCGGATCCCGTGCCATCGTGAGTGCTTGAATCAATACATGTGAGCGTTGTTCCGGCGTTAATTTTCTAGTATCAAACGACACAAAGCAGGACGGAAAAGGATCGATCCGACCTTGAATATATGCAGAAAGCAATTGAGGCGAATTGTCTGAACCGCCTGTAAGCGATGGGTATTGATACTGCAATTCTTTGCTTAATGCCTGCTGATATGGAATTGTCGCTTCCGACCGTAGTATTTCGCCATTTGTCATTGCGCCTATTGTACCCTATTTTCAACTTATAAAGCATCTCTACTTTTGGCCACACTCTCCCCTCACATCCTCTCCACCGTCTCTATTCCCAAAAGATACAACCCTTGTTTAAGCACTGTTGCTACAGCCTGGGTAATGGCAAGCCGGAACTGTACCTTCTCCATCCCTTCCGGCGCCTCTAAAATCGGTGAGGAATTGTAAAACGTATTAAACAACCCGGCAAGCTCATACAGGTATGTACACACATACGACGGTGCGTATTCCGCAGCAGCCCTGGTAACAACATCATCAAATGACACCAGATGACGCAAAATGTTGCGTTCGGAAACAAACAATGTTCCATTGCTCCATTGTTTCATTGTTTTGCCGGTATTTGTGTCTTTTGCATTCAGCAATGAATCCATGAAACCATGCAGCAATGGGTTACCCTTCCCCTGCCCCTCGAAGCTCTCTTGAGCGAAGTGGGGAGATTTTCTCATCACACTTCTGCACCGCGCATAGGTGTAGAGAAGGTATGGTCCCGAGTCTCCATTGATATTGATTGATTCTTTTATATCGAATGCGATATCTTGTGCCGTAGAAACTTTGAGGAATCCATACTTTACTGCGGCAATCGCTGCAATCTCTGCTACCTCATTGTGTTCGCTTTCTGTATAGTTTGATTTATTAGTATCTAGAATGATCCGAATATTCTTTTTTGTCTCGTCCAAAAGCCACGAACCAAGTACCACGTTTCCACTCCGGCTGCTCATCTTTCCTTCCTTGAGCCGCACCCATCCGTAGACCAAATGATGTTCCTTCCCCCGCGTATCGGGGTAGAGCTGTGCAAGCGCCTCAAAAATCACCTGGAAATATCCAATCTGCTCGCTTGCCACACAGTGAACAATCATATCCGGGTGATATTCGTCAAACTGGAGCCGTCCAAGTCCCATATCCTTGGCTTCATAGGTCGGATTGCCGGCACTGGTAATAAATACACGGTTATGAAGCCCAAATTTCTCCCCCGGGAAGATCACAGCGCCTTCACTACGCTCAAAAATACCCTTTTTGAGCCCTTCTGCGACCGCTTCCCGGCCTGTTTCATACGTTTGGCTCTCAAAGTAGTATCGATCAAACCGACTGCCCACACGGTTGTACAGGGCCTCAAATGAATCAAGCGACCACTGACGCGTAAGCTCATACAACGGATAAATCCGCGGGTCACGGGCGTAGACCAGTTTGTTTATGTCTTCAATTTCCTTTTTTGCAGCCTCATCGGTTTCATATGCGCCAGCACCGGTTGCATACGCTCTCCCCAAAAATTCGCTCCGCTCGGAAATGGTTTTTAGATTATCCTGAAGCCATAAAATCGTATCTTCGCAGTTCGTAGATTCGTAGTTCGTGGTTTCGTTGTTCGTATCATCGTGATTCGTGTCTTCGTTTTCCGAAGATACAATACCTCGAAGTTGCGATGCTTCTGCCTGCGATGATGCGATGCTTCGATGCGTCGATGCTTCGTTCTGTGCTTGTTCCACAAGCACGGAAATCCCCCACAGCGCTTTTCCAATATGCAAACCTACGTCACCCTGGTAATTCGCGCGGATCACCTCTACCCCTTGGGACTCCAGAAGCCGCACTACAGATTCGCCGGTGGTAAGATTGCGTAAATGCCCAATATGAAACTGCTTATGGGTATTGGGGTGGGCAAATTCCACCATCACCCGCTTTTTGTCTGTTTTTGAATGTCTCGTTCTGTCGCGCTGGTCGCTATTTAGCACTTTGGATAACTGACTGACAAGTTTTGCCTCCGTAAGAAAGATGTTCACAAACCCCGGACCGGCCAGTTCCAGATGATCAATATCCCGTAACAACAGTTTGACCTCATCCGGCACTGCACTGGTTTGATCTTCTTTAGGGAGTGTTTGAGTATGTTCATCAGCTTCAGAGGTTTCTTTCCATTTGGAAAATCGCTCCATAACCTGTAGTGCAAGGTCCCGCGGCGGCTTTCCCACTGCCTTTGTACCAACCAAAGAAAGATTTGTGGAAAAATCCCCATGGGATGCATGCTCGGGAACGGAAATGTCAAAATCCACCGTTTCATACCCCAGTGATTTCCACAGTGCTGATATGAATGTGTGTATATCCGTTTTCATACTTGGTCTATCATAGCAAAAATGCCAACAAAAAACCGTCTTCTCGGAACAGCTCCCCTAAAGAGAGGAGCTCATCCGAAC
>CAZVTJ010000022.1:0-12064 GCA_964630015.1 uncultured Gammaproteobacteria bacterium | reverse complement strand
ACAACGGAAGACGTTATGATGTAGGTAATAACGTTGGCAATAAAATACGATGTTACGGTTGAAAATACACCAAACCGTGCCGCGGGAAGTGCAAATAGAAAACGGAGAAAGATAATAAGCGTTCCGAATAACGCCGTAAGTCCGAACCTTTGGAATCCCGAAAATACGCTGTTATTGACGGAAATAAGTGTAAATAAACAAAAAATTCCGTAAATCATCGGAATGCTGAGCCATGTACTTAAATGAAGATAAACAGAAACCGGATATGAAGCTGCTATGGCAACAAAGAATCCAATCAGCAAATAACGCTTCAGGCGTGCATTTGAGCGAAGATACAAGTCATGCGCTTGTTCCGGAGTTTTATGTGCCTTGCATTTGGAAAAATATTTTGTAAGGGAGGTGGCCACAACCGTGGTTGCGACCATCAGTAAATATATAAGTGAATTTAGGGAAGAAAATTCACCGTATTTCTCAGGTCCTAGTGAGCGGCCTAAAAAAAGATGATATACATAAGAAAGTACGTTAGACAAAACAGAGGCAGAAAAAATCAACACGGAACCGCTGATTAAAGGATTGTTTCGTAACTTATGGACAATATTATTCATTAAATTATTTACCAAAACGGAATCTAATTAATGTCATGAATGCAATAATACCATCACGCCAAGTGAGTTTTTTCCCTTCTGATATCTTCCTTCCGAAATAGGATATCGGCACTTCATAAATCTGATACCCTTTTTTTAGTATTTTTGCCGTAATTTCCGGTTCAAAATCAAACCGCTTTGCCTGTATTGAAATTCCATGAATGACTTCCTTTCGAAATACCTTATATCCCGTTTCCATATCGGTAATGTTGGTATTGAATAGGATATTAGTAACCAAAGTAACGAATTTATTTCCCTGTGCGTATACAAACTGTGTTGAAAGGTGCGGACCCAAGAACCTGGAACCGTAGACGACCATAACCTTCGGATTGGAAAAGGGTGATATAAGCGTTGGGTAATCATTGGGATCATACTCTGAGTCGGCATCCTGGATTAATAGCACATCGCCTTTAGCCTTGCTCATTCCCATTGTTACAGCACTGCCTTTTCCTTCGTTCTTTTTCTTTAAGACAACCAGACAATTCTTTTTCCATTTTTCGAGTATTTTCTGTGTTCCATCGGTTGATCCGTCATCGACAACAATTATTTCCTTTTTCCAGCCTGATATTTTTTGTTCAAAAACACGGGAAAGAACCGTATCAACGGTATTTTCTTCATTAAAAACGGGAATAATAACGGATAACGTGTTCATCGCTTAACAATTGCCTTATTGTACGTTTCCATGGTTTCCGTGGCAACCCTTTTCCAGCTATATTGTTCAACCCACGCAAACCCTTGTACAACCATTTCTTTCCTTTGGGATTCGGTTTGGTGTAATAAACGCATCATTCCGTCCGCAAGAGAACGTAAATCCGGTTGAACCGTAATGGAAGGTCCGGCAATTTCTTTCAGGCTTCCTGCATTAGTCGTAATCACGGGGCATCCTGATACCATGGCCTCAACAACGGGAAAACCGAATCCTTCGTAGAGTGACGGCTGAATGAGTGCAACCGCATGTTGGTACATTACCGCAAGAGTTTCATCTTCCACAAACCCGGGTCGGATAACATCATTATCCAGGTGTAACGAACGGATTGTCGCTTCGATTTCCGCGGTTTCGGGAAGTTTCGTATTTATAAGTGCCTTACCGACCAAAACCAGTTTGGGTAGGGATTCTACCTTATTGTTTTGCTTAAGCTGTGCATATGCTCCCAAAAGACCAAGTATATTCTTATTCCTGTTTACGTCTCCAACATACAGAAAATACGACTCCGGAATACCTACGGGAACTGTATTTTTCTTCCCTGATTTTTTGGTAAATGCTTCCCGTGGCGCAAGATAAATCGGATCAATCGCATCACCTGGATATCCGCAATACCTGGATACATCCTGTTTTGATTGCAGGGAATCCGTGATGATCCTCGTTGCCCCCCGTACCAAACTGCGCTGGATTTCCCATTTGATCCTTCCCTTTACACCCAAGGGAAACAATTTTGGCAATGCAATCGGGGTTAGGTCATGAATCGTTACCACGAACGGTTGCGGTAACTTTATCGGCAATGTCACAAAAAACGGTTCAAACGATGGATAATGTACTATGTCAATATTTTTGTCTGTTGGCGGCTTACCGGTAAACGGAATATAGGTATTGCCCGGAAAATATTTTAAAAGTGCATCATACAGGCATTTTGCATAAACCCCAATCCCCCGCCCTGCATGGCCGTTGGTAAATGAACGAGTTTCAAATGCGATATTCATATAGTTTTCTTTGTACCTTCAGGTATTTTACGTATTGCCGAATATACAATAATACTTCCCAGCGATACTGCAGAAACAATTTCCGCAACTAACCGATCTGTCGTTTTTTCAAAGACTGTCCGTATTGTATACGCTCCCCTAGGAAGAATAAAAGTTTGCAATCCGCTTTTTTGGTATCCGATATCCTGTTTCTTTCCGTTAACATATACTGTCCATCCCGGATAATATACGGTATTTATTGTTATTGGTGCTTCCTTTGGAGTTTCTACCCTTGCCGTGATGGACGTAGGCTGCTTTTCAATCTGTATTACAGACACAAAGTCCGGCACCGTTATCGGCGAATTTGCACGTGTTTCTTTCCAGGGTGTCCAAATGGTGGAAAAACTGTTCCCCATTGACGATGTTCCGTCAGTAAAATTTCTGCGTGATTGGTAATAGGAATCGGCACGGCGGGTATACCGAACACCTGCGGTATAGGGAATAATGATTCCAATACATAACAGGATTATTCCCACAGAAAATCTACGCGGAAGACGGGAAAATACATAAGCCCCAATCCATGCCGTGGCCGGAATCACGAACGAAAGCAGCCGCCAAGGGTATTGCGCATACTGCAAAAAACCCAGTCGTTCCCATATAAAAGCTGAATACGGCAACATAAAAAACACTGCACCACACAACCCCATTAGCGTTATTGTTATTGTTTGTTTCATCTGTGTATTCTTTTCTTTAATAAGAATCAAAAGAGCAAAAATCAATAGTAAAAGCGGCCCGATCCCGACCTGAAAGGACATTTTATTCCCGAAACCACTCCCGGCAGAAAATTCCGTACCCCAGGACGGAATTAACAATTCGTACAATTGTGCAAAATGATCACGGAAATTTACAGTATTAAGGCCCACGACAAATTGCCGTTCATATAGGGCCGGAAGCCAAAAGAATGCACTCATTCCGATACCTAACACTACCCAGGGCAAAAATTCTCTTTTCGATTGCCAAGAAAGCACGAATAGAAAGAGCGGAAAAAACAGAAGTGCCAAAATGTTATGGCTTAACACCAATAAGGCAAGCGCAACTGAAAACAGGGCTTTCCGATCCCAGGCAATTGCCGCCAAACCGAAAAATACCCATGCAATCGCCCATACTTCCCCTACGGATCCGCGAACCAGCAAATCGACAAACCAGTACGGAACGCTCATCATGGCAAGAGTTCCCAAAGCGGAAGAAAATCGGGAAAAATATCGACGCAAAAAGACATAACTCCCAAAGGAAGCAACCAAATAAGCAAGTGCCATCGAAATTTTCAGGGTATCAACGAACTCAATTCCGAACACGTGGAGCAATGCGGAAACATAATTAGGAAATGGATAATGGAAAATAAAAATGGGAATTCCGAAACCGCTGTTGAGTGTCGGAGCCCATCGCGGGATAAATGTACCCGATGCCAGAACACGATAAAATTCCATAAACCGGATAATATGGTATTCCCCATCATGGGTAGGAAGAAACCATGGGCCAAATAAGCTACGCGCTAGATATACCCACACAAGAATAATTATCGAAATAGGGATAAATGGACGGATATATTTCATAGTATGGATCGTTTTTTACGCATTGTAAGAAACAGAAAATACACAGCTAAGGGAAGGATTGTGCACACGATGCGCAACATCGGCCCGGGTCCTTCGTAATACCCCATCACCATATACGGTACATGCCGCAATTCCAACCCGACGGACAAAGCTATGGCAAAACCCTTTTCAAATTTCCTGTTATCCAGCAGTGCGGCAAACGGCAAAAACCATACGGCGTACCATGGATACAATTCTTCACGAATCGGAGCAGCGACAACAAATACGGTGAAAAGCACCCAAAATAAAAGTCTCCACAATGTTTGCAACCGAAAACGGAAAAACAGAAACGGCAGTACAACTATTGTTACGCCCTTCACCAATACGGATAATAGATATGATCCGTATGCAATACCCCGTTTAGCTGTTTTTCTTCCAAAAAGCATGAACAAAGCCAACAAAAGGAACGAAATCATTGCGATGTCATTGTGTCCCGCAGATCCGACTTCAAGGATCACCAGTGGATTCAATGCAAAAAACGCTGGTTTCACCAAATCATCGCTCAAACGGAAAAGAATATATGAAGTAAAAAGCAGCAGTAATATGGTTACCACCCGAAACAATACCATGGTTACCCATACATTTCCTCCACCCAAAAGAATTGGTGCCGAAGTCATAGCAATCCAAACAGGACCGTATAAAGAGGTTTTGTTTGCTGCACGCGTGTAAGCAAGAATTGGATCATTGGCAATATCGATTGGCATCACGACATACGGATTTTCCTTGTGAATAAAGGTCACTTTTGCCGTGGCCATATAGTTAAAAAGATCATATGAAGTCGCCGGATAGGAAAACACCAAAACCGTATAGACGCTGATAAATACAGGTATGAACCCGTACCGGAAACTTTGGGGAAATTTCCCGATATTTTTTAACAGTAAAAAATACACAAAAAAATAGCCGGCAAGCAACAAAACGTATAAACCCGCTACCAATCCCCTGTTCGCCAAAAATAACATACGCATGCCCCCAAGGATAGTCTGGACAATGGGAATATGGGAAAGTACAAGGTTTGCGTCGACAAAAAAATAGGAAAACAGAGTAAAAACGAAACCCAGTAATACAAATGGTATTACGACACTACCCATTAATCGTTTGGTTCTCATATTTATTCTGGTTTCATATTTATTCTGTTTTACTAATAGATTGCCGGATTTCCAGGCTATTTTCCAATTCGGTGCGGATATCCAAATCAACGGATGCGCTTTTTTCGGGTACCCAGGTAAAATTACGTGGCATTGAATCCAGTAGGCTGTGAAGTACCTCTATATGTTTTTCCGCCTCATTTCCAACCATAACCTCAAATATAGAGGTATCTTTCCCTTCTTGTTTTGCTGCGGCAATGTGTGCCGGAATCAGGGAAAACTGAATGTTTGAACGATGCAGTGCATCCACAGCAAGAAGGTACTGGTTGTATTCAAACAACGTCTTTGCCTCAACAAGGTATTTATCCGACAGTGCCATATGATATTTGATTTGGGCAATATTTCCGAAATTCCAATACTGTTTCAATGTATCGACAAGACGGGATATCTTGTATACTTTATTGCCCGGCATAAACGATGGATACGGAAGTACATAATCGGCAAAAACCGAACTCGCCCATAGAAAAGAAGTGCTTACCATAATTAAGGTAAACATAATATAACGGGAAAAAATCCGTAAAATTCGTTCTGTTTTCATATACTTCGAACTTTTGAAACAAATTTTTTGTAGGCAATAGCATGGTGCAGTGCCGAGTAATAGGAAAACTCCAATCCCGTCATCCCGTCAACAAATCCCTTATGGCGGATAAAGATGGAAATAAATGTTTTTACCGGTAAGAGGAAAGAATACTTGAGCCACATCAAAAATGACGGATGTAGGCTCTCCTTTTTCATCAAATCCGCGGTAAGGCTCGTATAGGCATCCGCCTTTTTCCAATAATCGCTCTTACTCCTGTATGAATAATGAAGCATCGGATTGGTAAGGTATCCGACGTCTCCGATTGCTGCAATCTGTTCGTGCACGCTTTCACACGGGAACCTGGCATATCCATTCCGGACAAGACGCAGTACGAAATCCGGGTATTGCCCGCCTTTTTTCATGAAATGACCCCAAAAATAATTTTTCCGTGCAATATAATACCCATGTTCGCTGGGTGCACTGCCCACAATATGCAAAATTTCCTCGGCAAGATTTACGGGAACCACCTCATCCGCATCCAACTGGAGAATCCATTCGTTTGTGCATGCATCAAGGGCTATCTGCTTATTGATATGAAACATCTTCCGGTTTTCCTCCCGGATGACTTTCGCGTTGAAGTGACGAGCTATTTCCCGGGTACCATCTGAAGAATTACCGTCAACGACAATTATTTCATCCGCGATATTCTTTACCGATTCCAGACATGCAGCAAGATTCTGTTCTTCATTGTAAACCGCCAGCGCAACCGATAATTTCATTTTTTGTGCCATACATACCACCCTCCAAAACCGGCAATCAAAAGAAATCCCGACACCATGCTTATTATATTGGAAATCTGTCGTATCCTGGTATCGCGGAAAATTACTTCTATCGCGTGCCTGCCCACGGGCAGTTCAAAAGTCATAAGTCCGCGGTATGCCGGATCCTGGAATTGGACCGGAACCGACTTCCCATTTCCAATTACTTCCCATCCGGGAAAATACAGCGTATTTTCCAAAATCCGGACCGGAGTTGTAGCGGTTACTGTATATGTATGTTTTGTTGATGTCCGGGAACCGGTTTCTATGGTTCCTTCACCCCTAATAATTTCGATCGGATAACTCGATCTGTGTTCCATGAACCGTACCGACCAGATGGGACTGCTTTCCCCAGTGTCCGTTGTGGAGTCGTATATTCCCGTATAAAACGATTCGGGCTTGATGAGGTGCCCTTTTGGCTTCCACATCTGGACCGTCGGAATTATGATAACAAGGCAAAAAAGCAAATACAGAATTTTATTTTTCGAACTATCCTTTTGCAACGCTTGTGAAATGCCCACAGCACCGATTATCGCGGTAAGAAACGTCGTAAGGGAAAGGAATCTCCAGGGAAATTGGAATTTTTGCAACAGGCTTATCAAATCCCATATGAATTTTGACGGTTGTGTCATCAGGAAAACCCCAACAATCAATAAAAACAGGCTTATGGACACAAAAACCCTATCCGTTTTTTGCAGGCGTCCTTTAACCGCAAAATATAGACCCGCAAACACCCCGATAATTGAACCAAATCCCAATGATTTTGTTATTTCATTACCCTGCCCATAATTCCATGGTGAATACAAAAACCAGCTGGACGGAACAAACCTTCCCTCTACACCACCTGCCGTCACGATATCCCGAAGTGTATATTTTCCCTCCAGGAATGCCGGTGCCCAGAAAAATGCGGAAAGCCCAAAACCAAAGAAAGTGCCTAATACAAGCGTTACCATGAATGCCAAAGACCGTTTTTCTTGGGTAAAAAACAGGTATGTACCATACAATAAAAACACCGGTAAAAACATAAGGGATATTGCATTATGGGCAAGAATGAGTCCCGCAAGGGAAAAGGAAAATCCCATGAAAGATAGGTAGTTGGTAGTTAGTAGCTGGTAGAAATGGTTTTTTGAATTCATTACGCTTTTTTGGGAAAGCCTATACATAAAAAAGCAGACAAGAGGCGGAAATATAAACGCAACATGCTCCCCGATTGCTCCACGGACATACAGATCCACGAACCGATACGGAGCAAATCCATAGAGTAACGCACCCACAAATCCGGCTTTTTTTCCGTATACATTCGATAACCAAATATACATGGCCGCGATACTCGCCACAAAGGAAACGCCAAAAACCAGCTTCACGCTATCAACATATCCAAACCCGACAGCATGGAACAGCGTTGCCATGTAGGAGGATAACGGATAAAGAAACATCAGGATAGGGTGACCGTATCCCCAATTCAGGTTTCCTGCCCATCGCGGTACCATATTGCCTTCGGATATGGATTGGTAGAAATTTGCTATACGGGCTACATGATCCTGCCCGTCATGGGTAACGGGCAAACCGGGAACAAACAGCGAAAACAGGGGAAGAATTCCGATAAAAACCAAAATGACAAGATATGATAGATAAGGCCTGATTTTCATATCCATATTATCAGTACATTCTTTTTTCGACAATAACACCATTCAGCATGGTTTTTTTCCAAATTGTGTTTCCCCCCTGCACCACCGTCTCCAACCACCCCTTATGTCTCCATGGTTGCGAGGTATCGGGAATTATGATCAGATACGATAACCCCTCTTTGGTATTCCCCGGTATATATCCATACGTCTTTTTTCCATACGTTTTGAACAAATAATCAAACGGATGCGTATACACGGAAGGCATAAAGACGAAAACCGAAAACGGTTTACCTTTTGCGTCAATGTAGACAAAATCGATAATACTTTTAATGCCCTGGTATTTTTCGACAACCCCTTTTTCCATTACATCGTGGGTGTATGCACTATACATTTGACGTACGGAGCCCAATAATCCTATGGGGACAACAAAAAAAATGAACATTGCACAAATCTTCATTATGATAGATTTGCCCTTCAACAAGGTACCCAGTGATATGGAAAATAACAAAATGAATGCAATCCTCGTGTGGGTTAAATAGTAATCCCATACGACGTTATTGAGTAACAAATACCCACCCCATGTAAATACACATATCCCCAATAATAATGCAATAAATTGCTTCCGTGCCTGATTCTTTTCCAAAACCAATCCATAGATAACTGAAGGAATCGAAAACAATACTACGGCCTTTTGGATATATGAAGGAATATAACTGAATTCAAACGTAAACGTATTGATAAAGTTATACCAATAGAAGAGGAAGTGCTTCTGTAGTCGCAAAGACTCGAATATGGAACCGCCGGATCCTGCACCACCCCCTAATGCATAATGAATTAAGGAATTGGTAGCCATGAATCCATGGCGGAGTTCGAACAGAATCATCGGCAGAAATGCAAAAAGGAGAGCCAACAGGACAAATATGTATGTTTTTTTATCCTTAACCCTGTAAATAAGCGGAATTGAAACAAGTATCCCAGCCGTTAAAGGAACCGCTACGCCCAACTGGAAATTGTACGTAAACCCGGCAGTAAATACCGCCAAAGGAGCATACAGAGAAGGATTTTTCGGAATCATATACGCAAAATAAAGCGCAAGAATAATAAATACAGTTACGGGATGTGAACTCCAGATAAACCGGGATTGCGAAACTATAAGGGGTGAAACCGAAATGAAAAACAGGGTGAATAGTGCAGGAATTTTTCCGAACATTTTCTTTACCGTAAAAAAACCAACGACCATGGTTGCAATTCCGAATAGAAACATAAAAAACTGTGCACCATACGGGTTTCCCTGGAACAAAATGTATGCAAGGGATATGAGGTAAAAATATCCCGGTCCATGGAAAACGCCATTAATACCGGCAACACCTGATCCAGCCTCAGCTCCGATAAGGGTTAATTTGTGGTTTTCAACGATATTGTACGCCGCTAGATAATCCCTTCCGTGATCATGCCCGAATAAAAAATTACCGCCAAGTACCTCTGGCGCCCTTAAAATAATTCCCCATAAAAATAAAAAAAATATTATTACGATTAGAATATAATTCTTCATATTATTTTGTTTTTGATAGTCCGGTAGTCGAATAATACTCGAATAAATACGACTTTGGATCACCTTCGGTAAATTGAATTTTTTGCCCCGCTTGGATGGTTTTAATTACCTGTTCCCTAAATTGTGGAACTCCCGATATGGAAGTTCTTAAAAAGAACATAACCTGGATATAGCAAAACACCAATATAAACAGCACTACAAATATTTTCGATATACTATCCGTACCGTATAATCGGTATAATAAATAACCTAAAATTCCAATAATAATTGGCCTCGTTGAAGAAAAATAATAATTGCTGATTTCACCGCTATACGTTGCCATTATAACCCATGGAACAGTAATCCATAATCCGATCAATACTAATAGTATTACTCTTTGTTTTTTTTCTATATTTACGTCGGTTATAAACAAACTACCAAATAGTATCGTAAACAGTACATCAAGATAATGCGACATTCCGGAAACAATTGGAAAACTATTCCTAAAACCATCAAAAAATACGACCGCATATTCAATCAGCGCATCATGAAGTAACTGAATCATACGTACCGCATGAATTCCATGAAAAGACGTGCCAAGATACCCTGTCATCCTATTGGTTGATAGAAACCCACCACCGAATTCCGAAATGATATTAGGAAGGAGCCATAAACAAAATATAAAAAAAGCAAAAAAAATATATACTATGCTACCTTTTTGTTTAATAATCCAAGGCAAACATAATATGGTAATTACCACAAAATACACGGCGGTAAAATGAATATGAAATGAAAATCCAATTACCATTGCAAGTGGGATAAGATATTTTTTTGAGTCATTTATTGAACGGTATAAAAAGTAAAATATTGCTACCGAAATCATTGGTATAAATACAACCGGCCACGGAATCCTGTCGTAGGCAATGCAATTAGCGGAAAATGTATATAAAATTACCGCAAATAGGGCGGGTATTCTACCTAGCGTGTTAAATAAACAATAAAAAATAACCCAAAAAGTAAATACTGACACAACTCCTACAAATGTCATTCCTGCAATAGGATCCAATCCATGAGCCCAATAAAAAGGAACAAGTAAATAATAATATGCAGGACCTATGTAGAATCCCGTATTACCTTTTGCAACCATTCCGATGAGCGGCCGTTTTCCGTTAACAATCATATCTCTCATAACCCAGGAATTTGTTGTCTGATCATATCCGAATATTTCTCTAAATCCCGCATCGAAAAAACGAAGGTAAGCAAAGAAAATAAAACAAACTACCAGGATTATCCTGTATCGGTTTTTCACTAATAGTTTTATGATGCGTTCCATATTTATTCTCTATCCGCAATCGCAATCGATGGTTTTCCATCCAAATACTTTATTGATCCGGGTCTAAACGGTATCTCGCCCGGAATTCCAATATACAAAACAGTACCATCTTTAATTTCATTTCTCCAATCAATTTTTCGGAATTCATATTTATCAAATCCTATTGTATTTTTATCAGATACTCTCAAATCCGTACTTAGATTTTTTTGGTATTTCAGGGGATTATATTTAGTGTAAAACAGAAAGAAAATATATGGCTGCTCAAGGTTTGTGGAAATTATAATTTTATTATATTGCTGGTAATGAGTTTGGCTATATTCGACTGCTTCTTTATATCCGTACTGCCAGTAAGAAGAATAATCCTTATCCATCCGGTCATAGTACATGGAAAAGTAATAAAAAATATTACAACTGAACAAAATAAATACTGATAATAGTATTGTTTTATATGTACCTGGCTGCTTAATGCTTATTTTCTGGACATAGGAAACAAATTGTAATAATCCTATTGCAGTCAAGATATGAACTACCGGTAAAAAAACCATCGAACGGATTGCATGAGGAACCCCTGTAGTTGGAGCAGCGGCAATCGGAGATATCAACAACCAAAACATTAAAACCCTGCTGGCAATATCCTTCTTTTTCCCTATCGATACCAAACCTATAAGGAAAAACGGTAACTCAACGAAGTACAACAAACCCATATCCGGAGCATGGTGCCGTGCATTGTCTCCCGTCAGGAAAAGCCACTTCAATGAAAAATGTGAAATATAGCCATCAGCTAAAGTTTTTACCAAAACGATTCTTCTATTATCAAACAGACTCCCGATGTAATCATTTCTGGATACATCATACGATATTCGCGAAACTGATTTTTTTAACAAATCCACCTGATTAGATAGGATGCTTGTCCCCTGAAGTCGGGACAATCCACCACCGGCAAATGAATAAACAAGCAACAGAAGCCCAATTATGAATATGGTTATTGAAACAAAAACGGGTTTTTTGTTTATATCAAAACGAATCTCCTTTCGGAAAAAATAAACCAACCCGAAAATTAAAATTGGAACAAAAACCCTTTCACTGTGGTATGCCCAAAGAGCCACTGATAAAATT
>CAZVTJ010000021.1:11804-14303 GCA_964630015.1 uncultured Gammaproteobacteria bacterium | reverse complement strand
TATAGGATATTTTTGAAAGGAAAAGTATGGCAGAACGATTAGTATTTCATGACAGTATCGTGTATGAAGCGGATAAAGGTGGTTCCGGTGGCACATTAAAGAAGGCGATTAAACAAGCATTGGGAATTACGGAGAATCCATCCTCGCTTGCTGATCAGGTGGCTTCAGCACTTATCGGTTCGGAAGACAGGCCGCCTTCACGTGTTGGCAGTGCCATTCAATCGGCATTAATCGGAGGAACACCTTCAGGAGATAAACAGAAACAAGGTCCTTCGTCACTTAGTCAGCAATCAGTGGTAAGCGTATCGAAAGAACCAAATAAACCGGGAATAGTGCAAACATATGCTCAACATGTAGTTAAAGAAGTGAGACGGGTATTGAATGGAAACGTGTCTGCGCTGGGAGATGTGTATGGTAGGACAATAGGCGATCAGATTTGGAGGACTTTAATCCCGGAAGAAAAATCAAATAATCAAGCTCCTGTGGTAAGAGATATGCCTAATCAACCAGAGAGATCCACTATTGTACCGGCATTGCCACCCGGTAAGGAAAAGAAGTAACAAACTCGTAAAGTATGAGCAATAAGGAATCATCATTAGGTGGAATATTAAAATCTGCGCTTTTTGGGGATAGGCAGGGTGCTGCTGTAGATCCTTCAAAGGTGGAAGGAGCAGCGCTTCGTGCGTGGGCATCGCAAGTGTTGGAAAAACATGATTGGTCGGACAATCTTCAACAAAACATAAGCAATAAAATAGGGAGAGCTATCAGGTCCACTGAACCATTATTGATTCCAACGGCGAAAAATATTCATGATTGCATCACAGGAATTTCGGCTGCAATCCAACCATTGTCAATCCAGGTTGGAGATATTGATTCGTTTATCGAATCTGGTGTTTCCCAAATGACCGACCGTTTATCCTCCAATAAGCAAATCAATACGATGAAACCACCAAGTGAAGAAGAGCGGAACATAGCAATGGAGTTATGGGCAGAGGCTGGTATCGTTCCACCGGAACACATTCATGATGAACTTATGACGCAGGTGAAGGCAAGTATACGTGATTGGAATGCAGTGAAATGGGTAGCCTATCAAGAAGGAAAAAAACGGCAACTTGAACCGATTATGCAGCGTATTCGTACTGCAGTGCCGGAGAGTTGGTTTACGGTTGATCCAATAACGGATCAGGCATTTTTTACCAAAGAAGAACGGGATTTGTTTAGGCAAACTCCCGGAACAACGTGGGGTTTATCATTACGGGGAATTCATCTGCGCCAAATGACAGGGTCAAAAGAATCCGTCACGATTACGTGGGATCAGGTAGAAACAAGCGATCACCATGGGCAAAACGGGATTATGATTTTACGGAATGATCCGAAGTTTGTAGAGACGCTCCGGACGCTAGTGGGTCCGAGGTTTTATCCGTTACTTGACCGTTTTGTTGCGCTCCGGGGGAAAGTAGGTATGTTGGTTTTTGTGAGCACGCAAGAACAGGAGAAACGGATTATTGGGTCGATTATGGTACGCGATACCGAAAACACTTTGCGGCAGATGAATGACCTTGCAGCAATGTCAAGGCAGATTACCCAAGTTTATGAATATGTTAATGCGGAGTATCAACAAGTGAGTGGTTCGAAAAGTCATGGATTAATTCGCCCTGAAGTCGTACGGCAATTATTGCCCGATCCAACGATTTTGGAAATTCGACCCCCGAATCAAGAGGAACTGCACGACCGGTGGAAAGCCCTGAGGAATGCATATTCACAATTGCGTTTTTTACGAACACAAATGGAGAATTTTTATGGCGTTATGCCAAAACAAGCACCGCCAAAAGAATTATTTCCGCGTAATGACCGCCATGTTCGTTGGTTGGAAAGCCAGGAAAGGAAAATTCTGGCATGGAAATATCGTATTAACCTCATTAAAACGGGTGATGTCTATTGGAATAAGGTACCACTGCGTATTCCATAATCAAAGAGTGCAAATATATGACAGTTGAACGTATTACAGAATTCTCCGAAGGTGCCAGTTATATGCAAGAATTGGCTGCAGTTCCTTCTTCAGGAAATTCCGCAGTGTACCGGTTTAGTGAATTGCCGTGGTTTACGGAATTATTACAAAAAAGGAAAGCTGTAAAGACTAAAGAGGGAACACAAGCGTTTGAAGGTGTTTTAGCTGGTAATAATGTAACCGTGTTTATGACGGGAATTGAAAGTTCTGATGCGTTTACATCGGGTGGTCATCTGGATTGGTTTTGTGACGATCAAAGATGCCCCATGAATTTTCAAGTTTTCCGGCCTAGTGCATATGATGGGCAAATTAACGAGAAGATATGTAAAGAATTAGATTGGTTATTTTCAATTCCCATGGAAGCGGAAAAACGGAGTGCCATGCTAGCTCTAGTGTCTGAAAAATTACGATGGCTTTCCGAGGTAGGAACTATTGCATCACAACATGAGCCGTTTATTGTTATAAACGGTGTTGATGTTCGGGACACAGTG
>CAZVTJ010000021.1:0-11704 GCA_964630015.1 uncultured Gammaproteobacteria bacterium | reverse complement strand
TACTGCTCTTGACAACTAGAATTGAGTTGTTTATTCTGTACATAGATAGTCATTATAAACGGTGAATTACTATATATGAAACAAACAATCCTTTCAACCCAACAAAGTATCCTTCTTGAAAATTTAATTGTTACACATGGTCAAATCATTACCTCTGAACAGATATATACTCAGGGCAAAGATATGTGGAACCAAAAGGCGATGAAAAACGTGGTCACTAGGCTTACACGCAATGGTTGGTTGATTCGAATAAAGCGAGGGCTTTACGCAATTTCTGATCTGAGTAATCGTGGCTTTTTATCGCTTTCACCATATGTAGTTGCCAATCTGTTAGTTCAAAATTCCTATGTTTCTTTTGAATCAGCTCTAAGCTACCATGGCATGTTTGATCAGATGACGGATAAAACTATTTCTATCTCTCAAGTGCAATATAGAACAGTTCAATTACAGTCAATTGAATATAGTTATGTGAAGGTTCTTCCAAAGTGGTTTTTTGGTTGGCAGAAGGTGAATATTAACAATTCCACCGTGCGGATGGCTACTTCGGAAAAAGCCTTAATTGACATGATTCAGTTTCATAAAAACATATACACCATTGACCTGGTAATAGAGAAACTCTCGGTTTACAAGGATTCGCTGGATGTGCGGACGATGTGTGAGTACTTGGGTAAGATGTCCATCGTTACCATGAAAATTTTTGGTTTTCTCTTTGACCTTTTGGGGATTGATTCAGGTGATCTGTATCATCAGGTTCAACAACGGGGTACTCACACAATGCTTGTTGGAAATACGAAGTTTAATGCTAAATGGCGGTTGTATTACGATGCATATTTTGATAAATACCGGGTCGTCACATAACGCCCATGCTTACCCGGCAACAACTCGAAATAGTGAATCGAAAAAGCGTACGGTATCCCTTGCATATTGCCGAAAAGGATTATTTCCTCGCATTGGTCCTGCAGATTATTGCTGCTTCCCAAATTGGTAAAAGCCTTATTTTTAAAGGGGGTACGGCGCTACATCATTGTTATTTGGATCAATATCGTTTTTCTGAAGATTTGGATTTTTCTTCCAACCAAACTCCATTATCACTTGAAGAAGTCCGTACAATCTTTAACACCATAGAGTATATACGGATTAAAAAGGATTATCTGTCTCATGCCACGATAAAACTTGAACGGCTTCAATATACAGGACCACTTATACAGCCCAATTCGTTGAAAGTAGAAATTGATTTTTTGCAGAACGTGTTATTGCCACCACAAACACTGGTGTATCGTAACGTCTGGGGTATAAATTTTACGGTAGCCGTCATGGATATTAAAGAGATTTGTGCCGAAAAAATCCGAGCTATGAACGACAGGGCACGGTACCGCGATTTTTATGATATTTTTTTACTTATGGAAAAGTATCAACTGGATTTAGATGAAATTATCACGTATGTCAGGCAAAAGGAGATTCGTCAACCAATCACCAAAGCCAACATTCTAACAAATTGGCAAGTGATTACTTCTGGAAAAGAACAAGAGATGGGTCAGATTTATTACGCAAAGCAGGTAAAAGAGGCCCAAATTATGGAACTTATTCAAAGATTGCCATTTGAAAATATAAATGAGGCATAAATTCCATTTACCGCTCAATCATCTGTGGTAGAATGACCGCATGTTTGATTTTTTCTTCAGTTTACTTTCCCATGATCTTGGCATTGACCTTGGTACTGCAAATACCCTTGTCTATGTGAAGGAAAAGGGGATCATGATCCGGGAGCCTTCCGTTGTCGCCCGGCACAAACGCACCAAACAGGTTGTAGCAATCGGTACGGAAGCAAAGAAAATGCTCGGGAAAACGCCCGGTACGATCGAAGCACTCCGTCCGCTCAAGGATGGAGTCATTGCCGATTTTGACGCAACGGAGGCAATGCTGAAGCGCTACATTTCCATCGTCCACGAGCAACCGAAAACAAAATTTCTTCCTAATATCCCGCGCCCCAAAGTAGTGGTCGGGATTCCATCCGGTGTAACGGAAGTGGAACGGCGTGCCGTATCGGAAGCCTGCCTTATGGCAGGAGCCCGGGAAGCATATCTGATTGAAGAGCCGATGGCTGCGGCAATCGGAGCCGGACTTCCGGTAGAGGAAACCAGCGGGAGTTTTATTTGTGATATCGGGGGCGGAACGACTGAAATTGCCGTATTGTCTTTGGGTGGCATCGTGGTGAACCGCTCCATCCGGACAGCAGGGGACGAAATGGATGAGGCAATCGTCGGATTTATACGGCTCAAGTATTCACTTCTGGTCGGGGAGCAAACGGCGGAGGACGTTAAAATTGCGGTGGGAAGCGCATTCCCGACGGATAAAAGCGAACGGCAGACGGTAGTGCGCGGCCGCGATATTGAAACGGGGTTGCCCCGATCGGTACGTATCGGGGAAAGCGAAATAAGGGAAGCACTTTCCCCGGTTATTGCTGAAATCGTAGAGGCAATTTCGGAAACGATCGAAGAAACACCGCCTGAGTTGGTTGGCGACATTATGGAACATGGTATTGTCCTTGCCGGCGGCGGATCGCTTATCCGTGGGATAGATAAACTGATCGCATCGGAGCTAAAAATGCCTGTTTGGGTGACGGATGATCCCCAAACCGCCGTTGTGCGCGGGTGCGGAAAACTGCTTGATGATGAAAAGCTTCTTTCCAAAGTTAAAGTCGCAGCACGCAAGATTACCTGATGCTTTTTTTGGTGGTGCGCTATACTTACTTCATGAAGAACCGGGAAACCATTGCCTACGTGTTGACACGGATTCTTGATCCGGTCGTATTTCTTGTTATTTTAATCGGATTGTTTTGCGTCAGATTCGGCGTTTTACTGAATAAAATTTTTCCATTCGTTGGAATTATTCTTGGTGCCATTGCGCTTCCGGCGCTTGCGGTCTATGTGTATTTCCGGAAAATTCATTGGGTAGTGGATTGGGATGTGAGCAACCGCAATCAACGCATCCGGCTGTTTATTGTTCTTCTTGCCTTGTTTCTTCCGGGTCTTATTTTTCTTGGAAAAATCGGAAATCCTAGTATAGAGCTCTTGAGTTGGGTGTTGTATGGGTGGTTCGTGGGGCATGCGGGCATCACACTTTTTTGGAAGCAATCCGGCCATACGGGAATTGCCACGTTTGTGTTGGGGATTTTGTATGAATGGTTTGGCGGTGTGGTTATTCCGTTTTTTCTCCTTGTGCCCATTCTTGCCTGGACACGGATTGTCCTTCACAAACACACTCCGGCACAAACACTTGGCGGTATAGTGTATTCGATCCTTATTCTTATGCTGTTACGCATGAATGGGATTTGGTATTGAACAATACATGGAATCTGTATGAAACTCGGCAGTGCATTTTCTGACAATGTTTTGGAAGATCGGGGTAACCGCCGCATGTTTACGGGCGGTATCCATGCATGGTGGAGCGGTTCCGGTAGGGCGCTTCTGTTTACCGTCGTGCTGTTTGTTACATTTTTTCTTCTGGTGATCCGGTTGTTTGACCTTACCGTCGTGCGCGGGTATGAATTCCGTTCGCTTGCGGAAGGAAACAGGACAAAAGAGCTTGTCCGGCATGCCCCGCGGGGAATCATCTATGACCGGACCATGAAACCCCTCACTCAAAATATTGCCCAATACCGTCTTATCAAACCCTGCGAAAAAGGCAGCCCGCAGGGTGCACCGGGAACATCGTGTACGGAACACATTTCCGAAGAGCAGAAGAACACGCTCGTGAAAAACGGATTGCCGCCGGGCTCGTTTCTGGAAGTGGATTATCTTCGACGGTACCTGTACCCAGACGCAACTGCCCATGTGATCGGATATACGGGGGAAATTACCAAGGAAGAACTTGCGGATCCCTATTACCAGCTTCGCGGGTACCGCGCCGGGGATGCGGTCGGCAGAACCGGAGCGGAACTTGTATATGAAGACCTTCTCAAAGGCAGAAATGGCAGGGAATTGGTGGAAGTATCGGCGGAAGGGAAAATACTTCGGACACTTGGGCAGGAAAAGGAAGTGCCGGGGGAGGCACTTGTCGTTACCATTGATGCCGATCTTTCATCCGTTATTGCCGCCAACTTCCCCAAAGACATAAAAGGCGCCGTGGTTGTTTCCAAACCGCAGACAGGGGAAATATTGGCTTTGTATTCTTCGCCGTCATTTTCCCCGAATTCCTTCACGCTTGGTATGAGCCAGAAAGAATATACGGCGCTTCTTGGCGATCCAAATATGCCGATGTTTAACCGCGCAATCGGCGGAGTCTACCCCCCGGGCTCGACATTTAAAATCGTTACTTCCCTGGCGGCATTAACTGATGCTGCCATAACGCCAAAAACAATCTATGAAGATACCGGGGAAATCAGAATCGGCCCGTATGTGTTCCCGAATTGGTTCTATAAGCAGTATGGCGGCAAAGACGGGAGTGTGGATGTGGTCAAGGCGCTCAAACGCAGTAACGATATATTTTTCTATAAGGCAGGGGAAGCACTCGGGATTACGAAACTTGCCAAGCTGGCAGAGCGATTTGGGGTCGGGAAACCGCTTGGCATTGAACTACCCGGGGAAGCAAGCGGACTGATGCCGGGGCCGGACTGGAAGGCGAGCCAGTTTTCCACACCGCAGGATATCCTGCAGAGAAATAATGAATGGTATGTGGGGGATACGTATCATGTTTCCATCGGTCAGGGATATTTACTCACGACACCGCTGCAGGTAAATTTCTGGACGAATATTGTGGCAAACGGGGGGAAACTGTGTAAACCGACTATCCGCAAACCGCTCCTTTCGTTCCTTGGACAATCCCAAACGGCGTGCACGGATGTCGGTGTGAGTCCGGAAACGGTTGATGTGGTGATGGAAGGGATGAAGGAAGCCTGCAGTGCCGGGGGCACGGGGTATCCGTTGTTTGGGTTCGGGCTTCGCAAAACTGCCCAGGGGAATCTCGTTCCTTCCGATGCGTCTTCAAGCGGCACGCTTATTCCCATCCCCATTGCCTGTAAAACCGGAACGGCAGAATATGGAGATAGCGCAAACAAAACCCATGCGTGGTTTACAGCATTTGGGCCGATTCCGACGCGGATTGCAGATGGAGGTAATGCATTACAGGATTCTACGGCAATAACGGGAGATCCGCAGATTTCCGTAACAGTACTTCTTGAAGAATCCGGGGAAGGAAGCGATAAGGCAGCGCCCATTGCGAAAAAAATCTTTGAAACGTGGTTTATGCGATGAACGATACGGATGCTGCGATCGGTTTTAGTGCATTTCCCGGGATCGGACCGGTCCGGTATCGGTTGCTGGTGTCTGCATTTGGGTCACCTCTTGATGCGTGGAATGCTCCACTAGCACACCTTCGGGAGACGGGTTTGCCGGAAACGCTTTGCCGTTCGTTTGACCGGTTCCGTAGTGAATTTTCCATCGCTTCATATACGGAAAAATTAGCATCGCGCTCCATTGTCGCACTGCCGATTTTTGATCCACGCTATCCGCCCCCGCTTCGAACGATTACCGATCCGCCTATCGTGTTATATGTCCGCGGGAAGAAGAAAGGAAACCTCATTGATTTTTCCAAAAGCGTGGGGGTCGTGGGGACACGGATGCCAACATCCTATGGCAGGGAGATGACGCGGCGGATTGTTTCCGTTTTGGTGGATGCCGGGTGTCCGGTTATTTCCGGTATGGCACTTGGTATAGATGCGCTTGCACACCAACAGACGATTTCCCTCGGTGGGCAGACGGTTGCGGTACTGGGATGTGGGGTGGATATTATCGCACCGCTTTCCAACGCCCGGATTTATGACTCACTTGTTGCCGGCGGTCACGGTGCGGTTGTTTCGGAAATGCCCTTGTCTCATAGGCCATCAAAAGGAATTTTTCCTGCCCGCAACAGGATCATCAGCGGTATGGCCTCCTGTGTGGTTGTTATCGAAGGGACAAAAAAGAGCGGATCGCTAATTACCGCACGGTATGCAGCCGATCAAGGCAGGGAGGTCTTTGCGGTTCCCGGTCCGGCAACAAGCCCCTACAGCGAGGGGCCCAATGAACTGGTAAAAAACGGGGCGTATGTGGCAACAACGGGCTATGAAATTCTTGATGTTCTCCATATTTCCCGCCATGAGCCGCATGCACCCCAGACCGACGATTGCGCAACGGAGATAGAGCGGAAGATCCTTTCCTTCCTTCGTGAGCGCGGTCCACATCCGATTGACGACATTGCCCATGCGCTTTCCCTTCCGGCATCCGGACTTCTTGCCGATCTTTCCATTCTTGAATTACGGGGAAGTATCCGCGATCATGGAGGGAAGGTATACGGAATAGTCTGATTGTTTCCCATAGCGGAACTTGACTTCTTTGCTATACTGGAACAATTATTATGAATTTAATCCTTGTCGAATCACCAACCAAAGCAAAAACCCTCGGCCGGTTTCTGGGGAAATCCTACCGTGTCGAAGCAACCATGGGGCATATCCGGGACCTTCCCAAGTCTACGCTTGGTGTGGATGTCGAAAAGGATTTTACCCCTGATTACATTATTCCCACGGATAAAAAAAAGCGCGTATCGGAGCTTGTTGCCGCGGCAAAAGAAGCGGACAGTATTATCCTGGCATCGGATCCTGACCGCGAAGGGGAAGCTATTGCCTGGCACGTTGCCCAAATTTTAACCGAAAAGGGGATCGGGAAGAAAGCGGCCATTCCGTTTTCCCGTATTACGTTTCACGAAATTACCAAAAGCGCCATTGATGATGCCCTTGCCCATCCCGGAAAGATCGACACCAGACTTGTTGATGCCCAACAGGCACGGCGGGTGCTTGACCGTCTGGTGGGGTATAAACTTTCCCCACTGTTGTGGCAAAAAATGTCCAAGCGCTGGTTGTCGGCGGGACGCGTGCAATCCGTTGCAGTCCGGCTGGTCGTCGAGCGGGAGCGGGAGATTAAAGCATTTGCCAAAGAACCATATTTTACGATTGAGGGATTATTTTCAACCGGCGGACCAGCAAAAGAAACGATCACTGCAGGACTCGTTTCCTATAACGGGGAAAAATACGAACGGGAATTGTCTTTTCCCTTGTTTGACGGAACCTATACGACGAAAAAAACAACGATTCCCTCCGAAGACGAGGCAAAAAAAATTGTCGTCAGCATGGCCTCACCGTGGAAGGTTTCCGCGGTAGAAACAAAGCAGATCAAACGCCAACCACCGGCACCCTATACCACATCGACCCTCCAGCAGGACGGGGGGAGGAAACTGTATTTTTCCTCCAAAAAAATTATGCAGCTTGCCCAAAAGCTGTATGAGGAAGGGCTCATTACCTATCACCGGACGGATTCCGTCAATCTTGCGCAGAAATTTATTTCGGAAGTACGCTCCTATTGTAAAACAACATTCGGGCCATCCTATATCCCAGGTGATCCGCGCACATTCCATACGAAATCAAAAGTTGCCCAGGAAGCCCATGAAGCAATCCGCCCGACCGATGTTGCCCGGCTTGCTGAAACCCTGACGGAATCACCGGAATTCAACCACGACCATGTCCGGCTGTATGAATTGATCTGGAAGCGGGCAGTGGCGTGTCAGATGGCGGAGGCACGGTTTGATTCAACGACGATTACTATTCATAGTTCCAATGGGTATCAGTTTGCCTGCCAGGGATCCGTGATTACCTTCGACGGGTATCTGAGGGTAGCAGGGCATGAAAACGGTGAAACGATTCTGCCGGCCGTGACGGTTGGCCAGACGGTGGAACGCATCGACATGAAGATTGTTCCCCATGAAACAACTCCACCACCACGGTACTCCGAGGCAAGTTTAGTTAAAACACTGGAGGAAAAAGACATCGGCCGGCCTTCCACATACGCCCCGATTATTTCCACGATTCTGGAACGCCAGTATGTGAAAAAGGAAGATAAGAAATTGTTTGCGACCGAGCTGGGGGAAGCGGTCACGGATTTTCTGGTCAAGTATTTTCCCGATATTATGAGTTTGCCGTTTACGGCGACGATGGAAAACAGCCTTGATGCAATTGCCGGCGGATCGATGCAGTGGGTGCCGGTTGTCGGACAGTTTTATGGTCCCTTTTCCAAGGACTTGGATCATGCGACGGAATTTGCCGGAAAAGTGAAATTATCCGTCGAGCAGCTGGACGAGGCATGTCCGCTGTGTAAAAGCCCGTTGGTCGTGCGTACCGGACGGTACGGGAAATTTGTTGCATGCAGTACGTTCCCCAAATGCAAATTTACCCGGCAATACGGGGAAACGGTGGCAAATCTGGTCTGTCCCAAATGCGGCAGTCCGATCGTGGTGAAGAAAAGCAGAAAAGGCAAGGTATTTTACGGTTGCAGCAGCTATCCGTCCTGTACCTTTGCGGCATGGAAGAAAGAAGATATAAAATAGAACATACAGTAGTTAGTAGCTGGTAGATAGGGATAAGGGTATTTGGAATTTTTCCTAACTACTATCTACAATCTACCAACTACTTTTTATGAACTATGGAAGACAGGAAAAAAACAATTACCGCCGTTGCAATTCTTCTTCTTTTTTTGTTTCTGGTACTCGTTCTTGTTGCATCTCTTTTTTTCAGGAGAAAAACGGTTTCTCCGATACCTGATGATGCTGCCATAGAAATTATATTCATTTCCCCGACACTTGTTCCCCCAGTTGCATCACCGTCTGCCCTGATCGTATCGCCGACAATATCCAATAAACCGTGACGCTATGATCGCTCAATCTCTTTTGGAACTGGACCGTTTTGTCTTTACCGCGATCAATTCGCTCCCGCATCCCAGGAGCATGGATATCATCGCGATGGTAGTATCGGGAATATCGGGCTACGGTCTCATATGGTTATTTTTTGGGGGATTATTGGTTATCCGGGAAGAGATCCGTGACCATCGGTTTATCGGGCGGCTTGGGACAACTATTGCCCTTTCTTTAGGTGTGTCTGAATTGTTACTCAAGCCCATTATCGGGAGATTACGGCCGATTTTTGAAGCGGGGACAACCGTCGTCGTACCGATTGCCGGTCATTATTCGTTTCCGTCAACGCACGCGGTTGTTGCGTTTGCATCTGCCCGTATTCTTTCTCAAAAAGAACCTGCAATCGGAATATTCATGTATGTGCTTGCTGTATGTGTGTGTCTTTCCAGGATTTATTTGGGCCATCATTATCCACTTGATACGGTGTTCGGATCGGTATTGGGGCTTTTGATCGGGGAATTCGTGTTGTTTATCGCCCGGCTCCTCTCGCCGAAAAAAAAAGCGGGAAAATACCGACGCGGCAGGGTATAATACATCTTCATGGATAGAATGAATGCATCACAACTCCGTACAATGCCGGTAGACGAGGAAAAGCTTCGTTCCTTAAAGCATCACGATATTACAATTATCTGCGAGGATGTACTTGATACATATAATGTGGGATCAATCTTCCGTCTTGCCGATGCCCTCTGTGTGGAGCGCGTGTATTTATGCGGGCAAACCCAGACGCCGCCAAATACACGGATTAAAAAAGCATCGATCAATACCTGGCAATGGGTCACATGGATCTATAAGGAATCGGCGCGTGAGGCGATAGAGGAACTGCGCAGCCAAAAGCCAACCATACGGACATATGCATTGGAACAGGATGCACGAAGTATACCGTTTGCAAAAACAGTATATTCATTGCCTGCCGCCCTGATCGTGGGGAATGAATCGACGGGGGTCAAAAAGGAAACGCTGGATATGGTGGATGAAATTATCGAACTGCCCATGTTTGGCATCAATGTGTCTCTTAATGTGATGGTTACCACCGGTATTATTCTGTATGATATGGTAAAACAACTGAAGCTATGAAAAGGAAACTCTATCGTATTATTACCTTTGCCCCGCAAGATCAGTCGCAGACAATCCGTACTAAAGCAGTGGAGGCCGGCGCTGACCATAGCGGAACATTCCGGTACAATTCATTTGCCGTTTCCGGTGTCGGAACGTTTATCTCCACGGATGGAGCGCATGCAGTAACGGGCGTCATGCGGGAAAATTCACAGGAAGAGGTGCGGCTCGAGTTTATCTGTTCCGGCAGCCACATCCGGGCAATCGTTGATGCCATAGAATCCGTCCATCCTGATGAAGATCCGGTGATAGACCTGTATCCGCTCCAGACATTATGAACAACCGGAAGACTGCTCTTGCACTGTTTGGTGTATTTTTTCTTCTGGCATTTTTCTTTTTTTCCCGGTCCGTCAGAAACGGATTTTTAAAACGAACGGATTTCGATACGACGGTAAAAATCCAAAATAAACTTGTCCATGAAGGAAGAATTGATACCGATACGGTCATGGAAGGGGCAACATTTTTCGTCAGTCCTGAAGCATCCCTTGTCTGGTTGTTTGTTCTGACTATTTTTTCTGTCTATGATCCGAAGAACAAAAAATTCCGTATTTTGGGATTTCTTGTTCCAATTTTGTTTGCAGCTATGATTGGCGCGGAACTATACGGAAAAACCGTTGTCCACCATCCAAGTCCGCCGTTTTTTATGATCCGCAATCCGACCACCATTTTCCCAAAATATTATGTGAATGAAGCTTATTCGTATCCTTCCGGTCATGTTGCACGAGCAGTGTTTTTGTCTATTATTTCCCTTAATCTGATTTTTAGGGTTTTCGGAAGAAAGATGATAAGAATTATTCCACTTTTGTGTTTTGGAGGGTTCGTGATACTTGTCGGAGTAAGCCGGATGTATCTTGGCCACCATTGGTTCTCAGACGTTCTCGGAGGCGGGATATTGGGAATGGGGTTTGGATTATTTGGGATATTAGGGCTATAATACGCGCCAAGATGTCCATAGAGAATCCATACGATAGGGGGTATGCGGAAGCTCAGGCGAGGAATATTCCCAAGCCATATAAGGATCTTGTGACACGATTTTTGGCGCCTTGGAAAGAGAAGTCGGAAACAACAACTATTTTGGAGTGTGGAAGCGGATTCGGGGATATGATGCGTTTTATTCGTGGATTGGGATTTAACAGGGTATTTGGTGTAGACATAAACCATTCCGTACTTCATATATCGGGAGAAAAAGGAAACACAGTCACTGCCACAATCCACGATCAACCATTCGCAAATGACAGTATGGACGCCAGTGTATCATTTCATACCCTGGAGCATACCGTTGGACAGGGAAAACACGAGGCGATTTCCAACCTTCATACCGTTTTCAGTGAACTTGCACGGATTACAAAAAACGATGGCAGGAGTTTGTTGGTGTTTCCCAATCCATGGGTGAATCGTCGGGAAGGAGCATTGGTGGACACTCTGACGGAAGAAAAGCTTCATGAAAAACCAATACTGGAGTATCCACGTGCTCTTATTCGTGCATGGGCAGAAGCAGGAAAGTTACATCCACACCGGTTAACAAGAAAAATGATACGCGAAGCGCTCCGTGATACTCCGTGGCAGATAGAACAGTATTATTCGATGTTTGTTGGGGAAGAGGGCGGAAGATCCTGGGTTTTGGAATTAAGAAAGAGATAACTACTCAATAGTAATTAAATATGAATATAGTTGTATTTTTTAGCATATATATGTAAAAAACATGTGCTTGACGATCCTTACTTCTGCCAATATAATACGATTTTGCGATGAGTACATAGGGATTCCATAGATGGAATGAAGGAAAGCCCGGCTACTCGTCGGGTTTTTTAGT
>CAZVTJ010000020.1:0-14570 GCA_964630015.1 uncultured Gammaproteobacteria bacterium | reverse complement strand
CACACTTGCAAATCATCCAGAAATACCGACAGCAATGTCAGTAATAAGTTCTGCAAGAGGCAATGTGAAACTTATATTAGACTCGTTGGGCATACAGGAAAATAAAAACAGTTTTGTTATTCAAAAGTTATCAGGCTTTACGGCAGGTGGAGTGGGCACGCAACCACTTCCTGCCTTGACCGATTTTATTGCCCCGGCATTATGGGCAAGTAGAATGGACACACGTCCGAGAGTTATACAGAATGACGCAGATGGAAGCAAACAGCAAGAAAGAAGAAAAGTAATTCGTGCATATGTAGTCGGAGGAAAGCTGGCCGGATGTTACATTACTGAAGCCAATGGAATAGTCAATTGCGCCGGATTAGCACGAGAGTCACACGGATACCAATACGCTCCTAGTGCTCTGCAAAAACGAGCATTTTTGGCAGCAGCAAAAATTGTAGGCGCAAGTGGTTTTTGCAGGATTGATGCCTCAGGTGGAAAAAAATTTGTCATATATGAAATAAATCCACTTGCACGAATAGACGCAGAAAAATATGGACTTCATATTCCCGAAGAACTCTTATGGTACGCAGTTCAGCTAGCCACTACAACGCCATAAAATATGAAACCTCACAAAATACTGATTACAGGAACGTTTGAATCCGGCAAAACCGAACTCATTAAATTATTTATTGATGATCCCCGTGTTTTTGTTATACCAGAAGCTGCTCGAGATATACTTTCACTTGATCCGTCCCTTCAAAATAAACCAGAATTTCAAGATATACTATTCCGACAACAGATAAGAAATGAAGCTTTAGCCGAAGCTAGTGGAAAAGCGATAATATTATGTGATCGAGGGATTCTGGATATCATCGCATTTAGTTCGCTCTTGGGTGTTACCGTTAAAAATGAATGGCTTCTAAATTCATTTGGTAGATACGGTGACATTATGATCTGCAATGCCGGCGATATACCATATTTCGCCGGAAACAACCAATTGGATAATCAATCTTTCAGGGTCAATCTTGACGCCGAAATCCGACAGATAGTAAAGATTTTTGCAGAAATAGATAAAACAAAACCGATGGTTAGTGAACTACGAGGGACTTTGGAAGCGCGAAGAACTTTCCTAAACAGACATATTGACGAAACAATAGCAATTCGAGAAGGTCGTAGACACCATATTGAAATGGATTTATAGATATCAGGCTAAAAATGACCGCACATTTAGAAAATTTTCCACTTACTTTTTGGGGAGAAGATAAATCAACAAGTGCTAGATTTGAAATATCAGACGTTCTTCCACCTATAGACCAAATTACCTCATGTTTTGTTTTGCCAATCTATCGTGGTCGAATTGTAATGGTAAAAGCACCTAGGGGATGGGGCTTTCCTGGGGGACATAGAGAAGTTTCTGAACAACCTGAGGATTGTATTCGCCGAGAAGCTTTAGAGGAAGCATCAATAGAGCTAGGCTCATTGACTTTGATTGGATACTGGAAGGCTATAAAAGAATTTGATTCTCCCTTCAATCAGAAATATCCTCCGATAGCATACCAATTATTTTATCTTAGTGAAGTCAGTTCATTATTACCATTTGTTGGTATTTACGAAACTAAAGAAAGAGCGTTAATTACTCCAGAAGAGCTAAAGAAAATACATCAGAACTACGACTCCATAGAATATATTATGAAATTTGTTTATGACAACTATTTATTGTCCTAAATTGTCTTAAGTATATTAAATTGGTCCGAATCGCCATTTATTTCAAATACAAAATCAATATGATTATTTATACTTGAGATAAATTGATCCCACCGCGTCGGATAAATATAAGAATGGCCGCTTCCGTATGAAGAATTCTACCACATAAGTTTTAGTGCATCGCATAAGATTCTTCTGTTTTCTATTCTCCACGAATGATTCGTATTTATTAAAAACGTTGTTTCGATAATGACTTATATTTACGGACAAGGAATCCTGTTTTTTACCAGAATCTATCACATAAAAAACATACCCTTTCGGGTATATTTTCTATGTGCTGCGGGACTAGGATTTGAACCTAGAATAACTGATCCAGAGTCAGCCGTGATACCGTTTCACCATCCCGCAATTAACGACATATGTTATGTACAAAATCTCCTATTTTTTCGTGATACTCCCGCCTTCAGCGGGACTACTGGCAGTATTTTCTCGCTTGTGCTCGCAAACTGCCAGTTAAGCGTTTCACCATCCCGCAATAGGAAGTGTAGCCAATTATACCGTACGGGAGTGCTATTCTTCCAGGCCTCGTTTATTTTTTGTTTTCGTTTCCAGGAAGTCCTCAACGGTTTTCCAAAAAAGGGCAACGCCATACGGAGATACTTCCTCATCAGCAAACGGTGTTTCCGCATGGTCTGTATTGTGCATCATTGTCTGGAGAATACCGGATTTTTTCAGCCACAGGATAAATGATGCGGCAAATGTCGGATCATCGGGAAGCCGGAGAGACCGCCAATGGGAAATTGTTTCCGGATCGATGGGAACCGATGTTACGGTATTTTTTGCGGCATGATACAAAATGTCCTGTTGGCTTTTGGTCGGAAGCAATTCATGGCGTGTAAGGAATTCTATATTGTCCCATTCCTGCCTGCCGACCGGCGTAGTGAACAAAAGGATTGGCCCGCCGATAAGATTTGGGGTAATGAGCGCTTTGAAAGCCTGCTCGCTTGGTTTTGTTATCTCAAGTGCCACGGGGATGCGTTCATAGAGTTCTTCGTATGCTTCAACGGTCTGCCGGTTATGGTTTGAAGAATAGACTTTAACATGGGGTGTATGTTCCATTTTCGACAGAAACAGTGATGTAAATGGTGTCGTATTGGCGACAATATGGAATGAACAGTTTCCGTTACTGCCATGAAGAAGGCGGATTATGGTATCCGTGTATGTCAGTCCTACTGCGGCACCGGAGATGGGGACGGCAATATGGCATGTTGAGGAAGAGTTCGGCCGTACCTGTTTTTCCTTGTGTTCAAAAAAGAGTGGATTTTTCCTGGTAAGTAGGGGACTTACCGGGTAGGGGGAAACATGGAATTTCATGGCCGGAAATCCTGCTGATTTTCCGTATTGCTCCAGTTCCCATTGGGTTCTATGGCTTGGAACGAATGTCATATCGGCACCGGGTACAAACCACATATGCTGCGGGCTATCATCGGTTACCTGGACAAACAGATACACGCGTGCACCTGTCGTTTCCTCAAGCTGTTTTTTTATGATGGTATATTGGTGAGCTAATCCGAAATGTGTAGCAAGGATGCAGATAGTTTTGGGTATCGTAATCCGCTGTGAAACCAGTTCCTTTGTCTGTTCGAACAATTCTTTAGTCTGGGATTGCAGGAGTTTCCGGTAGATTGTGGTAAAGAAATCTTCCTGTTTTCCGTTTTGAGCCCACTCCATAATGGTGCGAAGTATCGGATGGATAGACATGATCCTATGGGAAAAGGTGAGGGTTGGATCATGGGCGCCAAGAAGGATGGGAGTTACATCCTCGGGAAGCCCCCCGGAAAGTGCTTTCGTAACGCGCAGGTGGCCAAGTCCTGCAGGAGCAGAGGCAAAAATAAAAAGAATATCGTTATCGGACAGGATACTTTGGTTCATATGGGCAGACGGAAACGGTGCGTTTTGTTGTTGCGTTTTTTCCTACATATGAGTATACACGATGGAATAAGGAGAAAAATGGACCAGAAAAAGCAATTACACCCGATTTCGTTTGCGGACATTCATACCGATCTGATACAACATGCTTCAAAAGAGAAAGCAGCGGGTCTTTCGCGGTTTTTCAAAACGGGAAAAGGGGAGTATGGGGAAGGCGATATGTTTTTGGGAGTTGTCGTCCCCGATATGCGCAGACTCATTTCCAAATATCGGGATTGCTCCGACACCGCGATGCGTGCCTGTATTGATTCACGGTATCATGAAGAACGGTTGTTTGGGCTTTTGTTGTTGGTTTCAAAATATGAACGCGCATCAAAAGAAGAAAAGGCACGCTATTACCATTTGTATTGTGCCAATACAGTCCGGATTAACAACTGGGATTTGGTTGATTTAACGGCTTCCCATGTTGTCGGGGAATATGCGTACAGGACAGGGGATTTTTCCACCATCAGGAAATTCGTCCGATCGCCATTGTTGTGGGAACGCAGGATCGGGATGATAGCAACATTATATGGAATTACCCATGGGGATACGGCATTAACGTATGAGTGCGCCCGCGTTTTACTGGGGGACACGGAGGATCTTTTACATAAGGCTGTTGGATGGATGCTCCGGGAAGCGGGAAAGCGGGTAAGCGAAAGAGAACTCATAGGGTTTCTGGACGAAACGGCACCGCGTATGCCCAGGACAATGCTCCGGTATGCAATCGAACGGCTTCCAAAAAATGAGAAGGAGCGGATCATCAGGATGCCTTCCACGGTTACCCGGCGACGTAGGATATAATAGAAAGGTATGAACCAACCATCATGGATTCCCTATGCGTTTTTGTCTGCGGTTTTTGCCGGTGTTGTTGCGATTTTGGGGAAAATCGGCGTTAAGTCAGTCGACTCCAATCTGGCTACTGCGATCCGGACGGTTGTTATTTTGGTATTTGCCTGGGGGATCGTGCTGGTCCAGGGGAAAGTCAGGGATATCCACGCAATTCCCACACGGACACTCCTGTTTCTTGTTCTTTCCGGTATTGCAACAGGTCTTTCCTGGTTATTTTATTTTCGTGCGCTTCAGCTTGGTGAAGCATCCAAGGTTGCACCCGTAGATAAACTCAGTATCGTGTTTACCATTTTCTTTGCGGCGCTGTTTTTAGGGGAAAAACTTACCCTCGGTACGATTGTTGGTGGAGGACTTATTACTGCAGGAACATTCGCCCTTCTTTTCCTGAAATAATTATTGCTGTATCGTCTGTTGGGACACGACTTCCTTGATTTTGTAGGTAATGCTCCGGACAAGCATTGCACCGATGCTGGCGATCCGAAACCCGATAGTCACAAAAAATCCGAGGATCAGAAAATGGATGGTGATATTTATCGGTTTTTCCATGTTCGGTCCCATGGTTTGTCCCACAAGTGAAGACAGCACGGGTTGGAGCGATGCAAGAACTTCATTTGATTGTCCCCCCGGTATCTGGGAAATTTGCGTTGTACTTGGGGAGATTTGGGAAGAAATAAATATTCTGATGGGTTCTGCTTTGCCGGTAAATACCATCAGTCCGTTCCATCCGGCTATGCAGACAATTGCAAGTCCCAATACTATAAGGATATATCCGGTTATTTTTTCCATAATTCCACTATAGTATAAAACTTTCCCATTTCAAAAATTGTGTATTTCGTATACTCTTACAACATATGGCAAACGAACCTACAGTCTGCCCAAAATGCGGCAGCGAACTTACAGAACCAGTAACAACGGCATCGGGAAGAAAACTGATGCGATGCAGCAAGGGCTCCTGGAATCCGGATACGAAGAAAACCGAAGGGTGCGACTTCGTGTATTGGTTTCCGGTTGAACCGGAACCGCTTGATGAAGTGTGTCCAAAATGCGGGGCAAAACTCCAGCTGGTGACAACGCGGTTTGGAAAAAAGATGAAAAAATGTACGACCGGCGGTTGGGATGCCAAAGAAAAAAAGGCAACCGGGTGTGACTTCGTGGAATGGGTAAACGGTACAACGGAACCGCTTGATGAAGTGTGTCCTGCATGTGGGGAAAAACTGGTGTTATATACGACGGCAAAAGGAAAAAAGATGAAAAAATGTTCAACCGCCGGGTGGGATCCTGCAACCAGATCGGCAACCGGATGTACGTATGTTGAATGGTTGTAAGAGTGTATGCGTGTCCTGTCCATAAACAGCGGAAGCTCAAGCGTTAAATTCGACTGGTACGAAGGAGATCAGTCCCAATTCCAAAAAAGGGTAAGCGGAAAAGTGGATGGAATCGGGTCCCATGCTGATATCCATGCGAAGTTTTTTGATAGTGGCGCAGAGTATTCCCATACCGGTAAAGTTGCCAACCATGAGGAAGCGCTTGGGGAATGTATCCGCGCCCTGCGGTATTTTCTTCCCGGTGAAACGGTTTCCTTGGTTGACCGGGTCGGATTCCGGATTGTCCACGGCGGTGAACTCTTTTCCCAAACCGTACGGCTCACGGATGTTTCCCTAAGGGCTCTTGAGCATCTTGGCCATCCGGCACCGCTTCATAATCCTCCCGCTCTTGCAAGTATCCGTGCGGCGCAGAAATTGTTCCGACCGGGTGTTGTATTTGCCGGCGTATTTGATACGCAGTTCCATAAACACCTGCCGGAGGTAGCGCGGACCTATGCTTTGCCCTTCACGCTTATTCAAAAATACGGGATCAGGCGGTATGGATTTCACGGACTTGCCCACCGGTTCATGCGGGACAGATATATCCGCCTTACAGGAACCGCTTTGGAAGAGGCAACGATCATAACAGCCCAGCTTGGTTCGGGGTGTTCGGTGTGTGCGATAAAAAACGGGGTATCGGTAGATACCTCTATGGGGTTTACGCCGCTGGAAGGACTAATGATGCGGACGCGTACCGGGGATATCGACGCCGGACTCGTGTCCTATATTGCCCGACAGGAACGGCTGGATGGATTTCAGATGGAGCATATACTAAATGAGGAATCGGGGCTTGCCGGTTTGTCGGGAACCGATGGGGATATGCGTACGCTTATTGCCCGGTACGGAAGCGACAGACGGGCAAAACTTGCGGTTGACGTGTTTTGTTACAGGGTTGCTAAATATATCTCGTCCTATATTCCGGCAATCGGTATGCCCAAGGCAATTATTTTTGGGGGTGGTATTGGGGAGCTCAGTCCCTTTATCCGTGAACGGATAGCCGTCCTAATATCATCACTTGGCATCATCCTGTCAAAAGAAAAAAATGCCGAATGTATCGGTAAGGAATGTTGTATTTCCCAAACTCAGTCAGCGGTCGGATTGTACTGTATTCCTGTTGACGAGTCGGCAGTGATTTTTACGGAAACCGTTTCAATGGTCTAGGACACTTTTCCTCTTGCCCGGTACGCATAAAAACCGATATAGTAATAACGCGAAGATGTATTGGAATAATTCCTGCCTATGACAGACTCATATACTCAGTGGTTAAACGGGTATGGCATGATCCGCCATACGAAAGAAACGATTGAACGTGTTTCGGCACTCGTTAAAAAACTTCAGGACCAGAATATCCGTGGTGATGGGGAAGATCCCTATGCGGTGTTGGCGGCAGCCGATCGTATTGCAAATGCGGCAATGTGGCTTGTTGTCCTTTCCAGTTATGTAAACAAGGTTCACCTTGACGGCAGGGATTTTGAGAAAGAAGATTTTAAAAAAGCTCCCGAAGGGCATGTCGGCGGATCACTTAACATGGTTCCTGCGTATGTGGGGTATATGGCGGCAAACGCACTGAGCGGTTTCACCCGTGGGTGGCTTATGTCCCAGGGTCATACGGTATCGGCAATCGATAGCGTCAATTTACTTCTGAACAATCTTTCCGAGGAGCACGCCAAACGGTATTCCCTGACGGAAGAAGGACTGTCCCGGTTTACGGGCGATTTCTATTCCTATGCATTAAACGAACACGGTGTGCAGGATTCACCACGGGGTTCCCATGTTAACCACAATACGGCAGGCGGAATTATGGAAGGCGGGTATTTGGGATTTACGTCCGTTCAATATGCCCATATGCCGCTTCCGGGTGAACGACTGGTATCGTTTTTGTCAGACGGTGCATTTGACGAACAGCGGGGAGACGATTGGGTACCGCTCTGGTGGAGAAGTGAGGACTCGGGGCTTATTACCCCAATCATGATTGCAAACGGCAGGCGCATCGATCAACGTTCCACAATGTTCCAACAAGGGGGGATTCCGTGGTTTATGGAATATCTTCGCCTTGCCCATTTTGACCCGTTTATTGTCGATGGACGTGACCCGTCGGCATTTGTATGGGCAATTTTGGATTCGGAAGAGAAACTGGAACGTCGGGGTCAGACGGGATTTGCGCAGGATCGGTATCCGGTTCGTATTCCGTACGCCGTTGCCATTGCTCCCAAAGGGGCCGGGTTCTATAACGAAGGCACGAATGCTGCCCATGATTTGCCCATCGATACATCGCCATATATTGATGATGTCATGCGGGATTTGTTTAACCACCATGCAAAAAAATTGTGGGTGCCGCTTGAGGATTTGAAACCGGCGCTTGACGTCTTAAGTCGTCATGAAAGTTCACTTCGCGTAAAGGAGCGGGATAATTCGATTGCAAATCGTGACGTGTCCCTTGAAGTGGTTCCATCCATTGATTTTCATCCCATTTCACAGTCCAGGGACGATGTGTCGACATGGACAACTTCCGCACCAATGAGCGCAATAGATGAGGGATTTAGTGCAATTGTGGAACAAAACAGCCATTTGCGTCCCCGCGTCGGCAATCCCGATGAACTCCGCTCCAACAGAATGGTTACAACGCTGGAAAAACTGAAATTCCGCGTCGTCAATACGGAGGAAGGGAACGAGGAGTCGATTTTCGGGAAAGTCGTGACAGCCCTTAATGAAGAAGCAGTAGCCGGAGCGGCATACGGTAATAAAGGCGGAATCAATATTATCGTGACGTATGAAGCATTTGGTATGAAAATGGCAGGGGAACTACGTCAGGAAATTATTTTCGCCAAACACCTAAAAGATGCCGGCCGGCCCCCGAAATGGCTGTCCATTCCGCTTGTTGTTGCATCCCATACCTGGGAAAACGGGAAGAATGAACAATCCCATCAGGATTCTTCCCTGTCGGAAGTGATGTTGGGGGAATCCTCCGATGTATCCCGTGTGGTATTTCCGGCCGATTACAATATGTCCCTTGCGATGATGCTCCACCTGTATCAGACACACGGCCAGTTATGGACGGTTGTTGCTTCAAAGCGCATATTTCCCGATCTGTTTACCACGGATGAGGCACGGTCTGCGGTACTTAACGGTGCAGTACGGATTCCTTGGGCAGAGCATAAACCGGAGGAAGCGCGTATTACACTCTGTGCCATAGGTAGCTATCAGCTCCGTGAATGTTTATTGGCCGCAAAGCGGCTCAAAGATCATGATATTCCGGTTGCACTTTCCTATTTGTTCGAACCAGGAAGGTTCCGGTCGGCCCGCAACAGTGGGGAACAGGAACATTTGGCGCCGGATGCGGTCCGTTCGTCGGTCCTTGCCCCGAATTCCTCATCGGTATTTTTGGTTTGCCATACCAGACCGGAACCAATGATCGGGGCACTGCAGGGATTGTGGAACGGAAAATCGGTGCGGGGATTCGGGTTTATCAATGAAGGCGGCACGCTTGGGGCAGACGGACTTCTATGGATCAATAAAACATCGTGGCTCCATATTATCCGCGAATATCTGCGTGCCATTGGAAAAGAAGAGGAAGGGATACTGTCTCCACAGGAACGGGAAGCGTTGGACGGAAAGCGCTCTCCGGAAGGGATTGTCTAGTTAAAAAAAGTGAAAATTATTTCCGTGAATCCTCTTTTTCGTAAAAAAATATTAGTGATATAAATCACTTAAAAATTTCTATCGGTCTGTTATAGTCTTCGCATCATACGGAAAAAAGGAATTTTTTGACATATGAAAAAGACGGAATTATTGCACTGTATTGCCCTTATTATTGCATGTGTGCTATACTCCCGTTGATCGCTGCCCGAGCTATATTTACTATTATTATGAAGCGATCCATCCGAAACAAATGTATTGCGGTAGGAAATAGTGTTCTTCTTCTCGTTCAGTCGTTGTTCTCCCCGTGGGTTGGCATCCTGCTTGCTGCTACTCCAAGTAATCCTGTTGCCAACATTATATATACACAAGCAACCAATGAAATAACAGTATCAGTTTCGACAAAAAATAAGGTTCAGTACGTATTATCATACCGGCTTGCATCGGGAAAAATTGATGGTGTACAAGGGGAAGATAAGCAAAATCCGGAATTTACGAAAACCGTTTTTATCGGATCCTGTTCTTCCGATTCTTGTATAAACCAGCGTCCGGAAAAGGGGATCGCAAAATATGCATCAGCGCAGGATTCCTGGACATACAGGCAGATGTTTATTGTTGAAAACGGAAATTTGCAGGTCATTTCCGAAGGTCCCGCCGATGCGGTAACGATTTCCGATGATGAAATGAAGTGGCTGGAAAGTCCCGATAAATCTCCGCCTGCATCACCAACCCCGACGGTAGTCCCCGAACCAACCCAAAACGAAAATAAACTTCTTCTACAGTCTTCCGTTTCCTCATCTTCCGTCATAAGCATAGACAATAAATGTATGGAAGATTTATATGGCAGTCATCTTAATTGCACGGCAAATGATGTTTCTATTGCAAGCGTATCCGCAGTCCAGATTCTGGATGCTGATGGCGGGTGTACGTCCCCGGATGATACGGTGCAATTTAAGGCTATTTGGGATGTTCAGTCAACATCAACCCAACGATATAATGTCGGATTGTATTTTGCCACTGCGGGACAGACAAGTGCATTAAACGGTTCCTGTTCCATTTCTTCCTTACCATATGCTCCGGTTCCTCCATGGTTTGACTTCGACAATAATATGTGCGGTGATATTGCCAGTTCATCCCAGGTACATCCGGAAATAACTATGACGGTCAAATGTGCGGATCCGGATGGAAACAATGTACTCAATGTTCCGTACTGCACTAGTTGGGAACAAAATAGTTCAGCCTGTACTGGTCCGTTGGATACGGTTCCAGGTGCGCCTTCAAAATGTAATTGTAATAATGGTTTCCAGGTTCCAATTACGGTACCGTATGCGGCAACCGTAGAAGTAATTAAAAAACTTACGCCGACAGATGATGCAGGAAGATTCACGCTCTATGTGGATGAATCGACAAAACATCATGAAGTCGAAAATATTGGGAATGGAACAACAGGGCAAATTATTATCGGTGCAGGAACGAGTGTAAATCCCGGTTCGACGATACAGGTTGGGGAAACCGCATATACGGGAACAACACTATCCGATTACGGAAGCACCATTTCCTGTGTTGATCGCGGAAAGACAACATATGACGGCGGTCCTGCAAAAACTCAAAACGGATCCGGACCGCTTTCCCTACCGGTTGGTAAAAACGATGATATCGTTTGTACAATCACCAATACCCGTAATGCCGGCAACATCGAAATCGTCAAAGATGTTACCCCGGATGATCCTTCTACCGGTTGGGATTTTGCAGTAAACGGATCGAGGTCATTTTCGTCAACAATCTACGGTGATGGCACCACCGGAGCCCAATATGCCCCTCTTGGTACCTATGAAATTGTCGAATCTGCACATAGCGGAACAAACGGGGATGCCTATATTCCAAGCTGGTCATGTACAAAGAATAGTCTTCCGTACGGATCGGGCAATGGCAGGACCATATCCGGATTATCGGTGGGAGCTGTTGGGGATTTGATCGTTTGTACGTTTACGAATACAAAATTGCATCCTTCCCTTCAGGTTGTGAAATCCTCCACGACAACTGCCATAACGCATGCAGGTCAGATTGTGGATTACTCATTTGCCGTCACGAATACGGGTAATCAGGTATTGTCGGGTCTGACTGTTACCGATCCGAAATGCGACAGTACGCCAACATATATTTCCGGAGATACGAATGCCGATTCAAAACTCCAGACAACCGAAATCTGGACATATTCCTGCAACCATACCGTTTCCGCGGATGAGCTTTCCGCAGGTGGGAATTTGGTAAATACCGTAACTGCCGATTCCGTTGAATCGGATCCGGATACCGATACATACTCCATACCCATTACGGTCGGGAAAATTATTATCGAAAAACAAACGCTTCCGGACGGTTCAAATACGTCATTTGAGTTTGTCCCCAGCTGGTCCGGTTCGCATTTTACGTTACGGGATGGGCAGACAAACGACTCCGGGTGGATGGCTCCGGGTACGTACTCCGTATCGGAAATCGTTCCTTCAGGATGGGATCTTACCAGCGCGGTCTGTTCGGACCAAAGTCCGGTGAGTGCTATTTCGGTTTCCTCCGGCGAAACGGTTACCTGTGTTTTTTCCAATACCCAGCGCGGATCGATTACGATCCGGAAAAATACGCTTGGCGGGAACGGGACATTTTCTTTCACCAGTACCGCATTACCGACCCATTCGTTTTCCATAACCACAACGGGTCAGACCGGATCGGCGAATTTTTCAAATATCGTACCCGGCACCTATGATATTACGGAAACGATTCCTTCCGGTTGGGTATTGAGTCCGGCTCTTACATGTACCGATCCCGATGGAGGAACAACAGTTAACGCGCGCACTGGATTGGTTACGGTCGATCTTGATCCTGGTGAATCAATCACCTGCACCTTTACCAATAACAAATTACCGAAATTAACGGTTATCAAACATGTAATTAACGATAACGGGGGAACCAAAAAGGCCGGTGATTTCACGATGCGCGTTAGTGGAACATCGCTTCCGACACCATCATCGTTTGCTGGATCGGAATCAGGAACGATCGTTGGGTTTACTATTCCCAACAGTGGCACATACAGTGTTGATGAAGATTCGGTGTACGGGTATCAAAAAACAATCGGGAGTGGATGTTCGGGAACGATAGACTGGGGTGTGGAAAAAACCTGTACGATCACCAACAATGATATTGCTCCAAAACTTCATCTTCGCAAGTCCGTAATCAACGATAACGGCGGATCATCCAATGCAACCGACTGGATATTGTCCGCAACCGGATCATCCCAAATCGTATCGTATCTTATGTCGCCGAGTCCGGCAGACAGTACTGTTGATTTTCAGGCAGATACCTATACGTTATCCGAATCTGCCGGATCGGGTGGATATACCCCGAGCCAGTGGAGTTGTGTCCTCAACAGTCAAGCACCGGTTCTTGGATCGACCATAACCCTGGGTGTCGGGGATGAGGCAACCTGCACGATTACCAATGACGATAAACAGGGAACCATCCATCTGCATAAGGATGTGGTGGCTCCGGACGGAACGACGGATGTAAGCGACGACCATACCTTTACGGTGGAAATCGATAATTCCAAGTACGATATTTCCGAATCGTCTCCGAAGGATATTTCACTTAATTCCGGATTACATACCCTTACCGAACTTCCCGATAGCGCGTATGTGTACGCAGGTATTTGGGGGGTAACCGATCTTGATCTGCTAACAGAAGGAATCCAGTTTATTACCTTGCCGGGTCAGATCATTACGATTACCGTCATTAATAAACAGACGCTTGGTTCCATCTCCGGGCAAAAGTATGCGGATGGTAACGGGAATGGAATCAAAGACCCGTCTGAGCAGGGAATTCCCGGATGGACGATTACTCTGGATAAAAACGCGGACGGATCTGTGGATCAAACTACAACGACGGATGCGACCGGAAATTATTCGTTTACCAATCTTGGTCTTGCAACATATAAAGTACGGGAAGTGGCCCAATCCGGATATAGCCAGACATCGGTTGATCCCTCCGATATAACGCTCACAAGCGGTCAGTCCGTTTCAAATGTGGATTTTGGTAATATGCCCCTTGGTAGTATTACGATAACAAAAGTCGATTCCCAAAACAGCGGAACGGATTTTTCCTTCACCTTCCAAAAAATGGGCGCACAAAGCTCATCGTTTGTTCTTGATGATGATAATGACGGGGATTCTACTTACGATGATTCGATTGTGTTTTCCAATTTGACTCCAACGTTTTACGATATTACCGAAACACAAGTATCTGATTGGACTTCGGAGATCGTGCAATGTGAATCCAATATGGATCTTTCCATTCCACAAAATACCTTTTGGTATGGAACAATGTCCGTTGCACTTCGTCCAGGGGAACACATGTCGTGCACGTTTACTAATACGCGCGATACGGGAACGATTACTCTTAATAAAGTATGGTCCGGTCCGGGAAAACAGGTATTGCTTGCAATTGGGACAACACCGAATGGGGATCAGATTGCATCGATAAAAACCGGGGAAAACGGTACGGAACCGCTTTCTACGGATACGAAAACCGTCAATACCGGAACGTACTATGTGTCCGAATCCGGTGATCTGACAGACTTTACGACCATGCTGGAGTGTACGGATAATAAAACGCCGGTGCGACCCGGTATAAACAACTCGCTAACCGTTGCAAAAGACCATACCGTTGTCTGTACGTTCACCAATACCCGGAAATTAATCCCTCTATATGTTACGAAATATGAAGACAGTAATATGAATGCTCTGCGCGATGACGGAGAATCCACATTGGATGGCTGGACAATGGAATTGTATGACAATGCCTCTTGTTCAGGCACACCGGTTCAATCTGTGATCACTGATTCAAACAGTTTCCCGGGAACAGCACGGTTTGCCGATCTGTATCAGGGCGTTACCTATTTTGTGAAGGAAGTTGAGCAATCTCCCGATTGGACGATAACCACGCCGAACTGCCAGGGGTATACGATCCATGATGATATCCATTCCAATAACCAGATGCAATTTGGGAATTTCCACT
>CAZVTJ010000019.1:0-14738 GCA_964630015.1 uncultured Gammaproteobacteria bacterium | reverse complement strand
AAGCTATGCTTGCCTCAGCATAGATACCACGGGCTTTAGCCCGTGGAGTATCATTACAAACTACGAACTACTTTTTGCTACCCACTCAAAATTACCCAACTATTCGGAAACTTGATACAATAGAGTATCGGTATGCTCAACAGGTTCCAATACCAGCGGTTTCGAAATCGTACGACAAAAAAATTGTCACGGTTGAAGCTTACGTCAATGATTGTATTCGGCGCGTTTTGTGCGCTTCTTGTGGGTATATTGTCTTTGGTGATTCTTCTTGCCTGGTATGCAAAAGACCTTCCCCGGCCGGATAAAATCAGCCGTTCCGAAGGGCTTTCCACTGTCATTTTGGACCGCAGCGGTGAGACGATATACGATATTTTCCAGAATGAAAACCGTATTCCGGTTGCATTTTCCGATATTCCCCAGGCGTTAAAAAACGCAACGGTATCCGTTGAGGATAAGGAATTTTATAAACACAAAGGGATTTCCACATCGGGGATCATCCGCGCGTTTACCGTTATTCTGTTCCGCGGGTCCATCCAGGGAGGATCGACGCTTACCCAGCAGCTTGTAAAAAACGTCCTTTTGACACAGGAACAAACGATCCCACGGAAACTCAAGGAAGCCATGCTTGCTATCCAAATCGAGCAAAAATACAGCAAAGATGAAATCCTCCAGATGTATTTAAACGAAACACCATACGGCGGCACGGCTGTCGGTGTGGAGGCGGCATCAAAGTATTACTTCAATAAGCATACAAAGGAACTCACTGTTGCCGAGTGTGTGATTCTTGCAGGACTTCCCCAGGCGCCATCATTTTATTCCCCCTTCGGGAATGATCCCAAAGCATATATACCCCGGGCAAAACACGTACTTGCCCGCATGAAGGATGACGGGTATATCGATGAAACGCAGCGGAAAAAACTGGAAACGCAAATTACCAATTACACATTTGAAGGATCCGGTGAAGAAAGCCTGAAGGCCCCGCATTTTGTTGCATACGTCAAGGATCAGTTGGTTGAAAAATTCGGCCAGAAAACCGTTGATGCCGGCGGGCTTCGTGTGACGACGACGCTTGATCTGCCGCTTCAGGAAAAGGTCCAGACAATCGTGAAGGAAGAAGTCGATGCGGTTGCCAAGCTGAAGGTTTCCAATGGCGCTGCTGTGGTGATTAATCCCAAAACCGGGGAAATACTTGCGATGGTCGGAAGTAAGGATTATATGGCAAGCGAAAGCGGCGGGTATAAGTTCAATGTTGCCGTCCAGGCTCTTCGGCAACCCGGATCCGCAATAAAACCGATTTCCTATGCGGCAGCACTCCTGAAAGGCTATACGGGCTCCACCATGCTCATGGACGTGGAGACCAAATATCCTTCCGGTGAAGCGGGAAAACCGGAATATAATCCGAAAAATTATGACTTGAAATACCGTGGCCCCATGGAAATGCGCTATGCTCTGGGTAATTCCATAAATACTATTGCGGTAAAGCTTACGGCATTAACGGGAATCCGGGAAGTCCTCCAAACTGCCTATGACATGGGACTGACAACCCTGGAACCGACGAACGAAAACCTGAAAAAGTTCGGCCTTTCCATCACGCTTGGTGGGGGCGAAGTTCACTTGTTGGACCTGACAAGCGCATTCGGGGTGTTTGCAGCCGGCGGAGAGCGCAGTGAACCGTATTCCATTGCGAAAGTGACGGATTCCAAAGGAAAAATACTGTATGACCACAAACAGGTATCTCCCCGACGTGTTATTCCTGACGGCGTTGCCTTTATTATTTCCAGCATCCTATCCGATAACGATGCCAGAAAAGACGTGTTCGGCGTGTCGTCAAAGCTTGTTATTCCCGGCCATACGGTTGCCGTAAAAACCGGCACGACGGATGACAAGCGGGATAACTGGACCGTCGGATTTACCCCTTCGGCAGTTGTCGGTGTCTGGGTGGGAAATAACGACAATTCCCCCATGGATCCGCGTCTTGCATCAGGCGTGACGGGTGCCGCGCCGATCTGGAACCGCATTATGCGGGAGATCGTATCCAAAACGAAAACGGATGAACCGTTTACTAAACCGGATTCCGTTATCCAGATGGAAATTGATGGCTATGGCGGTGGAACGGCAAAGGACGGCTACGCAAAACGCAATGAATATTTTATTAAAGGTACCGAGCCAACCGTCCAGTCCCCCATTTACCAGATGATCAAGATTTCCAAAAACGACAAGAATAAACTCGCCAATCCGGTGGAAATTGCCAAAGGAGACTATGAAAATGAGGAATTCATCATTATCCGCGAAGCGGATCCTATATCAACCGACGGAAAGAACAGATGGCAGGAAGGGATAGATACCTGGGTTGCATCACAGCCGGACCGGAAATTCCACCCGCCCGTGGACACGTATGAAGGATCGGACAAGATAACACTTTCCATTACCGATCCGCATGACCACGACAGGATCAATGACAATAACGTCCGCATCAGCGCGAAGGCGGCATCGTTTACGGATATCCGCCAGATCCAGATTTTTGTTGACGGAGACAAAAAGAAGGAAAATTCGGGAAGTGAAATATCCGAAGTTGTCCAGATTCCCAACGGCATCCATACGATCCGGGTGGAGGCAAAAGATTCGCGGGATAACAGTACAAGCCGTGAAATAACCGTTGCAATCAATCAGGATTTTGTGACACCGACACCGATTCCGTCGCCAACTACTCCGGTTACTCCAACCCCAACGAAGCATGCGCCAAGTCCGACTCCCTAACGGATCAGGCGGCCTCAGGCAGCGTGCCGACAAGTGATCCGCCGAATTGGTCCTTCACTTTTTTCAGGATAGCAATCCGAAGCGGTGCAATATCGGAGGATGACAGATTTTTTTGGCTACTGCGGTATTGGAACGTCAGGGTATAGTTATTGTTGAAAATATCCTTCACGAAAATATCGGATATATCGCCGGAGTGTTTGCGTAGTGCGTCGATGACCGTGCCGATCGGGGTTTTATCCGGAAGCGTAAACGTCAGGTCCTCGATGATTGCCTGCGTTGCCGGAATCGGTGTAAATATATAGGAACAGTTTCCGTTTTCAAGAAGAATATCCGCGTCAAGCTGCCCGATCCAGATATCTTCATTGCTTACGCCCGCAAACTGTGCAAGAGAAGCGGAAGGTTTCCCGATTTGTCCAAGTACCCGGTCGCCGGATCTAATCGTACCGTAGTATCCGGGGAGGAATGCATGGGACTGGTTGTCCCCTTCAGTTATGGCAAAGGGAATATGAAAGGCTCTGAGAATATATTCGATATCCCCACGGAGAGCTTCGTATGAACTGCGGTTTACCGCAAAAGCAATCGTCATGTGTTCGCTTGCCGGTTGCGAGTGTGTTTTGGTATTGGTATAGATGTGTCCGCATTCAAACAGCTGTATGGGGAATGATGTCCTGTGGATATTTTCCCCAATGGCGCGGGTGAGCATCGGCAAAAGCGAAGTACGCAGATGCGTATATTCATCCGACAGCGGATTGACAAGCGTGACTGCTTTGGAAACCGGTATATTCGAAAGCAGCGATGCATCCCGGGAAATAAGTGATGAGGTATAGAGTTCCGTATACCCCAATCGCACGCAGAGGTTCCTGAGTACCGATTCCTTTTTAAGAACAGAGTGTTCATTGCCTGCAACGACACCGGTGATGGGAAGGATGGACGGAAGATTTGCATATCCGTATATGCGAAGGATTTCCTCGGCAATGTCTTCCCTGATCCGGCAATCCCACTCTCTCCACGAGGGAACGGTACAGACAAGCGCGTTGCCCTTGGTTTCCACGGAAAATCCAAGTGATTTCAATATAGAACTGGACGTTTCCGTTTTCAGTGTGATTCCTGAAAACCGGTTGAGCCAGTCGCATTCAAGAGTGATTGTTTTTGGACTATACGGATTCGGATAGATATCCACGAGTGATGACACAACGGTGCCTCCTGCACGTTCCAGGATGCGTTGTACGCCTGCTATCAACACGGGCATAACAAGTTGGGCATCCAATCGTTTTTCGAATAGTTGTGCAGCCAGTGTCCGTTTCTGAAGTGCAAGGGATGTTTTGCGTATGTGTTTTGGTTCGTATTGCTGGACAAACAGAAGCACGTTTTTTGTTTTTTCCGTCACTCGTGAGTTTTCTCCCCCCATAATGCCGCACAGGTCAATGAGCGCTCCCGATCCGTCCTCGATGACAATATCCCCGCCTGGCAGGATGTGTGTCTGCCCGTCAAGCGTCGTAATGGTTTCGCCTTTTTTGCTTTCCCGTAGGGTCATGGATTTTTTAGAAATGGTATCCAGGTCAAATATATGGACCGGTTGGCCATATTCGATCGTGAGTTCATTGGTGATGTCGACCAGTGCATTAATCCCCCGCTGTCCGCAGTGCTCGAGGGTATCACAGACGTGTTGCGGTGACTGGGATACATGGACATTGCCGATTGCGATACAGGAAAACCGCGGAACAAGCGTCGGGTCGGCAATCGTAACGGAAACGGGAGCCGTACCGGGTATATTTCCAAGCAAAGCAGAAGTATTTTCATAGGGGGAATGGATCAGTTCTGCCTGAATGCCGTTTTGGGTAAGAATTGCATAAGCTTCCCGCGCGACACCGAATGCGCTTGCACTGTCTGCCCTGTTGGTGATGATTTCGATGTGGTAGATCCAGTCATTTGGTACCTGCTCCAGTTTGTCGACCGTCGGACCCGACAGGGAAAGCATATCCGCCAGAACCTGCGGAGTAGCCTCGGTTTTGAGGAATTTTCTGATAGATGAATCGGTGAGCCGTATGTCCATATTATGTTTGTGACAAAAACCGAATATCGGTTGTATATAACTGGCGCAGATTGTCCGTTACCGCATGTTTCATCATGATGACCCGTTCGACACCCCACCCGAAGGCAAATCCGCTGTATTTGGCAGGATCAATCCCGCCATTTTTCAAAACAACCGGATGTACCATGCCGGCGCCTCCCAGCTCCAGCCATCCGCTTTTGCAGACCTTGCAAGGGGCGGTGCCCACTTTTCCACTGCCTCCACACAGATGGCAGGAGATATCCACTTCAAACGACGGTTCGGTAAACTGGAAATGGTGCGGACGAAGGCGGATTTTACGGTCAGGCCCGAAATACTGTTGGACGAAATAATTGCTGACGCCGATCAGGTGTGTTATGGAAATATCCGTATCGATCAGCAGTCCTTCAAACTGGTGGAACATCGGCGAATGGGTATTTGACGCCTGCCTGCGGTATGTTTTTCCGATATTGATCATTTTGATCGGCGGCTGTTTCATACACTCCATTTCCCGCAGCTGGCCGTTACTCGTATGTGCCGTGAGCACGACGGAGTCGGATACGTAAAACGTTTCCTGATCGTCGCGGGCGGGATGGTCTTTGGGAATATTGAGTCCTTCGGCATAATACCAATCCGTTTCGATTTCCGGATACCGGCGCCGCACAAACCCCAGATGGGAAAAGATAGATTCAATTTCATCTATTGCCTGTGTAATAAGGTGGCTATGGCCCATGACCGGCGGTGTTCCGGGCATGCTCCAGTCAAACCATCGGCTGTCATTTTGGATTGTTGCAGCCCGGCGCGAAATTGCTTCCCGGATGCGGGTTTTTCCCCGGGTAAGCGCCTCACCGAATGTTTTTTTGTCCTCACCCGATAAGGATGTAATATGGGCGCTTGCCAGTCCGAACGGTTTCTTTTTGTCAAAGATTGCCCGTTCCAAAAGGGCGCCCTGAAGTGCCGATGCAGCCACATCCGAGAGTGCCTGCTCTATTGCAACGTCCAGCTGTTTTAATGCCTCATCAAGCTTCATAGGTAGTACTTCATCTATTGTACGGCGAACCGTTTCTTTCCCGCAAGAATACGTACCGGCACAATGCCCAAAAAAAATCCCACTTTCGCGGGATTTCCGGTGCAAAGTCGTATGAGTGTGTTACTCCACCGTTTCCCGCTTGGATACTGCGGCAAAGACGGTATCAAACACTTCCGGTTTTTCGGTAATCAGATACGAAAGCATTTTGCGGTCAAGATCAATGTGGCTGGTTTTCAGTGCTGCCATGAACAAGCTGTAGGACATACCCCGGGTTTTGACTGCCGATCCGATGCGGGTAATCCAGAGATTGCGGAAATCGCGCTTTTTGTTTTTTCTTCCCGCGAATGCGTATTCGCCGGCATGCAGATAGGCTTCTTTTGCCACCCGGATCAGGCGGCGTTTCGTCATCCGATAGCCTTTATTGGCTTGGAATATTTTCTTGTGTTTTGCACGGCTGGTTATGCCACGTTTGACTCTCATAGGTTATGTGCGCAGAAATGCGGATATTTTTTTGGTATGGATATTTGTTTTTATTGCTTTTGGTTTATCCTGCCGGCGTTGCCTGCTTTTGGATTTGTTCCGGCGGATATGCCGGGCACCCTGCACCCGATGCAGAAGTTTCCCTTTTTTGGTTAATTTAAAGCGTTTTGTGACGATTTTTTTTGTTTTAACCTTTGGCATAAGAATAGTATTATACCCTATCTCCCCCGGGGATGACAACAGTGCAACTTGCCTTATGGCGCAGGGGTAGTTTTTTTAACGGGGACAACGGTTTGGGAAAGGACTTTTCCTTCAAAATGGGCTTCCCGGACTGTTTTGGTTTCAGGCAGTAGCGCGACAAATTTTTTCAGTATTTCGAATCCGAATTCGCGCCGCATCAGCTCCCGGCCCCGGAACATGACATTGATTTTCACTTGGTTTCCGTCAGTTAAAAAATCCGATGCCTGATTGGCCCGTGTTTTGAGGTCATGGTCGCCGATAAACGGCCGCAGGCGAATTTCCTTGACACCGACATTCTTTTGCGTTTTTTTGCTCTCGCGATCTTTTTTAGCTTCCTGGTATTTGAATTTTTTAAAGTCGATGAGTTTTGCAACCGGGGGATTTGCATTTCCTGCAATTTCCACAACGTCCAACCCCGACTCCTTTGCGCGTTGCAGCGCTTCTATTTTTGACACGACACCAATCTGTTTTCCGTCTTCCGAAAGTAACCGAAGCTGCGGAGCCGTAATTTGATAATTGATGCGATATCGTTTGAATTGAGTATTCAAAGTTTCACTTGGTAACGGGTATCCTTCCCGAACCGTTCCTGTACCATGCAACACGAGACGTCGTTTCCTAGGTAGGATTATACCCGGACTACGCGCTTTTTGTAAAGGAGGTCACTGCGGCAATGCCTTTGACGTGATTTCCCCCGCAATCATCGCAAGAAATGCCGGGATGTCCATTGATCCAACATCCGTACCGTTTCTTCTCCTGACCGATACCGTATTGGCTGCCACTTCCTTGTCTCCGATGATGAGCATATAGGCCGCCTTTTCCAACTGTGCATCGCGGATTTTTGCTGAAAGCTTTTCGCTGCGTCCGTCAACTTCGGCACGGATTGACCGATCAATACAGCGTTTGAGCACTTCATTGGCATACTGTCCATGACGTTCCCCTATCGGTAAAATTTTTGCCTGTATCGGGGAAAGCCATGTCGGGAAGTTGCCGGCGAATTTTTCCATCAGAAATGCCATAGTCCGCTCGAATGCGCCGATTGATGACCGGTGGATCACAATCGGCCGTTTCTCCTTGCCGTCGGAATCCGTATAGGTCATGTTAAAGCGCGTAGGCATCACGAAATCATATTGCACGGTGAATGCCGTTTCTTCTTTGCCCATGACGTTTTTCACCTGGATATCGATTTTCGGTCCGTAGAATGCCGCTTCATTGGGTGCTTCGTAGTACGGAACGTCGGATTCCTTCAAGACATTTCGGAGAATTTCCTCCGCTTCATCCCAAGCAGCATCGTCCTTAAAGTATTTTTTGGTGTCCGACCGGTCACCCAGTGACAGGCGGTATTGGTAATCTTTCCCCTTTTCCATACCGAATATTTTGTTTGCGAAGGAAATAAGATCCAATACGCCTTTTATTTCATCCGTTGCCTGCTCTTTGGTAGCGACAATATGGGCATCGGCAAGACAAAACATCCGGACCCGCATAAGACCGGTCAGTTCGCCGCTTTTTTCATAGCGGAACAGGTCGGCACATTCGGCAATCCGCATGGGAAGGTCCCGGTAGGAGCGGGGTTGTGATGTGTAGAGCATGAAATGATGCGGGCACGTCATCGGCCGGAGGATCAGTTCATCTTCCTCTACCGTCATGGTCGGATACATCGTGTCTTTGTAGTACGGGTAGTGGCCGCTCGTTTTGTACAGATCCGTTTTGGCAAGCGGTGGGGTCAGGACGTGCTGGTATCCCCGCTTAATTTCCTCATCGATAATGAACCGTTCCAGTTCGCGCCGGATTGCGGCTCCTTTTGGCGTTAAAAGCGGCAGACCTTTCCCGACCAGATCGGAAAATACGAATAACCCCAATTTTTTGCCGATTACCCGGTGATCGCGTTCTTTTGCGATTTCCAGACGTGCAAGATACTCGTCAAGGTCCGCTTTGGCGGCAAATGCGGTTGCATAGATGCGCGTGAGCATCGGATTTTTTTCCGATCCTTTCCAGTATGCACCGGCTATGGACAGAAGTTTGAATTCTCCGATTTCTCCGGTCGTTTTGACATGGGGGCCTTTACATACATCCCGGAAGGATCCCATTTCGTAGACGGTTATGGCTTCGCCCTTTGCGGCAAGTTCCGCAATCGTTTCTTCCTTAAATGGTTGGTGTTCCTCTTTTGCGCGTGCAAGTTCATCCTGGGCTTGTACTTCCTGGCGGACAAACGGAAGATTTTTCCCCTTCAGCTCGTTCATTTTTGCCTCTATCGCAGCAAAATCGTTTTCCGATACTTTTTGCGGAAGCTGGAAATCATAATAGAACCCGTCTTCCGTTGTCGGCCCGTAGCCAAGTTTCGCTCCGGGATACAGCTCCATGACGGCAGCGGCCATCAGGTGTGCTGCGCTGTGGCGCATCGTATCCAGCTCAGAATAATTTTCATGTCCGCTTTTATAGACATCGGCCCGTTTTTGCCTCATAGTGTTTCCTCCACAAAAAAACCGCCTTCCATACAATCTTCCGTGCGGAAGAGGTTCCAATTGTATGAATGCGGTACTTGATTTTGGACTGTTACGCTGCCCGAGCGGTAGTTCTTTGAGGTTGGTGAGGTCTCATGCAAACAAACTACACTTCGTATTGTACAGCGCGGTCTTCGTTTGTCAAACGGGTTGTTTGGGGATACGGAAAACGAAAACATGGAGCGCTTCATCTTTTGCGATACAGGGAAGAGCGGGAAACACGAAGCTGTTGGAAACTATCCGGGTTCCGGGTTTGCATTCCGCGATAAGTTTTTGCTCCAGCCGTTCCATTTTCCATGGTAGAAGGTACACGCAAACGATATCGGCATTTCGAAGGTCCGTGCTCCAAAAGTTACTACGGATAAACCGTGCGGTTCCCTGGTGCCGGATGAATAATGAAACAATCCGGGAATACCAGACAAGAAACGGATTGATTTCCACCCCGAGTGCATGGGCTCCTTTGGCAGCCGCCAGCCGGACAAGGCGCCCGTCACCGGATCCAAGGTCGATGATGTTCTCCCCTGCCTTACATCCGGAAAGGGCAATCATACACTCTGAAGTTTTTTGCGTTGAAGGAACAAACGGTGCGCCGGTTACAAACGCCACACACAGATAGAGGAAAAAGACGGCAAACAGGATTTGGAAGACAAGGAATATAAGTTCCATAGGTGATGCGTATGTTTAGCTGTGGACACGGAGGGACTTGAACCCCCGACATCTGCAATGTGAATGCAGCGCTCTACCGCTGAGCTACGTGTCCGTTACACTATTTTGCTACGGGGTTAGTATAGCAAACTATGAAGGCGTTCTGCATCACCCGGCTTGGGTTGCCAGGGTTCGTTCCGTGGAGAGTCCGAAGGTGGTTCCGTGTTTTTTGTACATACCCCAATAGCCCATTTTTTTGGATTTGCGCTGATTGGAAACGGCAAGCCACGTTCTGCTGTCTTCCACCTGCATGCGGATGGCTTTGATAAAGCTGATAAGCTGTTCGTAGAAGTTGACATGATAGACTCCCGGATTGGTAGGATCTGCCGATAACACTGCATTTTTTACTTCCGCGTTGAGTGACTGGACGGATTGGGCAAGTGCTTTGAGTTCAGCACGTATAGCATCCAGCTGCTGGCGGACATAGGCTTCATCGGAGCGCATGATCGGAAGGTGGTTTTCCGGTTTTTTCATCTGTGGTTTTTCCTCGGCTGTTTTTCGTTCATGCTGACGGGGAAATTGGATGCTTTCATTGGGGGAAAGATTGCCGGCAACGGGCTTGCCAAGAAGCGCATCCAGTGCCGTTGCCGGAACCTGTTTTGCCAGATCATTGACCATGGCATGGGAAACATCGCCTGTTAAGTCCAGGAGTGATTCAAGGACATTATTGGCGACAACGCGTTGCGATTTCTGTTTCTGATTGCCCTGCTGAAAAGCCATAGAACGATATTATACTATAGGACAATATAGTAATCAAGGACAGTGGGCAGACTGTTTCAGTTTGTATTATAGCGCAGAAAGAAAGTCCAGTGTTTTTTGTCTGCGGAGCACGGAGGCAATGTAGTATTTTTGCTTGCCAAGTGCCTCCCGTTCCTTGGGATCCTGTGTTTTATCCAGGACTGCCTGAATATCGCTATCCTCAACATGGAGCGACTCTGTATCCGCTATCGTTTCCAGGGCAAATTCGATGGAAAGGTTTGTTTTTGCCTGAAGTGTATATTCCTGTTTGATCGATTCTGCCGTTTTTTTCGTGCTTGCCAGATATTGGTCGATGGTAAGGCCGATTTTTTTGGTTTGGTCGATAAGATCACTCAGCATACGGTTGACCTCTTCTTCAACCAGAATATCGGGGATTGTTATGTCGATATTTTGCGTCAACACCGTTAACAATTCGGACAAGGACGGACCCTGCGGTTTTTCGTCTTTCTTTTTCGGATCTTCTCCCGGAACCCAGATTTTTTTTGTTTTGTCTGCCTTGAGATTTTTTATGGGCGTTTTGTAGTCTTTGAGCGTAACGTTTGGTTTTTCGCATACCGTTGCTTCCACAACCCAATCTTCGTTCTCTTTTGCCTCTTTTAACTTGATTGAGGGCATAATAATCGGGTGGATATCGTGTTCCTTTACTGCCGCGTCGTACTCTTTCGGAATAAGCCGTTTGATTGCTTCCTCATACACCCGGGAAGGATCAAGCGTTTTTTCCACAACCGCCCGGGGGGCTTTGCCCTTACGGAATCCGTCTATTTCTGCATTTGCGACCGTGTCCGCCACGACTTCCTCGTATGCGGCTTTCACTGCATTCCACGGGATCGTTATGGAAAGCGTAATACTGGTATCTTTGTTGTGTGTGATTGTAGCCATAGGGTTGAAGTGTACCATAGTCAGAAGCGTATTGAAAGGATTTTTACTACGAGGATGGGGTTTGTGCCGCAGGCGAGACTTGAACTCACATGGGTTGCCCCACAGCGCCCTAAACGCTGCGTGTCTACCAATTTCACCACTGCGGCAATTCTACCCTCTGACACCCAGTATATCACCCAAGATTACAGGGTAATTTCCAGATCGTCAACGGACTCTACCCCCGAAGCGGTAAACCGGTCAATTTTTTCCATAAAATACAGGACGTGGGAAGCCCAGACCGGCGAGGCTGCATAGATTGTCCCCATCTGTTCTACGGTTTTTGCGCCTTTGTCGACGTAGCGGAATTTGAGTCCTTCACTGACTGTTCGGATGCCATCTGCCCAAGAGGAAAAATGAATACCGTCCGATTTGCCCGTAAAAATACCCCATCCCCAGGCGTTATATGAATTGTTGGGTACAAATTTTCCAAACGTCGATTCGGTTCCCGCGATGGCTGCAACAAGCCGCCAATCCAGGGATAACCGGTCCGCCTCCGATACGAAAAATGCAGCATAGTCGGTAAGCGGAGAGTTATGGGCGGCAAGATATGACTGGAGCGTCTTTACGCGTGTGTCCTGCAGGGTTTTAGCCTCATTTCCCACAAGGATTGATGCCGTGCTTCCTGCTTCCTGCGGCAAAACGGCAAAGACTGGGCGACTAAGAAGTCCCGCCATAACAAGAGAGAGTATTGAATAGATCAGGTATTTTTTCATAGGGTTTTCCCCATTAAAAAACCCTAAAGCGGATGTCGGAAACGACGTCTACTTTAGGATCTTGGAAGATTATACCCTATAATAATCTATCTGTCAAGTTATGGGGTATTGCCGGTTTTCAGAAGTATTGATATGGCAGTATTTTATTATCTGTTTTTAAACTTATAATGCTATTTGGTCTTGATATAAGGAAACACATTTTGCCCACGAATGACCGGTATTGACTGATGGCGGCGCCCAGATCGCACCGATATCGGTAAGCTTCGTCAGGCCTTTTTGAGCGTAAGATTGTAGATATCCGGCTACCCAAACGATTGCATCGGGCCAGCCGGAAAATTTCCTGCCGCTTTGCGTTCCGGTATAGACGGCAATCCCCCAGGCGTTATAGGAGTCTTTTGAGGGAATCCGCACACCAAGATTTGACTCGCACATAGCAATTGCCGGAATGAGCCGGTAGTCGATGCCGTGTGCGTCAGATTCCGTAACGATGTTTTCCGCAAAAGGCAGAAGCGGTGATTCCGGCTGGTATTTTGCCATAAATTGCCTCACAAGCTCGATGCGTGCATCTGCCGGATCGATGGAATAAGACAGCGTGGAGGAATCGTCACCGCTTTCCCCGATTATGGCCGAACTGTCGGAGAAATTCTGTGACAATCCCATGCTCTGTACCGGTTTCGGGTATGCTGAAAGAAGGAGCATATAGGAAAGCATCAACAATGATCCGGTAAGTTGGAACCACAAAACTGAACGAAGCACAAAAGCCTTCATATATCTATCCTGACACAAGAAGCGTCGGTACGTCAAGGAATTTTGGAAAGGAGGGATAGTTTTGTGGAAAATGGGATTAATTTTTCGGAAAGTTCGGGACTGTGAACAATATGCTCACCCATTGTTTTCATGACGGAAAACACGTTGTTATTGGTCAGACAGATTCCGGTTAATTCATTTTCGGAATATGCCAGCGGATAGTCGTTCCCGCCCCAGAAACTTGCCGTCCAATTACCCCGGATACAGAACGTATGGCCGATTTTCCCAAAGTACTGTTCGAAAAGTGACCAGTTCGTTTCGTCGGCTGCCATGGTTTTATTTGTGGGATATGGGGAAAAATAGTGAAGTGGGGCGATGGAATCAAGTAGAGCCCCACAACTGCCGGATATGCACCGGATGTTAAAAAACGTACAGACGGATGAAATGACGGATAACCCGAAAAAGCTAGCCATGGGGGCAATAATTATGATTGTTTCCGGATGAATTCCCATGGATACAAGCGTTTCTATGACCGTTGCATGCTGGATTCCGGAGGCTACCGGATCGCACAGATATAGGTATTTTGGATTTTTCGGAAATCCTTCCAGATTGATGTCCGTTGCCAGTTTTGCCTCCCGTTGATATTGGTTTTTGGCCGGAATATGGCGGATTGATGCAAGCGTGGTTGGTATATTCCGGTTGGTTTTCCAAAAAAGTGTTTTCAGCCACGCCGTAATACTGCCCTCCCTGGCAAAATAGATGATGCCGGCAGTATCTTCCGTCGATTTTGAAATGACGGAGCGGAGATGGTTTGAATTTGCAAGCTGCCACATGGCAACTTCCATATCCAGTTGTGCCGGTACCCCAAGATGATACCGCGGAAGCATATACGTTTTTTTGTTGTTTTTTGTTGTTATTCCGCCTATACCACTTACGATTTCCGCCTCCGGAGAAGATATGACACAGTACTGTGAATCTATGACTTTTTCTGAAATGGTTTGGGTTTTGCCCATGACTGCCCTGTACACAGACGGAACCGGTATGGAAATCTGGCCTCCGGTAGCAGATAGTGGCTGGTTGTTTTGATGTTCTGTGTTATGGAGAATGGTTGGAAGCGGTAAATGGGATGTAGACATTCAAATGTCTATTGTATGAAGAATGATACCAATTGGATAGATGGAAATTGTATGTGAGCGCGCCGGGATGGTTCGACTTCGCTCACCATTTATAGTTATTAATGATAAGAATCATCTCGCTAACTCCTGGATTGCAAACCGTCGGTTCTCATCCCGCCTTACATAAAAAAATACTCAGCATTTGCTAAGTATTTTTTAAGTGAACTTAATTATCTCAAAATGGAACACCTTCCTCAATAGCCTTAATCGAATAGAAGAAGCACTAGTTAGTTTTGTTCCGCCTGAAAAAGTATTAGCCTTAAATTATAGTCAATAAATTACCTTAGAGAGATTAGAATCAATTTATGTTTGAAGTTTATTTATGAAGTGGACAATCAGTAGCGCGGCAGTATATCAACACCTCGGCGTGTTTTGGGTTTTCACCTTCGTCATCAATTACTTTTCCGGTAGGTTTTACCTCTAATGTAACAGTTCTTTCAAGTGGATTTTCGTCGCAATACTGTTCTGGGTGATTTAGGTGTTGACCTATTGTTTCCGGTTCATTCAAATCTACTAATGTCCAGGCTCCCCACTTTTTGGAGCAACCAATTATCCTTACAGTTTCTATGAATGTCATATTTTGATTGTATTATACAGTCGTAGAAAAGTCAAATTTCGGGGATATAAAGGTATAATAAACGTATGGGGCCAAAAGGTATAAACTGG
>CAZVTJ010000018.1:0-15220 GCA_964630015.1 uncultured Gammaproteobacteria bacterium | reverse complement strand
CGTCCACACCAATATAAACATGAATAGGACAAAACAAACTGCCATTGCTTTCGTACTGTGTGCTCTTGCTTTTGCTCTTCCTTCCAAAGTCGGGGCAGATTCCTACGGGTCTTATTCCGAACCCGCTGATTTAACGATTGACAAAAAAGTGAAAAACCCACTTACCGGTGTTTTCGTAGATAACCTCGGAAGTGCCGATCCGGCATATTCCCCTAGCGGAACCGTGACATTCAAATTCATCGTCAAGAATGCATCAGGAGAAACATTTGATCCTGTTACCGTTACCGACAATCTTCCACGGTATTTAACCTTTGAATCATCCAGCGTAACAAATACGACGACCGACGCGGCCAAAAAAACCGTGACGATCAAACTGGAAAAAATGATTGCCGGAGAATCCCGGGAATTCACGATCACTGCCAAAGTGGATAACGCGGGGTCATTCACCGACGATACAACGCTCTACTGCGAAAACAATTATGTGAAAGCCGTGTCCCAGGCACGTCCCAATGGTGATGACGATACGGCACAACTGTGCATCACCACAACCGCAGGAGGCGCAAAAACGCTTCCGGTTGCAGGCTTTGAGGATTTGGCAACTGCAGTTCCGTTTGCAACAGCAGGCGGACTTGGAATCGTACTTACAGGTATTGGACTGGCGCTGAAGAAAAAATCATAACCGAAACTTTGTAAATGGTCTTATGGCGGTGGCCTGCCGGCGCCCCAAAAGACTATGACGAAACAAAAATGTCCGGCAGGAGTCTCTTGAAACCAAGAGATGAGGGCCGGATTTGTTTTTGAGGAAGCCCTCCTCCGCATGAAGCTACGGAGGGTGCAATAGTTTGTAGATTGTAGTTAGTAGTTTGGGAAATATGAATAGCTAGAGTTTATGAATAGTAGTTAGAAAAATGAGAGCAACGACACGATAGATAAAAACAAGAAGATACTTGCACTTTAATAAATTACTTGGAAGAGAGCAAAGAAGCATTTCGTTTTTGCTTTTTTACCGCGTGAATGATTTTCCAATTTTTCCTATCGGAAAAACAGGATAGACAGTATTCCTTCCGGTCGTAAGTGCCGGTATAGATCATCACATCAACAGAACGGGAATCGGCAATTTCTTTTAAACAGATTTCACAAAAATGTTTTGTCATAATAGAAGGATTGTACCCCCATGATCAGAGACTCGGGCAAGAAGGACAAACAGGATCATTTCAGAATAGAACCGGATCAATTTTCCGACGGTATGTTTGAAGTTTTTTTCTGACCGATAAACGCCTCATGAATATCATCTGTCCAGGAAAATATATTTCCAATTGCGGGTTCGACAAAGGCAGAAAGATCATCGATCTTTTTTTCAACGCGGGATACATCAGTTTTCAATCCGGCGATATCTACTTTCATACCGGCAATATCTGTTTTCATACCGATAATATCTGTTTTTACTTCGGTAACATCGGTTTTTAATCCGGCAATATCTGTTTTTATTCCTTGGATGTCCGCTTTGGTTGCAAAGGTATCCTGAAGAAATTGCTTATCTGATTTTGTGAACGCCATACTTCCCTACTCTATGACGAAAGAAATGGGAAGTCAATAAAGGAAATATGTATAAATTTTTATATAAATATTATGAGTCTGATAGGGAAAAAATACTTGGGTTGCACTTACACGATATAACCACCTATCACAAGCTGCAACAAAAAAATGAGCTCGCAAGGGGACGCCTTGCGAGGTCAAAAAACATACACAATAACTATCGGTTCTTCGAAACCGAGTGAGGACTTTTCCTCATTCGATTCCGGGGAACTATATTTTGGGTCGTGTAAACGCTCCGGAAAAATTCAAGGCTTAGCTTTGAAAAAAGGGTAAACCCAATCAGCACGCAACATACGATGAGGGAAGAATTTGCACCTTTACAACAAAACTCATGAAATTGAAGAAATTGGTGTCGGCGTTGAAGCTTTACGTCGTTCAAGGGCTTTAATCCGTTCATCATGCTTTTCAAGTGTTTCTTCATGAGCACTGAGTGTTCCTGTATGAAGTGTTTCCGCTTCATCGATCTTTTGATATTCACCGGAAAGCTGATCCATTCGGGAGAAAAATTCTTCCTTCGTCGGAAGATTTTTAATCAATTCTTCCATTTCAGCTCTCGTGGGTATGTCTTTAAATTTTTCATCAAAAGATGCCCAGGTGGGAAGGAGTTTGATTTTCTCGTCAATCTTGGTGGTGACGATCTGTTCAACATCCGATTTGGTGGGAAGGAGTTTGATTTTCTCGTCAATCTTGGTGGTGACGATCTGCTCAACATCAGATTTGGTGGGAAACACCGTTTTCATTGCTGAAACGATTGAGTTTACGTCATCTGAAGTAAGCGTTTGTTTCGCTTTCATTTTTTCAATGTACATCGTGAAAAATTGGGTGTCAATGAAGAAAATATGAATATTTATTTATATAAACATTATAAGTCTATTGAGTAAAAAATATATGGATTGCCTGTACGGGATATATCAAACAATCATGTCCTGTGAATAAAAATACGCTCACAAGGGGACGCCTTGCGAGGTCAAAAAACATACACAACAACTATCGGTTCTTCGAAACCGAGTGAGGACTTTTCCTCATTCGATTCCGGGGAAACCCGGCTGACTTCAATTCCCCTGCCCCACAATGCGTGGGACACAGGAGTATTGAGGGCTGGCTCTTTAACCCACCATATCTTCCCGTTTGCCTTATTCTACTATTCGTAGACGGCTCTCGGAGGGATTATTGGTGGGTTGCATCGCAACACAAAATGTTGCGGTGTTGCTCTTTAACAAGGCACACAGGGAACTGTCATTTCCTAAAGAAATGTACAGTATGTGTTTATATTATTTGTTCGGTTGGGATAGGAAACGGATTTCCTCCAAAAACTGGGGTTTTTGGACCCGGAGACTGCTGGGTAATCTTGGCACACGAAAGAATTGTGGCAGGCTTTTCTTTTTGTCATCGTGCCTTGGTTGTCCAGCGATCTCCGGGTTCCATGGATTCCCGATAGTACGTAAAAATCCATTTTTTATTGATATTTATTGTCATCTTTCTTTTCCTTGGGAAGGGTTACGCACGGTCTCATAAGCCGCAGCGAATCTTTTTCAGTACCTTGGAAAAGAAAGAAAACATTCATTCAATCAGCCGTCATAAGACGAAATTCTTTTTGGAGGAAAACAAAGTGACTGCACAACCCAAATTGGCTCATATTTTTCAGACAAGCAATGTATGGTTAAACCTGATCGCTCTCGGGCTGCTCTTGCTGCCCTTGGGAATCGTTCCCAGCGTTGCTTTGTCAACCGTCGCAGTTATCGTCGCTATCGACGCAATTGCCGAAATCGTCAAGCTGTTTGTTATTAAAGCTGACACGAATCCGGAAAAAGCGAAGATCCAAGGCGCAACGCGTGCGGCCAGCATCATGCTGAATATCGTCGCTCTCGGGCTGCTTCTGCTGCCCTTGGGCATCGCCCAATCAACCTTGTTCACGATCGTCGCCATTGTAATCGGCATCGATTTCATCGTTGAAATGGTTGAATTGGTAATTATGAAATAAGAGGATGCCATGAAGAAACTTTGGTTTTTAATCGTGTTTCTCCCTGTCCTTTTGTCGGCCTGCCAGGGCTCCGCGGTGAATCCCGCCACCCCGCAACCGACCACCAACCCGACCCCCATGGTCGGATCCACCCCGCAGCCGCAACCGACGCCGCAGGTTGAAAACCCAACCGCCGAACCGACCGTCGAACCCATCCCGGGCATGACCATGCAGGATGTGCAGGGTGTTGGTAAGTTCGGAATCGTGGGCGTACCTGCTACCGCAACGAACCAGCTCACCGCGAATGGTGTCGATACTTACGGCAACACCTTCACCAACACCATCGGTCTCGGCAGCGAAATGATGATCGCTGAGCCCGGTAGCCTGTTGGTCGGTCCGGATGAACCCGAAAGCAAGGTGATTCCCGGTAAAGGCAATATCGAGTACATCTCGCCCATCAACCAGCAAATGCTGGGGACTGAGACGTTCTCGACTAATACGGCCGAAGGAGCCTTCACCTGGGCTACCGGTTCGTCGATGACCATCCAGGTCCGCGATGTGACACTGCGTGTCGAGAGCTTGCCGAATGCCTGCTCAAACAACTGGTTCGTGATGATCCGCGGTCTGTTCCCCGACGGGAAACAGGACAGTGATCTCAATAGCACGACCAAGTTCAGCAACTACATCCCTGGACACACTCAGGTGATGTGGTACCCGGAGGGAGCCTTCATTTCCGAAGGTAACTTCAAACAGGTGGCAGAGCTGAGTCACAAGGATGGACGCAATTGCGGTGCCGAAGGAACAAGCGGGCTTAGCGTTCTGATGCTCGATCTGAACACCCACGCTTATACCGTGCTTTTTCAGGCAAACACCGGTCAACCCTGGCAACTGATCGCCAAAAACTGGTAACGCCATGCTTGCGCTGATCCGAAAGGGTCGGGAGCCTCCTTAAACAAGTGGAATACGGTCGAAGGCCTTTGCCTTCTTTGGACCATCAATGAAGTTCAGCATCCGTGCTTACCTCCTGGGTCAAACCGGGCGGAACCATAAGCGATACGGACCTGACGAGCATTGTCGGTACCCAAAATACCCATTCACTGTTTCGCGAGTCGTTTTTCCCGACCCATATGGGTCAACAACCTAACAAGGAATCTTTCGTCGTGAGACGTTTGATTTTCACACCCCTGTGTGCCTTGTTTTGTTGTCCAGAAGATAATCCTTCGACAAGCTCAGGATTCTATTGAATCTTGATTGTCAAGAAAAATCATTGTCTTTTGAACTACAAAACAATACGATACATCAAAATAATACTGCTTCGCGTATGATAGATATGCGAAGCGTTTTGTTTCCTGCCTGCCTATGGAACACCGCTATACCAAACTATCCACTCCACCCGCATTTTTGCGGCTTCTCTTTCGCCTTCGGACCCATTGGCCTGCCAGAATAGTACTTGCCATTTCCGTAATCCTGTGCATCACAAACTATACTCCCGGAACGTTTCTTTCCGGCTGGGATACGCTGCATCCGGAATTCAATTTTCCACTTGCATTCGAACGGATTTTACACGGCGTCTGGAGAACTGATCAGGGACTTGGGGCTGTTGCTATCCAATCGCACAGTGCCGAACTTCCCCGAATATTTTTTCTGTGGATCGCATCATTTCTTTTTCCGCTTTCCGGCCTTCGGTACCTTACATTTTTCCTTATGCTGTGTCTTGGACCGTTGGGAATATATACCCTGACTCACCACATTCTTGGCAACCACCACTTCCGGCACGACAAAATCCGTGCCGCGGCATTTCTTGCGGGACTGGTGTATGTGTTTAATGTGGGAACACTGCAGCATTTTATAGTTCCCTTGGAAATGTTTTCCGTACAGTACGGACTGCTTCCATGGATACTTTTTCTAATCCTTTCCACTCTTGAACACCCGACAAAAACACGGTATGCACTCTTTGCGTTACTGTCGTTTTGTGCAAGTCCACAAGCCCATACGGCTACCCTCTTTTATGCATATATGCTGGGAATTCTTGTGTTGCTTGGCGGTTGGAATATCGGTAAACAATTTTCCACCACTACCATACGACGCAGCGTTGCCATCCTTGGCATCATTTTTGCAACCAATGCCTATTGGCTCATCCCCAATATCTATGCAACCATTACCCACGGGCAGGAAATCAGGGAATCCAAAGTCAACCAGCTCTTTTCACCCGAAGCATTTACCAAAAACCAGGCATTCGGCACAATCGAAAACGCGGCAATCCTGAAAAACTTTCTGTTTGACTGGACGGTATACGACTATACGAAAAACGGCCATGTGGACATGATGGGCGTATGGAAAGAACATCTTGCCAATCCGCTGGTTATGGGGATTGGGTATAGTATATTTTTCCTGTCTCTTGTTGGTATCGGGTATACGGTAAAAACCAAAAACCGACGTGCTATTGCGCTTCTTCCTGTGTGGGGAATTAGCCTTTTTATGCTGCTTTCGGGAACCCCGCCGGTTCCACTGTTGTTTGAAAAAATCCGGACAGCATTCCCCATTGCAGGAGAAGCATTGCGGTTTCCATTTACCAAATTTTCCATTCTCTATATGGTTCCGTTTTCCGTTTTTGCTGGTATCGGGATAGGATCGCTCCTATCATTTCTTCCCCATGCGTTTGTCCGAATAATCGTGACATTCCAATTGGGAGCGCTCCTTTGTCTCTACGGCACACCCATGTTTAGCGGACAACTCATTCATCCGGCAATGAAGATTTCCATTCCTTCACGGTATTTTGATATGTTCCGCTGGTTTTCCTCCCAACCAAAAAACCGTCGTGTTGCAATCCTTCCGATCCATAGCTTCTGGAACTGGACCTACTATGACTGGGGATACCAGGGTGCCGGATTTTTACAATTCGGCATACCGCAGCCCATCCTTGACCGGGACTATGACCGGTGGAATATTTCCAACGAACAATACGCGCGCGAAATGGCATATGCCGTGTACGCCAGATCCCCAAAAACCATTTCGCAGGTGGTAAAAAAATATGCAATCCGGTATGTCTTATTTGATGCATCCATGATCGCCCCGGGAGAAAATAAAAACGTCACACTGGAATGGGAGTTGCCGTCGCTATTAAAACGGGCAGGATTTGTCCAAACCGCATCATTTGGTGATAGTCTTTCCGTGTGGGATACGAAACAGGAATTTTCTCCGCAGGAAATTCTTCCCGTATCTTTGGTTTCGCCATTTGATCAAACCGGACTTCCTTTTGATAGTACATTTGCCGCATTTGGCCCGTACCAATCAACGGTTGTATCTTCCAATTCCGTTGCATCAAAACGACTGGAAAAACTGGCTATTACCTCACCGGCAGAGCCGATTATTCAACTATTCCCTAATCGCGTTGTGGGGAAAGACCCGGTTTTCTATCCTTTCCCGACTCTTACCCATTCCGAGGCATATGTCGTGGAAATTACATCCATCAACCGCTCGGGATTCCCACTGGAATTGTGCTTGCTGAACGATTTATCCCAGCGGTGCGAAACGTTTACGCGGGCAACCACCGGAAAGTATGAAAAAACCGATGTATTTTTACTGCCGAAATATGAGGATTTTGCAACCGGATGGACACTAAATTTAAAATCACCCACAATTGCTGGAAAAACTGGGGATAATACCCTTGTTTCCATTATCATAAAACCGATTGTATGGCCGCTCCCAACTGCTTCATTGCAGGAAAATAATTCCGTACTGACCAACTGGCAGGCGTATGAAGCAGGTTGGAAGGCATATGATATTTCACATTGCACCTATTTTTGTACCAGCATGCCGTTTCTCTTTGGAAAACAACTTCCAACTCATATAGTGGTGAATAATTGGGCAAACGGATTCCTCCTACGCCCAAATAACAGTGGGCTTCGGGCGGACAAAGGGGAATTACCTGATGGGATGAGTGGCAAAACAATCGTGATTTTCTTCCTTCCGCAGGTGCTTGAGTGGATTGGATTTCTGATGGGTGGCGTATTGTTTATTTGCATTGGATATTTGCATTTTTTCCCAAAGAAACGGAAAATACGGATAGTATGATTCACCTGTGGGATTATCATCCAAAAACCCTGAAGAAATCCGCGTCCGGTAAAAAACTCATGCTGGAACGCGCGATCAATTACGGCACACGCGGGAAAAAAACAATCCGGTTATCCGACGTAAAAAAATACTGGAATACACTGTCGTTGTATCCGAAACAGCGGAAACTGTTTTCTTTACTCATATGGGGAAAATACAAATCCTCACCACCGTCCAAAAAGAAGTCCTTTCTTTTTTAAGCACACAGAGGGGCATGACGGACCGGTTTTATTTTACCGGCGGCACCGCACTTGCGGCATATTACCTGTTTCATCGCTATTCCGATGATATCGATCTGTTTAGCCAATCACCCATAGACCCGGACGACCTGTTCCCCACAATGACATCGCTGGCCACGCATCTTCATGCAACCTTTACCCCCCAATGGATCGACAACCGGATGTATATGTGCCTCTTCCGACTCCCCGACGGGACAGATCTGAAAGTCGACCTGTGCCACTATCCGTACCCACGTCTGGAGCCAGGGCCCGCACAAAACGGATTTCCGGTTGATTCCCTGTTTGATATAGCCGTCAATAAAATGGTTACGGTTGTTCAGCGGGCATCGGCAAAGGATTTTGTTGACCTGTATTATCTGCTTGAACGGTTTGGATATTGGGATCTTGCCCAAGGAGCAAAGAAAAAATTCAACATGGAGATAGATCCGCTCCTTTTTTCCGGCGATCTTTTGGAGGTTGATGATGTGGATGTACTTCCGCGGATGATTACACCCCTTACCATTCCCCAGCTGAAGGAATATTTCCATACACAAGCGATTGAAATCGGTAAAAAGTCCGTTGTGGAATAACAGTCCAAAAAATTCGTGCCAAACCCCTGTTCGTGGTATACTACGAGTCTCGCTGCCTCTCCTGCCCGGAAAGCACAGGCGAGTATGACAAAAACCAGCCCTGTTTATCTTCTTGCCATCATCCCCCGGTTTTTTGATACCCGGGATGCTGTTGTGGGCGATACGCGAAAATTCATTGCAACGTTAAATCGTGCCGTGCCGCATCTGAAGGTAATGACAGTCGTGCTGGACCCGTCCATCTCCCAATGGAAACGGGAAGTATCCCATGGCATCCGCATTTACTCCGTGCCTTCAACAAAAATCGGATCATTGGCACTTCCTAACATCCAACAAACACTATCTCTGGGCATTCATTTATCCCTTAGAAAATTTGACTTTCTGCTAACCACGGAAGACACCCCGACATCGGTAATTTTGACTACCCTGATCAAATCATTTTTACGGACTATACGCGTGCATGTGGTGACGGCACGGGAACCTTCACATATCCGCATGTGGATTGCACGGCGCAATTCCCTTGACCGGTTTGTACGGACCTATCTCGTCGGAAAATCGGTAAAAACCGTTGTGGTTCGTTCACCGGCTATTGCCCAGTGGTTTTCCAAACACGGAATCCATGCTGAACTTGCAGCACTTCCCTCACAGCTTTCCAAACGACGGGAATACGTGGGTGCCGCACGGCAACTCTTTACCATTCTCCATACATCCTCCACCATGACGACCCGACCCCACACCACCCCATCGTGGAAACGAAGCGCATACGCGTAATACGTGCGTGTTATTGGAACGCAATCGACAATTTCGCATCAAGCGCGTGGGCAATTTTCTGAAGCACTTTCACGGACGGATTCCCCCGACCGGATTCAAGTCTTGAAATTGCCGACTGTTTTGAGCCGATCCTGCGGGCTAATTCTCGCTGCGTAATATTTCGTTCCAACCGTTTTTGGATCAGGGCATGTACCAGGGAAAATTCCCCTTCCAGAATATTATAGGAATCACGGAGCGCTTTGTTTTTTGCCAATTCCGTATCCCGATAGTTTGTATATGTGATCCGTTTCATACAAATAATATAGCATATATGTTATATTTGCGTCAATATTTTCTTCCGCTGTTGCGCACAATGAAGGTCTGTTTTAGGTGTTTTTTGTGACTTTTTGGCAAAACAATGCAGCACAACTGCCCGTTGACGGTGGAAACAATACACTATTCTGATATTCTGCTCACCATGAATCCGTAATTCAAACAATCCATCTCCTAACGCTTTGCTATGCGGCATACCCAGCCGGTTTCCAAAAATAGTGAGTAAATCAATAGATTTAAATATCCGTGCACGAATTTTTTCCTGAAACTGTTCTATTTCATTACAGACTGACTGATCATACAGCTCAACAATCATAGTAATAGAATAAATTATTTTAATGTAATTTGGAATATAGATATTCTTATTCCGTTTATTAAAATATAAACCACGAATACCAGATGATTTTTGTAGGGTATTTCGTATATAATGTAGCGGTATGAATCGGTTTGTTATGCTTTGTATTGGTTTTATCTTTCTTTTTTCCGGTCTACTATTAGGACTGAATACCGTTGGTGTTCATATCCCGCTTCTTGCATCAAATACCCCCCACCCGACACCACAATGGAAAGAACAAACCATTCCCCTCCCCCAGGATGAACGAGCAACCATGGCAGGATACTTTCCCACGGAACTGGAGACAGCACTTGCCTCGTATGCCGCATATATGGCACTCCCCACGCCAACGCCGCTTCGCTATATCCTACCCAATCCGACATTTATACCGTATACGTCCTATTCCGCTGGTCCAACCGGGGCAACCGGAAGTATGGGACCGGGAGGAACTTCACCTTCACCGATTCTGCCAACCAATACGGGTATGCCCACCGTAGCCCCGACTGCACTTCCCACACCAACCGCATGGCCAACGAGTACGCCTACACCGATTCCATCCGGTGATACAACCGCGCCCGTCATTACGATTAACGGCGGACCGGTGGAAGGGTCTGTTGTAACCGATCCTGCGGTGTGCTTCCCCATCTGGGTGGTGGATGACCTGTCCTGGTGGAGCGCAGTCCAAATCCGTTACCGGATTGACGAAAAGCCCTGGAGCGCGTGGGCCTATGAATACGAACCCTGCATCAGCGGACTTTCAAAAGGGCCCCACGTATTTTCCGCTGTCGGTAAAGATGAAGCGGGAAATATTTCCAAGGAAGCAAAAAGAACATTTATTGTGCAATAATTCTGAGCTCGCAAGGGGACGCCTTGCGAGGCCAGATTTTTTACACACCATACAACCTCAGAACGATAACGGGTGCCATAAGTTATATAATATTATTATATATAATATAATTTAGGTGAATAAATATATGTTTAGTTGGAAATTGGGGGGAAACCACCGACGGATTTTTCCAGACGGTCAATGCGGCTATCGTGATTATTGAGAATCGGACCGATTTTATTATCCAGCATATCCGCCACATCATGAAGAATATCTTCCCGAAGATTTTTTAACGCGAGAGTAAGGTCATCCTTGGTGGCAAACGTGTCATTAAAACGTTTCTCCATTGCTTGAAGGTCATCCTTCGTAGCAAATACTTGTTTCAGCTTTATGATATCCGAATCCGTGATCATACTTCCCTACCATACTCCGTGAAAATATGGGTGTCAAGACAGAACTTCTGTATTTTTTTACAGTGAAAACAAAAACATATAAACAATGCGTTTCGCTAATGGGTTATACTCAATATATATGCCGGTTCTTGGACTCGTCGCACTCATCATCGTTGAATCCTTACTGCTGTATTTCGTGGCACGGCGGCTGACGGAAGCGATTTTTGGCATCACCGTTTTTACCACAAAATCAAAAAAAATCGGTATTTCTGTTCTTTCCCTCATCCTGTTCCCAGGAACGATTGTCCATGAACTTGCACACCTGTTTACCGCGGAAATCATGGGTGTCCACACCGGGAAACTTACCCTTGCTCCGGATTCTTTGGAAGATAATGAACTTCGGACAGGAAGCGTTGCCATCCAACAAACCGACCCGTTCAGACGGTTTATTATCGGCGTTGCACCCGTGTTTTGGGGCACCGGGGCACTCTTTATCTTCTCGTACTTTTTCAAAACGATTGCCGGGGATGCGCTTTCCACAGGATCACTTGAACCCATTTTCACCTGGCCAACGTGGCTCTATTTACTTCTGTTGCTCTATGGTTCATTTTCCGTGTCCACCACCATGTTTTCATCCAAGGAAGATATGAAGGGTTCACTCCCCATTATCATCGTAACGATACTTGTCTTACTCACTCTGTATATTGTTGGCATCCGGGTTGTTCTGACAGGAAAAATAACTGAGATTCTCTGGACAATACTCACAGGATTGACCCAAACCTTCACCGTGATACTGGCACTCAATAGTCTGTGTCTGCTTGTGCTTCTTGGATTGATTGCCAGAATAAGAAAAACAAAAAATCCTCTATATAAATAAAGTATGGAAACACAAACGTTTTATGGCTCATCGGATCAAAAACTTTCATTGTTTTCAAGACTAAAACGAAAACCACAAGCATATTCCGATGGAATCCGCGAAGTACCGCTCGATGAAATTAACCATGTTATCACTCAGATGAGAATACCCATAGGAGATACGCAGTGTTTTTGTGACCAAATTGTGCAGATTAATAATGGTGATTGTGTTCTTGCGTCTTTTATTAATATTTTAACCCTTGAAGCTGCACTTGCATCTCGTGGCTTATATACCAGAAATATTCTTGAAGTTACCGAGGCACGGGAAGTTATGATGAGACTGCGCAAAAAATATCTAAATCCCCATATCAAATCTTCATCAGAATTTTTCCACGGCCTTCCTGATCATGATATTATCAATCTTTTTTCTTCAATGTATGAAGGAAGCGATGCTCCGTCTTTTAAAACAAATCACTATATTGAAGTGACATATAACGAAACGCTACAACAAGCACAACTCGACGCACTGAACGTTCTTAAGCAATTTGCAAATGAGGACGAATATCCATCAGGAATCATGGCTGTTGGGGCAAAAGGCCATTGCCGAGTCGTGAAACGCGTACCAAAAAATACTCCCGGTGGATATGAGTATTTAGTGCTTGATCCTGCTAACCATGACCATATTGATGCCAAAAAATTTTCCACACCGGGAAATGTTCCCGAAATCCTCAAAGCTTCGTCAATTGTACTGCCTATGACCACGGAACAAATGGTAACGTATTTGGGTGGTCTTTTTCATAAAACCCATGATGCTTCAGTTTTTCTTGTTCACCATCCAAAAAACGCACGGCTTCTTGGAACATCCGCATAACATCATCGTTTCTTTAACACGTCAAAAAATGCGGTCTGGGGAATTTCCACTCTCCCTACCAGCTTCATCTTCTCCTTGCCTTTTTTCTGTTTGTTTAACAGTTTGTCTTTGCGCGTTCTATCGCCCCCGTAGAGTTTTTGGATCACGTCTTTGCGGAATGGTTTAATATCTGCCCGTGCAATCACTTCCCCGCCAATTGCCGCCTGAACGGGAATGGAAAACTGCTGCCGGGGTAATACCTCTGCAAGTTTTTCAACAATATCTTTCCCGCGGCGCCGTGCTTCAACCCGAACAACTAAAAACGCTAGTGCATCCACCTTTTCGTGATTCACCAGAATATCGACCTTTACCGCCTCGGTAGGCTGATATTCAAAAAATTCATAATCAAGGGAGGCATAGCCTTCAGTGACGCTTTTAAGCCGGTCAAAGAAATCCACGATCATTTCCGAAAGCGGCAGAAGATAGGTAAACTGCGCCGTATCTGCCTGGTAGGTAAGATCCACATATTCTCCCCGTTTTTCCTGGGCAAGCTGCATAATGGCGCCCACAAAACGGCTGGGTGAATAGATGGTAACGTTCATCATCGGTTCACGCACCGATTCGATATAGGTAGGATCCGGAAACTCCGCAGCAGACTGGATACGGTAAAACGGATTGTCCGATTTTGATTCTTCTACAACAACCTGATCGTACGTAGTAAGCCCAGCTTTGGATGGATTCACCCCGGGCTTGAGCTGCAGCATGTATTCAACCGACGGCGCAGTTGCCAAAAGCGATAATCCAAACTCCCGCCGGAGCCGCTCCTGCACGACTTCCGCGTGGAGCAACCCCAAAAATCCACAGTGGAATCCGTTCCCAAGCGCAAGGCTTGATACCGGACGGAAAGTAAATGCACTGTCGGACAACCGGAGTTTTTCCATTGCCTCCCGGCTTTTAGTAAATTCCCCGCTATCCAGCGGATAGAGCCCCACAAACACCATAGGCTTGGGTTCACGATATCCGGGAAGGGGCTGAACACCCTGATGCGCATGAGTCGCGGATGGATCTGCGTACGTTGTTTTTGGTTCAATGATTGTGGTAATCGTATCCCCGACGTTTGCCAATTTCACATCCTTTAACCCCGTTGCAATATAGCCGACTTCACCCGCGGTAAGAATGCCGGATTTTTCGTATTTTGGGGAAAAATACCCGACTTCAATTGGGGCAACTTCTGCGCCGGATGCTAAAAATCGAATCGTACTATTTGGATCAAACCGTATCGTACCATCAACTACCCGAACAAATATCACGACGCCTTTATGCGTATCGTATTGGGAAGAAAACACAAGGGCACGGGGAGCATCCGATGTCTGTCCGCGGGGAGAGGGAATACGGGTGATCACCGCATGCAATACATCTTCAATGTTCTGGCCGGTTTTTGCGGAAATTTCCAATATATCTTCATCGGCAAAACCCAGCATTCGCAATTGATCCCGCGTTTCCTGTATTTGTGCCATCGGCATATCGATTTTATTGACCACCGGAATGATCGTCAGGTGGTTTTTGCGTGCCTGTGAAAGATTTGCCAGGGTTTGTGCTTGTACACCCTGCGTTGCATCAACAAGGAGCACTGCACCTTCACAGGCTGCAAGGGACCGGCTCACTTCATAACCAAAATCCACATGTCCCGGAGTATCGATTAAATTAAGAATGTATTGATCGGATGAACCGGTTTGTGGATTAGTAGAGGTATAATGCATCCGAACCGGCGCCAGTTTAATGGTAATTCCCCGTTCCCGTTCAATAGGATTACTATCAAGAAGCTGCGCCTGCATATCGCGGGATCCAACCGTATGGGTACGTTCAAGCAACCGATCCGCAAGCGTAGACTTCCCATGATCGATGTGGGCAATGATAGCAAAATTGCGGATGTGTGATTGATCCATAGAGTGTTACCTCGATACTACCCGAAATGTTCCTGTAGCTGAAGCCGCGTTTGACGCGGCAATGATAGCAAAATTACGGATGTGTGATTGATCCATAGGGTGTTACCTCGATACTATCCAAAATGTTCCCGTGGGCGAAGCCGCGTTTGACGCGGCAATGATGGCGAAATTACGAATATGTGATTGATCCATAGATTATTGGTTCGATAATACCCGGAATGATTGTGTAGACAAGACGCATGTAAAAAAACAGCGTAATCAATGCATTATATCAAAGATATAATCCTAAAATATGCCGGAGACCATTTATGGTTTTGTCGTCGGGGAAATACGGACGCGACTGGATGATTTCACTGTTGGTGTGGGCAGTTGTGTTGGAATTGGTTCGCTCGTCGGGCTTACCGACGGCGTTTCAACCGGAAACTTCATCCGTGCAATATCAACCACCTTATCCAATTTT
>CAZVTJ010000017.1:14955-16530 GCA_964630015.1 uncultured Gammaproteobacteria bacterium | reverse complement strand
CGCGGATTTTCCGTATTTGTGTTCAACAAAAACAACGAACTGCTTCTTACCCAACGGTCAGCACGGAAAAAAACGTTTCCCGGTGTGTGGACAAATTCCGTTTGCGGTCATCCGTCGCCCGGGGAATCGTACGAAGATGCGGTGAAAAGACGATTATTCGACGAACTCGGATATGAAGGTCTTGGTATCCGCCGGGCGGCACAGTACCGGTATCGTTTTGCGGATAGTAACGGCATAGTGGAGAATGAAATCTGTCCCGTATTTTTGGCATATTCCAACTCTGATCCGACTCCCAATCCGGATGAAATTGACGGATGGGAATGGATGCCCTGGAAAACGTTTTTGTCGGAAATTGAACATAATCCGGATGTGTATAGTCCCTGGTCACGCGAAGAAGCAAAACTCTTTACCCCGTAATTACCCGGATACTTCCGGTGACAAATCGGGTAGCGCATCAAGTGTTTCCACCGGCACAGGTTGTGCGCGGAAAAATGCATAGGAACCGATATATGCCGCATTATCCGTACAGAACGCAACCCGCGGAATATGGAGTGTGCACCCGGGAAGATCCGTTTTAACCATTGTGTTAATGGACTCACGCAGACGCATGTTTGCCGATACCCCGCCGGAAAGAAGGATGGACGAAACGCCATACGTCTGTGCAGCTGATTTCGTTTTTGCAACCAACACATCACAGATTGCTTCCTGGATTTCATGGGCAAACGCATTGACATATTCCTCCGAATGATTTTTTTCATTATTCCACTCCCGAAGCACTGCCGTTTTCAGACCGGAAAACGAAAAGTTGAGGGTGCCATCATGAAGGAGCGGCCGCGGTAATTTTTTTTGGAACTTCGGTGAACCGGTATACTGTTTGGCCGCTTCCTGGATTGCAATGCCGCCCCCTGATCCGAATCCCAATAACCGTGCCGTTTTATCAAACGCTTCCCCTGCCGCATCATCGATTGTCCCGCCAAGCCATAGGAGTGTTTTTTCGTTCTTCATGAAGAATAATTCCGTATGACCGCCGGATACGACGAGGGAAATCGCAGGAAATCGGATGGGTGCTTGTTGTGAATCCGGATCTTCCAAAAAATTTGCATACATATGCGCAAGAACGTGATTGACGGGAAGAATGGGTTTTTGGGTCATAACCGCAATTGTTTTTGCGGCTTCAACACCCATCAGCAGTGATCCGATAAGGCCCGGTCCAACAGTAACGGCTATGGCTTCGATTTCCGATTTGATTGTTTCCACCGGTGATCGTTCGTGGTGTCCAAATGCCTGTGTGAGAGCCTCCTCAAGGACCGGTATGATGGCTTTTTGCTGCTCCCGCGATGCAACTTCCGGAAGTATCCCGCCGTATTTTTGATACATTGCCTGTGACGATGCAATGACATTGGCATGGATTTTTGTGCCGTTTTCCACAACCGCAACGGACGTTTCGTCGCACGATGATTCGATTGCGAGAATTTTCATAGAACCGATTGTATCACTCAAGCGGTATATTCCGGATAATATCGGTGGTTGACGGCGTTTGGATTTTTTGGATGATGACGAATTTTGCGCCAACCG
>CAZVTJ010000017.1:0-14855 GCA_964630015.1 uncultured Gammaproteobacteria bacterium | reverse complement strand
ATGCCCTGAACCGGACCATCCGTCATTGTTTGGTTCCTTTCAGAAAGACTGCCTGCCATGGACGGTAATTGGAAAAGAAATCCTGTTGAGTCATGATCTCTGTTCCCCGCGTGACTTTATATTTAAATGATGCTTTTGCTCCCCACGAATCGAAATCCACCTGACGTATTGTTCCGACCGGCAGCGTTGGATCATCCTGGTACAACGGAGGCGGAGGCGGTACAATTCCCCATACCTGATGGTCATAAATTTCCGCTTTCCGTCCGTCGCTTGTTCCGTACAGATCAAACGTTGCCGTCAGGTTTTCGGTATCGACCGTTGTTTGGATGAGGATCGATGCCGGTGTATTATTGGTGAATTTCAAATCCTCCGTCGGGGAAAATACGGTTGCATCCAGTCCGGGTTTAAATCCCCCCTCTTCATAATAATGAACCCTGTAGGAGTGTTCGTGCCGTTCGGTAATAGGCAGTCCGGCATTCAGTGCCGCACGAAACAGTGTCGTTGATACCTGACACATGCCGCCGCCGTCTCCCAAAACCGTACGTCCATCCTTGATGATATATGCAGGCTGATATCCGGTTGCCGCGGACACATCCCCGATTGCCTGGTTAAAGGAAAATGTTTCGCCAGGACGGATGATGACGCCGTTTAGCCGTGACGATCCGAGGGCAACATTGTGGATACGGCCTGGGATGGAACCGGAAAACATGGAAAACCCCGTTCCGATTTTTTCTCTAATACCGAATGAATTTGCCTTATCCGTCGTCACTGCCGGTTTGATTGTGACGGTAGGAATAAGAATCGTTATTTCTTTTGATTGTTTTCGCAATGCCTCCTTGATTGCCTGTTCAAACCGTTTCGTAAGCTCATCCTTATCCAGTCCTTTTCCATCCCGGGATGCCTTGAATGCACTGACCTTTCCGTTTTCGAACGTAAACAACGCATCCTGAACCGGTATTTCCACTTGTGGCTGAAGTGACTGCACAAGTGCATCGAACTCTTCGGCATTCCAGGTAATGCTCAGGGGAATCGTAATCGTTTTTGAAAAAAATTTTTCCCGGATATTGGACAGGAAATACGGTGACCGTCCGATAAGGTAGGCTTGCGTTGCCGCAATATTCGTATCATAGCCGGGGGAAAGCTGCAAAGCCGATACCGTGGCAATGGGTTCATCTGCCGCATCCAGGGCAAAGACAAATTGCGTATCCGAAAGCGGCGTGTTGTACGGGGAAAGCATATCCAAAACTTCCTGGATTGTTTTTCCTCCGACAGGGGTCGATTGGATGGAAACATTGGGATAGATCTTATTCGTATAGTTTCTTTCAAATGACAGGATATATGCACCAATGATCAGGATGACGGAAAACAGGATTGCCGAAGGAATTCCGAGTACGGAAAACAGTTTTGCGTGTGGCCGTATTTTCAGTTGAGTCATGATATGATTATTGTACCGTACACATATATGGACACACCAGACGATAACAATCAGGATGCACAATCGGGGGTAGTTACCCCGGAAGGGATACTTTTCCCCGAGCTTCCCGGTGCACTGCAGCCGGAAACCCAGCCGCAACAACAACAACATGATGACCAAGTTCAACCGGAGGAAGGGTTAGGATCAGCGACTCCCCAGGTATTTTCACCGCCAGTTTCAGAGTTCCCACCGGAAGAACAACAACAAAACGCCACTCCTTCGGCATTCACGCCGTCTACCCCTGCTCAAACCGTTACTACCAATTCCTGGTCAAAGCGCATACTTTTGCTGTTTTTTCTTATTCTTCTTTTGGGCGGTATGGCAATTGCCTTCCGGTATGCACTTGTATCGCTTGGTTCCAACCAACAGACGGAAAGCACGGTTGTCTATTGGGGGGTATTGGAGGATGAATCCGTCATGCGCCCGGTCATTGATGCATTTCAGACAAAAAATCCGACAATCCATGTGCAGTATGTGAGTAATTCACTTAAGGATTATCGGGTGAAACTCCAAACGCAGATAGCCCAGGGAGTGGGACCGGATGTCTACCGGTTCCATAATACATGGGTCGGCATGCTCCAGAATGATCTGTCTCCGGTTCCCCCATCCATTATTACAACGGCCCAGTATGCATCGACATTTCCCAAAGTCATGAATACCGATTTAGTTGCCGGCCAAACGATTTACGGAATTCCTCTCATGTATGATGGTCTTGCATTGCTCTATAACGAGGATCTTCTGAAACAGGCGGGGATTTCCGATCCTCCGGCAACGTGGGAACAACTCATCGGGCCGGACGGGTATATTAAAAAACTGTTGGTATTGGATGGGGAACGGATTATCCGTGCGCCGATTGCTCTCGGAACGACTAACAATATCCAAAATTTCAGCGATATCGTTTCCTTAATGTTTTTGCAAAACGGCGCAAATCTGGTGAATCCAAACGGGCAGGAATCCGAACAGACACTGCTTTATTGGAGAAAATTTGCCACACCCGGTGATGCACAGTACAGCTGGAACGAATCAATGGACGATTCCATCCTTGCGTTTGCAAACGGCCGGGTTGCCATGATTTTTGCCTCCTCCCGCGATGCACTCAAAGTGAAAGAGTTAAATCCCGCGCTTCCGTTTAAAATCGCACCCGTTCCCCAGCTTGCCGGTAATCCTCCAGTCAATTGGGCAAGCTATTGGGTGGAGGGTGTATCCTCAAAAAGCCAAAATAAGGAAGCGTCATGGAAATTCGTCCAGTTTTTGACAAGTGAAGAGGGAGCGTCGCTTCTGTTTACTTCCGCACAAAAGACCCGTCTTTACGGGGAACCGTATGCACGCCTTGACCTTATGGACCGTTTGCGTGAAGACACCTATCTTGGGCCGATCGTATCCATGGCACAGTCTGCACATTCGTTTCCATTGGCATCAGGAACATACGATGGAGATTCCGGTCTGGATACGATGATGATTTCGTATCTGAAGGAAGCCCTCGATGCCGTAGCCAAGGGAACTCCACCCGCACAGGTTCTTGAAGCAATGGGAAAAGGATTTTCCGATATTTTGTCGTCATTTGGTCTGATTGAACAGTCATCCTCAAAAACACAATAAACCGCGTGAGTGGATATAGGTGTAGTAAAGTAAGGACGGGGTGGTTTTGTACGAATGCCGTGATGGAAAAGTGTTTGCAAAATATCCTACTTGACAGTGGTGTTCAGTACCCATAAAATAGCAGTCACTTCATTCGACTGCCAACGAATGTGGCACTCGTTTACCTGTATAAGTGAAATTTTGGAAAAGGAGGAAATATGGCAAAAATGTCTATTGTTCCTTTGTTCGATAATGTGTTGATAAAGCCGGTGAAAGGCGATGATGTACTTCCTTCCGGTATCGCGCTTCCGGATAGTGCAAAAGAAAAGCCGCAAACGGGGATTGTCATGGCTGTCGGACCTGGCGCGAAAAACGAAGATGGTGAAACCATAAAAATGGAAGTAACGGTCGGGGAAAAAGTGTTATATAAAAAATGGGGAGGTCAGGAAGTAAAAGTCGGTACGGAGGAATGGATGATTGTTGAGCAGAAAGATATTTTGGCAATCGTAAAGGAATAATCGTTTCATTATAAAAGGAGGCAGTATGGCAAAACAAATTCAATTTGCAGACGATGCGCGCGCATCACTGGTAAAAGGAGTTAATACATTAGCAAAGGCCGTTGTTACGACACTCGGGCCCAAAGGCAGGAATGTTTCAATCGACAAGAAATGGGGAGCACCCAATATTATCCATGACGGCGTAACCGTCGCCAAAGAGATTGAACTTCCCGATCCGTTTGAAAACATGGGCGCCCAGCTCCTGAAGGAAGCGGCAAGTAAAACAAATGATATTGCAGGAGACGGAACCACAACGGCAACACTGCTTGCACAGTCGATCATCAACGCCGGATTTAAAAACGTAACTGCAGGAGCCAACCCCATGATTCTCAAAGCCGGGATGGAAAAGGGTGTAGCGGCTGTCATTGCCGATATCAAAAGGATGGCAAAAACGGTGAAAGAATCCGATGTTGCCAAAGTCGCGACCATTTCCGCTCAAGACGAAAAGATCGGGTCCTTGATAGCCGAAGCATTAACGAAAGTCGGGAAAGACGGCGTTGTTACCGTTGAGGAAGGAAAAGGACTGACGATGGAAATCGAGTATAAGGAAGGCATGGAATTTGATAAGGGGTACGCATCCCCGTATTTCGTCACAAATCCGGACAAGATGGAGGCGGAAATTTCCGATGCATATATTTTAATTACGGACAAAAAGATTTCCGCAATTTCGGATCTTCTGCCGTTTTTGGAAAAATTCATTAAGGTCAGCAAAAACCTTGTCATCATCGCCGACGATATCGACGGCGAAGCGCTTGCTACCCTTGTGGTCAACAAGCTTCGCGGAACATTTAATGTGCTTGCAGTCAAAGCTCCGGGATTTGGTGACAGAAGGAAAGCGATGTTGGAAGACATTGCTATTTTGACCGGTGGAACGGTTATATCCGAAGACACCGGACGGAAACTGGATAATATTACCGTCGAAGACTGCGGACGCGCAGACAAGGTATGGGCAGATAAGGAAAACTGCCGGATCGTTGGTGGAAAAGGACCAAAAGCAGCTCTTACCGCACGGATTGCCCAAATCCGCCGCGAGATGGAAAAAACCACCAGTGATTTCGATAAGGAAAATCTCCAGGAACGGCTTGCAAAACTTTCCGGTGGTGTTGCCGTCATTAACGTTGGAGCCGCAACGGAAGTGGAACTGAAAGACAAAAAAGAACGTGTAAACGATGCGGTATCCGCAACAAAAGCCGCTCTTGAGGAAGGAATTGTTGCTGGAGGAGGGGTGACGCTTCTTCGTGCTCGGGCAGCGCTGCTTAAGGTAAAAGATACATTGACGGTTGATGATGAAAAAATCGGCATCGATATTTTGTACAAAGCGTTGGGCGAACCGATTCGGTGGATAGCCAAAAATGCCGGTGCCGATGACGGATGGGTAGTCAAAACCGTTGAGGAATCCAAAGTCAGCGATTTCGGATTTAATGCAATGACACTTCAATTCGAGCCGATGATTGCTGCAGGAATTCTGGATCCGGCAAAAGTCACCCGTTCGGCTGTGGAAAATGCCGCATCGATCGGGATGATGGTACTTACAACTGAGGCGCTTATTACGGATATTCCCGAGAAAAAGGAGAATCCGGTCGGTGGCGCACCCGGTATGGGTGGCATGGGAGGTATGGATTACTAACCATCCAATCAAAATAGGTAGTACGATAATCCCCCGCATACTGCGGGGGATTTGGGATATACTCACTAGTATTCTATGGATGATTACATACAACAGACGATTGATGTATATGATCAAATGGCTTTAGAGTACGCACAGCAAGCAGAAAAATATGGCGTACCAACGGAACGGAAGAAGTTTTGCTCCCTTCTTCCTCCTGGAGGAATGATTCTTGATGCCGGATGCGGACCAGGAAGGGATAGCGCATATTTTATAGAAAATGGATTTGGTGTTGTTGGAGTGGATTTATCCGATAATCTGCTTGCTATTGCGCGCATGAAAGCTCCGGGAGCACAGTATATCCGCATGAATCTTCTCGATCTTGATTTTTCCGTTAATACGTTTGACGGAATATGGGCGTGTGCATCGCTTCACCATTTGCGGTATACCGATGTTCCCGGTGTCATATCCCGATGTTATACGATGCTGAAAACTTCAGGGATTTTTTTTGTATTGGTAAAATCCGGTTCCGGTGAACATGTGAAGAAGGAGTCAAGCATCCCGGATAAAAAACGGTTGTTTTCGTACTATTCAATGGAGTATGTAACGACGATTTTGACGGATGCACATTTTCATATTCTGGATTGTTATACCCTTGACGAGAATATATTGCATCCGGAAAGAAAAGGCCAGTGGTGGATTGCCTGTTTTGCACAAAAGACATGAACGAACCAATACACCTTATCGAATGCAGGACCTCCGATGACCTGATCCATCAGGGATTTTTATATGAACCGCAGAAAAAGGGAAATACGGCGCTCGTGTGGGTTCATGGTTTGTCGGGCAATTTCTACCGGAATTATTCGCTTCATGATGCACTGATTGCACAGTGTAAGAAACATGGGTGGGCATATCTTTCATGTAATACTCGTGGTCATGACGCTCTTGCTTCCATCCGCAAAATCGACTCAGCGGTTCCCACGGGGGTTTCCCGGGTTGCCGGCGGCGCAGGCCAGGAAAATTTTACGGAGTGCGTCTATGACATACAGGCTTTTATTGATTATCTGGGAACGCTTGGGTATTCGCGGATTATCCTGATAGGCCACAGTACCGGGGCAAATAAAGTCTGTTATTACGGTGCGTCATATCCGTATGACAAACGGGTAAAGGGGATAGTTTTGGCAAGTCCAATCCGTGACAGGCTTACCGCTCCTTCATATTTGGGGCTTATTCTTTTGGTAATGAGATTTTTTGTCGCGCTTGGGTTAGGGAACAAGCTTCTGTTCGTACCGTTCATATTTTTCCCCATTACCCCGAACCGTTTTTTGAGTTTATTTTCACGATCGCAGGAAGACGTTTTTGCGTATGGGGAAAAACCTCCGCGTCCGATGAATATGGTTGCGGATATACACTATCCGGTTTATGTTATGTTCGGACAGGAAGATGAAATGGCAGACCGTCCGGTTGGGGATATCCTGAGGGAATTTGATTCCCAGAACCATCGTTTGTCCTATACAAGCGTTTGCATTCCCGGATCGGATCATGGGTTTGACGGATATGAACCTAACGTTGCCCGTCATATTGCCGGGTTCATCCAAACGCTCCTTTTGAAGAAATGACCCTGAAAAATTCCAGCGTCTTCATGAGTTTTTCCCCCTGTGGTATGATAAAGTCCTCATGAAGCAGAAAGTATTCTTTATTGCCGGTGTTTTCCTGTTTGTCGGGCTTGCGATTCTTGTTATCCGTCTGGTGTCAAGTTTGCAGCCAAAACAGGGTGAGCTTCGTATTGAAAGCCAGCCGGAAGTTGCTGCATATTTGGATAATAAATCCATCGGCAAGACGCCAATCAAAAATCCTTTGCTGAAGGTGGATGGCGGGGAGCATACGGTAAAGCTTGTCAGCGAACTTTCCCCCTCGCTTGCATCATGGGAGTCGAAAATCCGCATTGTTCCCAACACCGTAACCGCAGTGACGGTTGTATTATCCGAATCGGAATTAACCAATCAATCCGATGTATTGTGGATGGAATATATCGGGGGAAAGAAAACGGAAGTCGTATTCCAATCCGATCCCGATGGGTCAATCGTTATGGTGGATCAGGATATGAAAGGAGTAACACCACTCACGCTGACGGATTTGCAGCCGGGGAATCATGAGGTTTTTGTCAGTGCCCGCGGATACTTACCACGGACCGTAACCGTTTTAGTTACCCCGGGATATAGGATTAATGCACAATTCCGTCTCGCTTTATCCCCGGGAACCGATGCAACGGCAACACCATCGCCAACGCCGGATGCGACACAATCCGCCCAAATTTCCCTTGCCCCCACACCGACCGGCAGTACAAAAAGCCCGACTGGTACACCGACAGGAAAAGAACAGTCACAGCAGCAGGAACCAAAAAAACCATATGTCATAGTGAAAGATACGCCAACGGGATTTTTACGGCTCCGCATGGAACCGTCAACGACCGCAACGGAGGTGGCAAAGCTTAACCCCGGAGAAAAATTCACCATTCTGAGTGAGGAATCGGGGTGGTATGAACTTATGTATTCTCCGACACAAAACGGGTGGGCATCCGGTCAATATCTTACGAAGGTTGAATAATTTTTCCCATTATGGGTTTCGGTGTTATCCACCGATTCCGTACATGATAAGAAATACGGTTATTCCCCAAAGAATGACGGTGGACAAAAGCGGTTTATCCGATGTTAGGATTTTTTCCGGTGATTCCCCTTGTCCTTCATAGATAAGCTGCATGTACCGCATGATGCCATACAGCACAAACGGAATGGTTATCATGAGCCATTTCCTGTCAGGAAATTCGGAAACAAACTGGTCATACCCGATAAAGAAAAATCCGACGGATTTTGGTTTTTCCAAAAATGTATAGAATGCATAGGAAATGAATGTGGAATTGGCAAACATGGCAGTATAGGCATCAAGGAGTTTTTCCGAATAATGCGTAAGGCTGTTTCTCGTGTCCGACGGAACAACACCCTGAAAATGCGAAAGAAGCGTCAGTTCCGACCTCCGTTTTCCCGTTGCAAGAAAGAGGGCAAGCGACAATGCAGTAAGGGATAGCCATATGGAAATGTGGTATCCCGTTGCAGCCTCACCGGCGTAGACCCGGACAAAATAGGCCGTTGTTATGGCAAGAATATCGATCACACTGACGCGCTTGAATACCAGCGAGTATAGGTATTGCAAAAGTACAAATGATGCAGCGGTTAAAAAGAAAACATTATTAATGTTAAATGCGAGATACAGTCCTGCTATCAAACAAAGAAACGAAACCGTTAGGGCAATCCAAACAGGGAGCGCACCGCTGGCTACGGGACGGAATTTCTTAAACGGATGTTTTCTGTCCTTTGGTGCATCAAGAACATCGTTGAGAATGTAGCCCGACGAGGCAAGGAGGCAAAAGACGACAAATGCCAGAAGGGAGAGGGAAAAAACCTCCGGTTCGAATGCATGCCCGGAAAAGAGCATGGTTGTAAATACCGCAAGGTTTTTTAACCATTGTCTTGGCCGTGCTGCTTTGAGAATTGCGAGAAGAATCGTACCCATAGGAAAAATCCTCCGATGGTAATGGCAACGACAAGCATCGCAAACAATTTTTGGGTACTATTGACGCTTAGCGCAACCGCACCCAGTATAGCCGACACACCCCAGTAAAACAAGGCAATTCTTCTGCGCCCCCAGCCAAGATTAAGAAGCGCATGATGAAGGTGGTTGCGGTCCGCCCGTACCGGTGATGTTTTTTTTATAATTCTTTGGGCTAATATCCAGACAGCATCCATCATGGGTACTCCAAGAACCAGAAGCGCCGTACCGAACTTGCCATAGGAAAGGATTCCCAGCAGTGCCAGAAGAAATCCGGCAAGCGTTTTTCCGCCGTATCCGGGCATGATTTTTTGCGGATAAAAATTCCAGGGGATAAAACCGGCAAACGCTCCGGCCGTAATGAATGCAAATATCGTAACGGGAAGCTGGGATGGATCCGTCGAACTAAAGCGCATGGATAAAATCCCCAAAATCAGCGCACTGATGGAAACAAAACCCGGCATTTGTCCATCAACTCCCGCAGACCACCCGATGATATTCATCGTCCACATGATCCAGAGAAACGCAACGATATCCGCCCAGAGAAGAATCGTGTGGTCGGCCAAGAACGGGAGTGAAAGCCGTACCGTATCCAGATGGATGACACCGCCGGTTAAGGGATTTGTCACATAGGGAATTCCGGCACCTCCCGCGATAACCAGAAGAGCAGCTAGTGCATTGGTTCCGAGCCGGATAAGCGGCGGAATATCTTTTTTATCATCCAGAAGTCCGACGACCACAAGGAGTAAACAGGAAAGAAATGCACAAAAAAATAATTTGGAAAACGGAAGGGCATACACGCATGCGATAAGTACCCCGATGAAAATCGCCAATCCCCCGGCACGCGGAATACGCCCCGTATGGGTATGTGCCGGGTGATACCGGGTTGCGGGATCATCGATAAGGCCGAATTTCCGTGCAATTTCGATTACAAGCGGTACGGCAATATATGTTCCGGCGGTAGCAATACAAAATGCAATGACGAGTGTGTTATTCATGGCGGATCAGAGCATGATGGCAATAATTTTTATAACGGAAAAAAATGAGACCATACTGACGATCACGGAGCTGGTAAGAAGAAGCTGTGAGAATACCAGATATTCCCTGGTAACGAATATTGAAAGAAGCACGTCAATACAATACCAAAGTATACTGGAAATAGGGAAAAGAAAAAGCCATAACGGGTGTGCCAGTCTATCCGGTCCCCAGGGTTTTGAATACCAGAGCGGCACGAGTGGCGGGAGTTTGGAAAATGCGAGGATAATAAGGAGCAGGGAAAGACAATATACGAACAAAACGATCACCGTATCGATCATGACAATCCTGTTGTTATACAGAATCCGTAGGTAATACGATTTGGTGCCGGGTTTGATATATTTTGCTTTGGATGTACTGTCCATGAGTAGTACGGATTACGGTGATGAGGGCACGGTATTTGCATCGACCGAATACAGTATCGAATAGGTTCCGTCTTTTGATAATACATACGCTTTTTGCGGATAGAGTGGAATGGCTGCCGTTGCTTTTTGTGGAGCAAATATTGCATCACCGATATACCATGGAAACTGGATACCGCTTGGGGCATACAGGTACAGTCTTTTTTTATCCTGCGCGTAATAGAGTGCCTCGGGATAGATGATCGGATCATCGACATAAATAAGATCATCCGCTTTCATCAGGAGCGAAATTTCCTTCATCGGTGTCCGGTAATCGGCTTTTTTATGCTGGCCCGGAAACCAGAGGGAAAATATCAGTATCCCAAATCCCAAAAAAAGCACGGATGGAACCTGCAGTGACTGCGGTTTAAGGGTCAGGAGCGCATAGGGAATAAGAAGGATTTCAGCAACCGTAACGGGAATAAGATATCTGTTTACGAATAACGGTTTTATACCAATGGAAATGGACAGGATCGTAAGCAGCGGCACAAAAACCATAAGCAGGAAATACCCTGTTTGATATTTCGTGTCTTTATTTTTCCATGCAAGAAAAAAGACGCCAAGAAGTGCAAGGGACAGGTATGCGGTATATTTCCAGAAATACCACGGTGTTCCTTCATACCCCAGAAACATATTCCCCAAAACGGATTTGATGAGATGCCAGTCCACAGGGAAATACCAGGACTCCTTAAATTTAGGCATGATTTGGAAAATACGGATAACCCATGGGATTGATGCGACACCGATGAGAATAAGCGACCGGACCATCGGGTCCCAAATGATTTTTTTAAGGGTCGGTTTTGTATCCATATGGATGTGGGTAAGAGCGTAGTGGAGAGCAGATACGCCGATTACAAACACCATATACAAATGGGTATAGAATCCGAAAATCGAAGAAAGGATAAAGAGTCTCCAGTTTTTTTTCAGATATGCACTCATAGCAAGTACCGAGAAAAGAATGTACCATCCGTATGCCCTGACTTCAAAACCGTAATAGAGGATCATCGGATTAAAGAAAAACAGAAGCGGTGTTACCCAGGAAAGCCAATGTGACTTAAATTCACGTTCCGCCCAGAGGATAACAACATATGTGGCAAGAAGAAGACCGAGTGTCGACAGGAGTCTGACGGCAATTTCTCCCGTGCCAAACAGTGCGGTCCAAAGCTTCAGAAGAAAATAATATACCGGGGGTTCGATGGAAGATTGTGCAATAATATCCGAGAGTGGTTTTGCGGAAAAAAGTACGGAAAATGCTTCATCCCTCCACAATGGCTGGACAAGATACCACATTGGTGTAGAGGTCAAAAGAAATGATATGAAGCCAGACATATTGGTCTCCTTTTGCCAAAAACCCGTTATGGTTCCATTATACCTTTTCCGTCACACGATATTCCAATCGTTTTCCGATCATTAGACGGGTATGGGCATCAAGCCCCGGAAGTGCAGACAGGAAAAAGGAAATAATGGGAAGCGTAAACCATTGCAGGTAAAGGAACGGTAATTTCCAGGCGGCGTATTGGGAAGGTTTCGGCGGTTTCATCCGTGCGTCGATAAGAAAGACGATAATTAGAAATACGGCCGACAACGTCAGGATCCCTGAGGATATGCGCGCAAGATTATGGCCCAGCATTGTCCTTCCGAATGCAGGATTCACAAGTGGGGGCAGAGTGCTTCCCAGTGTCAGAATAAACCAGTTTGATGGCCAGAGGATATGATGTTCCATAATCTGTGCAACCCTCCGGAAGCGGTCCATAAATGGAATTTCCGTATGGGTGATGGCATTGCGGATTACATAGGGAATATCCGAAACTCCCCACGCCCATCGTTTTGACTGTTCATATTGGTTCACGATGGTTTTGAAAAACCCGTGGCTTTCTGCCGCGTCCATGAGTATCGGAAGGAATATGCCTTTCGTTGCAACTTTTGCTCCTTTTGCGAAATACACCTTAAAAAACAAATGGTAATCTTCCGGAATAACATCGGGATCCCAGAATCCCACATCGATAACGGTTTGGTAGGAAAGGGAGTAGGTAGAAAAATTTATAAACTGTGATGGATTGGATAGGACGGCAAGATTTTGGATACTGCTTAAAGTATTGAAAAATTTATTCGGCAGGGGGATGCGCCAAATGTTGGAATAGAACAGGATTGCCCCCTGGTAAAAATGGTATGCCCGATCCGGATCGGTAAGGAAGGAGTGCGTAAGATAGGAAAAATATTTCGGGTGGATCCTGGCATCGGCATCACAGGATGTGATGGTTGTGAAGGCAAACTGGATATTGCGTTTCCTTAACTCAGGAAGTATTTCCTTTGCCGCGCTTGCCATATTGGATGACTTTCCGGCAATTTCTCCGGGACGCAGGGTGTGGGTGGTTACAAAAAAACCTCCAAACGTTTTTCCAAACTCACTTTGAAGAATCTGTGCGGTTTCGGAGGCATGCTCATCCTTTTTCTCCGTAGCAAGTACAACGAGGATTCTGTCTTTAGGGTGATCCTGGAGTGAAAGGTCGGTGAGTGTCTGACGCAGAATATGAAGAGGCTCCTTATATTCGGGAATAATAATGACATGATACACATCACGGTACTGGGGAAGCGTCTGTGCCCGTTCCTTCCAGTTTACTTTTATATGCGCTTGGATTGTCAGGAATGAACGGACTGCCGATAGTGCCAGCGTAAAGGATTTATAGAACCAATATACATCAAAGGTAATAATGAAGTATGCGACAAGAGCAGGGTGCCAAGTAGAAAGCCAGAGCGGCATGGTAATAAGAAGCCATGAGGATAAGGGAATAATGATTTCAAAAAACCGCTGGAACCACTGCTCGTGCAAAAGGAAAAACTGGCGCATAAACATCGTCTATTGTATCATTTCGGGCCGATTTGGGAAAAATAATGCGAGTGCGTTTTTTGTCGTTTCCTGTTCTATGGTTTTTTTGGGAAGCCCGAACAGTCCGGAAACGGAACCGGCAATCAATCGGATGTATTTTGGTTCATTCCGTTTTCCGCGATGGGGAACGGGAGGCAGATACGGCGAGTCCGTTTCCAGAAGAATCCTTGATACTGGAAGTGTTTTGATGATTTCCCGGAGCTTATTTCCATAGGTAATATTTCCGTCAATGCCGATATACAAACCGCGGGTAAGCGCTTTTTCCCCGTCTTCCCGAGTCCCCGAAAAACAGTGGATAACACCGCGCGGTAGTGAGGGCAGTGCGTCAAGAACGTCAAAAAGATCGGGAAATGCATCCCTGCAATGTATGATGACCGGAAGATTGTGCTTCAGGGCAAATTGGCAGTGCAGATAGAATGCCTGTTTCTGGTCATCTTTTTTCCCCAGCACGTCAAATCCCTTATAGAGATGATAATCCAGTCCGCATTCCCCAACTGCGACAATCTGTTTTGGATGAAGGGATGCAAGAAACTGCTCAACGGAACCATTTCGGGCTGCCTCATAGGGGTGGATGCCACATGCGGGGGACACTACATCCGGACGCGACTGTGCAAGACCCAGCGCATCCGTCGATGATGCAAATCCGGCTCCGGGAACGATGATGCGTTTGATACCCGCCTTCTTTGCGTTTGCTATGATGGTATCCCGGTCCGGATCAAACCGGGCATCGGTAAGATGGCAATGGGTATCGATAAACATGAGGCTTCATTGTACAGCAGCACTTCGGCAAATGGAACGCTACATATCAAGGATGATGGTTACCGGACCGTCGTTTACGGAAGATACTGCCATATGCTGTCCAAACTCTCCTGTTTTGCAGGAAATACCGTTTGCGGCAAGTTCGGAAACGAAAAGCGTAAGGAGTGCCGAAGCGGTTTCCGGGGGTGCAGCGGTAAGGAAACTTGGCCGCCGCCCGGATGTATCCGCACAAAGGGTAAATTGGGAGATAACCAGGATTTCCCCTCCGGTTGTTTGTATGGATGCATTGATGGGGTGGCTGTCGTCGGGCATAATCCGGAGATGGATAATTTTTTCCGCGGCTTTTTTGGCGGTTTTTTCCGTATCCGTTTTTTCGACACACACATACAAAAGATACCCGCGGTCTATAGAGGCAGCGTGGATATTGTTGACGGATACGGACGCATGTAGAACCCGTTGAACGACGATTTTCATATTTTCCCGATGTGTTTTTTCCCAGCCGGCGTAAACATTACGATCCGGTACACAAGCAGTCCCCACAGGATCATACCTCCAAACGTCAGATGCGACCATAGCGGTTTCCAGATTACGTGCGGAGCGGTGATATTTGCTGCAATCAGGACATACGACAGACCAACGAGTGTCCGGTAATACGGGTTTCCCGATGTAAATTTCGGGGAAAGGAGAATGAAAAAGGCAGGAAGTATAAGGATAAAGTGGTGTTGCCAGGTAAAGGTATTGATCAGCAGTGATGAAACGATCGAAAGGATAACGCCAAGGGTATATTTTTCTTCGCGAAGATCGGAAAAGATAAGAAGCGGGGAAATGAGAACGACAGTATACAGCCTCGTGAGGGATTGTGCCAAACTGGGATCGGAAACTAACCGAGCAATCATGCCGGGTATGGATTGGTTATAATAATCGGTTTTTGGGGAAAGGAGAAGGTGGGGGA
>CAZVTJ010000016.1:0-17474 GCA_964630015.1 uncultured Gammaproteobacteria bacterium | reverse complement strand
AAAAGATTTGCTGAAATTGGGAAGCGTGAATACGGTAAAAAGCTATATTTCTTATCTGGAAAATAGCTGGTTATTTTTTGTAGTGAATAAATACGCTTACTCCGTTAAGGAACAACAAATTGCGGCTAAAAAACTTTATTGTGTCGATACGGGACTAGCTCAATCGGTCGGTTTTTCATTCTCCGAAAATAAGGGAAAATTAATGGAAAACTTGGTATTTCTAACTTTACGACGTAAATACAAAACAGTGTATTACTTTAAAACCACTCAAGACTTTGAAGTAGACTTTTATATACCAAGTCAACACATGCTTGTCCAAGTAGCTCAGAAATTTGATGTACAGACTACGCGCGAAAGAGAACAAAAAGCACTTGTGACTGCCAAATCCGAATTACAAAAAGTGACTAGATTAGTACTGGTAAACGAAGGAGAAAAACAGGAAATGGAATATGAAGGAGCAAAAATTCAAGTAATACCGTTATATGAATGGTTGCTGCAGATTTAGCAACTTAAGAATTTTTTATTTTTTTTAAATTTTATTTAATTACAGTGAAAATACAGGACATCGGGTTTATTATCGTTACGCTCATTCTGCTATTTTTTCGGAAACCGAAAAGTTTTGCGGTTGCGGGACTGCTGTGTTTTGTTCTTGCAATGCCCCTGTATGCAAAATGGGTCTTTTTTACGGCACACCGTCTTGTGATGTACGGCGCTTTTTTTATCTTCGTCGAGACGGTATTTCTTCTGTGGGAAATGAAGAAAAATAAATAGGTGCCAAGCGCCGCAAAAGTATGTTGTTTGTTCTTCATACAGGCAATCTATCGTATAATGGGAAGTATTGGTAAGCTTACTTATGGGGGGAAATTTATGAAATTTCTTGTTACCGGTGGGGCAGGATATATTGGTTCCATAACCAATTGGTATTTGCGTTCACAAGGTCATGAAACGGTAATTTTCGATAATCTGGAAAATGGGCATAGGGAAGCGGTTGGAGATACGAAACTGATAACGGGTGACCTCCGGAACCCCGGTGATATCCAGAGTGTATTGGAATCGGAACATTTTGATGCCGTTATCCATTTTGCTGCGCTTGCACTTGCCGGCGAGTCCATGGAAAAACCACGGGAGTATTTCCATAACAATATCGATGGCGGACTGAATCTTCTGGAAGCTATGCGAAAAACAGAGGTAAAAACAATTATCTTTTCCTCAACGTGTGCAGTATACGGATTTCCAAAGACATTACCGGTAACGGAAGATATGCCGATTGCACCGGCATCGGTCTATGGTCAATCGAAATATATGTTTGAACAGGTGCTCGATTGGTACGAAAAAATTTACGGGATCAAATGTGCAAAGTTACGGTATTTTAACGCATGCGGGGCACTGACAGATGGCAGTTTAGGTGAAGACCATGCTCCGGAAACCCATATAATTCCGGTTGCCATCAAAGCCGCCATGAACGAACATCCTACGTTTAATGTGTTCGGTACCGATTACGATACAAAAGACGGAACGTGTGTCCGGGATTATATCCATGTTTTGGATTTGGCGGATGCACATTTGAAAGCTGCCGAAGTGATCGGAAAAACGGGGGAATCATTATTTGTGAATCTTGGGGTGGGGAAGGGGTATTCGAATCTGGAGATTCTCAAGACCGTCGGAAAAGTTACCGGAAAACCAATCGAAATTGTCCATAAACCCCGCCGGTGGGGTGATCCGGATATGATTTACGCGGACAATTCCAAAGCAAAAAAAGTATTGGGTTGGGAGCCGAAATTCACTTCGCTTGAACAGATTATCGAAACCGCCTGGGAATGGCATAGAAATCACGTAGACGGATATAAGAAATAAACAGTAGTCAGCCCTCCTATGCGAAAGCTACGGAAGGGTACAATAGATTGCAGATAGCTACAATATATTTATGACAATCGGAATTGATATCAGTCAGGCGGTATATGAAGGAACGGGTGTCGGGCGTTACGTTTTTGAACTTACGGCGGCGCTTCTTAAGAAAGATACAACCAATACTTATATTCTTTTTGGATCATCATGGGGACAGAGGAAAAAACTGGAAGATATTGCATCGGAATTACGGGGTAACAGAACGAACGTATCGGTTAAAATTTTTCCGTTTCCTCCAAGGATTTTGGATATTGTCTGGAATATTCTTCACATTATTCCCATCCAATGGCTGATCGGAAATGTGGATGTGTTTTGGTCCAGTGATTGGACGCAGCCGCCGGTTGGAAAAGCATTTGGAATAACCACAATCCATGATGTCAGTTTTTTGCGGTACCCTGAAAGTTTTGACAGGAAAATTATTACTGTCCATAACCGCAGGCTCAGAAGGGTGCAGAAGGAATGCGACAAAATATTTGCGGATTCACTGGCAACAAAAGACGATATTATTGCGCGTCTTCATATCCCAAACGAGAAAATTACCGTTATTTACCCGGGCTTTACGACATGAAAAATAAAAAAATTATTATATTTTTTATAGCGATTTTATGTATTGCAGCATTCCTTCGGATTTGGAAGCTTGGGGATATTCCATCCGGTCTCCATAATGATGAAGCGGATATTGGGTATATTGCGTATAGCTTATTGAAAATCGGCAGGTCACCATATGGCGATACGAACCCGTTTGCCATTCAGGAAGCGTGGGGTGGTTCCAGAGTACCACTGTATATCTATAGTGTAGTTCAATCTATAGCAGTATTTGGTCTTACGCCGTTTGCGGTACGTTTTCCATCTGCAATATACGGCATCCTTTCCGTTTTGGTTACGTTTTTTCTTTTAAGAAAACTGTTCCATTCCGACAGAATAGGTTTGCTGGGCGCCCTGTTGTTTGCAACAAATCCATGGGCGATACATGGTTCACGCCAGGGTCTGGAACAGTCATTAACAGTATTTTTACTTCTTATTGGCGTACTTCAATTTATTACTGCAGGTAATAATATTTGGAAGTATGTAGTTTCAGCTCTATTATTTTCCGCTTCGTTATTTTCCTACGATGCTCCAAAAATTTTTTTACCGTTATTTTTGCCATTATTATTGTGGTTTTATCGTGGTGAAGTTATTAAAAATAAAAAACATTCATTGGTTTTCGTATCTATTTTTGTTTTTTTCTATGTTTTAATGCTTACAACTACATTTATCGGAAAACAGACCAAGGATTTTGAAGCTGTCAGTTTGTTCAGGTGGGATCAGATTAAAGCGCAGGTTGATGCAGAGCGGCACTTAACGTTAGCACCTTTGTGGCTTTCAAGCATATTCCATAATAAAGTCATTGTTGTTATGGAAAAATTGCTGCATAGTTACGGGGAGGTATTTACGCTGAATTGGTTCTTTATTTCCGGGTATGGAAACCTTCAGGAGTCAGTTGCACGACATGGTCAGTATCTGTTGTTTTCTTTACCATTTTTCTTTATCGGTCTATCGCTGATAATTTTACACACAAAAGAACAACGTATTCTTTTATGGTGGATGATACTTGGTGCAATACCAGGCGCTTTAACGACCGGAAATTACGCATACAGATCCGTGTTGTTCCTGCCGGTTCCGATTTTCCTTACGGCAATAGGTATCGATTATTTTGTTGAGCAGACAAAGAAAATAACATATTTCAAAAAGCCTTTATTATATGGGACGGCCTGTATCGGTTTATTATTATTCCTTCAATATTTCAATACATATTATTTCGATTACCCCGTATATGCATCCGAATATTGGTCAAAGCAACAACAGGATATTCTTGCGGATGTTATTGAAAAAAGGCAATCATATGATAGTGTTTTTGTTGTCGGACGTTGGGAAACGCCGTATGCATTTTTTACCCGTACCGATCCGAATGTATTTTTGAAAGCATACAAAAATCAAGAAATTATCCGAGGAATTCATGTAATGAAATTGGATAATGTGTATTTTGGCGAGTTTTCTCAGGCATGGAAAAATAGTGTCGATTCTATAGATTTTTTTCCCAATAATTCACTTATCGCAGTCGACGCGCAGGCATTTCCTGATTACCCGATATTGAAGAAGTATCCTGATCCCGCTGGAGTTCGGTTAATTTATAAATTACTTGAAATAAATAAAAACAACGGAGTTTCGTTATGAAAATAATAGCAATCGATGGATATGAGGCAAATCAGAAGCATCGGGTAGGGATCGGGCGGTATGCCTATGAAATCCTTACCAGAATGTACGAACAGGTGAAAAAAAGCGGTGACACATCGGTATCCTTTCGTATTTACCTCCCTGACAGGCCTCTTGGGGATATGCCAAAAGAAACGGATTGGTGGAAATACCGCGTTACGGGCCCTAAAAAATTTTGGACATTCATCGGGTTACCGTTTGCATTATCGGTCGATAGCCCAAAAGCGGATATCGTATTTTCCCCGACGCATTACATCCCCAGATTTACGTCTATTCCCAGAGTTATGTCCATCATGGATCTGTCATATCTTTCCTACCCGGAGCTTTTCCGGAAAAAAGACCTGCATCAGCTGGTCCATTGGACCGCGTATTCAGCGGCACATGCCGCAAAAATTTTCACCATCAGCGAATATTCGCGCAATGATATAATCAAAACGTATCACAAAAGAGCCTCCGACGTGATCGTTACCTATCCGGGGCTCAACGCAGGGAATACGCCAATTCCCACACAACATCGTATGGAACCAAAAAAACGGACAAGGAAACCAAGTGCAACGGTAGCGGGGCTTATGAAGAAATACGGGATTTCCCGGCATTATATTTTGTCCGTCGGCACACTCCAACCGCGGAAAAACTACAGTAAACTCATCCAGGCATATGCGGTGTTTTTGAAAAAGAACAAGCAGAATTTCGGGGAAATCGACCTTGTGATTGTCGGAAAAAAGGGTTGGCTGTACGAAGATATCCTGTCTGCACCCAAACGGTATGGAGTGGAGGGAAAAGTGAAGTTTTTGCAGTTTGTTCCGGATGAAGATCTTCCAGCCCTGTATAGTAATGCACTCTGTTTTGCACTCCCGAGCCTCTATGAAGGATTTGGCTTGCCGGTTTTGGAAGCAATGGCGTATTCCTGTCCGGTCGTGGTTTCCGATGTATCCAGTCTTCCGGAAATTGCGGGGAAAGCCGGTGTGTACGTATCCCCCACGGATAGTAACGATATCGCTCACGGTTTGCTTGCTGCCGTACGGGAGCGGAATTTGATGCAGGGGCGGCTCCGTATTAAGCGCGGGCTGGAACAGGTCGCAAAATTCAGTTGGGATAAAGCAGCGGCGGAGACATTGGAAGTACTTAAGCATTTAAAATAAGTAGGTAGCCTCCCTTCGCATAAAGCTTCGGAGGGGCGCAGTAGTTAGCCCTCCTACGCGTGAAGCTACGGGGGGCGCAGTAGATAGTAGTTTGTAGTCAGTAGTTAGCATTAAGTAGATTGTAGATAGCTTAATAGAGTAGCTAGTATATGGTAGATAGTAGTTGGGAACAGAATAAATTAAATATATGAGGATATTTATTGATTTTTGGGTGTATTTGGCAACACTAACGGGATATATTCCCAGCCATACGATTCGGTTGTTCCTCTACCGGCATCTGTACCGGATAAAGATCGGAAAGGATACCTCAATCCACTGGCGGGCGCGGTTTAACCAACCGTCGGGTATATCCATCGGACACAATACGGTGATCGGTAATGATGCGTTTTTGGATGGCCGTGCAGCGCGGGAAGCGGGGAAAAAATCGATGGGGACATATATTCGGGAGTTTTTCCGCCCAAGTGTCCGGCCGCTTACCATCGGCAACAATGTTTCCATTGCCGGTGAAGTGCGGATATTTACCATGGAACATGATATCGATTCCCCGGATTTTGCGGCAATTGGCGCGCCCGTCACAATTGAGGATTATGTGGTCATCGGCACACGGGTGATGATTCTTCCCGGGGTGAAAGTCGGGAAGGGGGCAGTATTGGCATCGGGGGCAGTTGTTACCAAAGACGTTCCGCCGTACGCGGTTGTCGGCGGAGTACCGGCTGCAATCATAAAGTTCCGCAATCCGAATTTACGCTATACTCTTAAATATGCCCGCCTGTTCCAGTAATATATTCCTATGCAATACGACCTTTCCATCATCATCGTATCGTTCAATACCAAAAAACTCACGTCGGACTGTCTGCTGTCGATTAAGAAAAGTCTTCGGAATGCTCGGTTTACCACAGAGGTCATCGTTGTCGATAACGCATCCGTCGATGGGTCGGTCGAAATGATCGAGCATGATTTTCCCTGGGTGGTTTTGGTGAAAAGCAAGGAAAATCTCGGGTTCGGCAGGGCCAACAATGTGGGTATCCGGCAGGCACGGGGGTCCTTCGTGTTTTTGCTTAATTCCGATACGGTCATCATCGGCAATGCCATTGAAAAGCTGTATGAATGTGCTACCCACCACCCGAAATCATTTATCGGGCCAAAACTTCTTAACATGGACCGTTCCGACCAGACATCCTGCGGTCCGTTTTTTTCCCTTCCGGTAACATTTGCCGTATTGTTCCTGAAGGGTGATCGGCTGAAACTGACACGATGGTCACCGTCCAAGCTGACAAAAGTCGACTGGGTATCGGGTGCTGCAATGATTGCGCCAAAACAGGTATTTCTGGATGATCTGCTGTTTGATGAGAAAATATTCATGTACATGGAAGAAGTCGATTTGCTCATGCGGGCAAGGAAAAAGGGCTATACGACCTATTTTTATCCCGGTTCCACGATCGTGCATCTGGGAAGCGGAAGTTCAACGAACCGGCGCAAGGGACCGGTCCTTAATATTTATAAGGGGTTTGTGTATCTGTATTCCAAACATTACGGACCGGTTAAGCGCACGATATTACGGGGAATGCTAAAACTGAAGGCGCTTTTTGCTATACTTACAGCATCCCTTATCGGAAACAAGGAACTTAAAGATATTTATGCGGAAGCTTATCGACTGGTGTAGGAAATGGTTTCTCCCCGGCGCGGCACTTTTTTTTGTAGCGTTTATCCCGCTGTATCCAAAACTTCCGATTCTCGATATTGAACAATCCTGGGTGTATATACGCATAGAGGATTTTCTGGTTGCAATGGTATCACTGGTTCTGTGTATCCAATTTCTTTACAGAAAAAAGCTTTCCGACAGTCCGTTGACTTTTCCGATTATCCTGTATTGGACAGTCGGGTTGGTATCGCTTATAAACGCGCTTGTGTTTATTTTCCCCAATTTCGGCGGGATTCTATTCCCAAAAGTAGCCATCTTCCATTATATCCGGCGTATTGAGTACCTCTTTTTATTTTTTGTGGGATACGAGGCAATAAAAGCCCGGCCAACGATGACGGCGCGGGTGTTGTGGGTGTTGGGCATAACCGTCCTTATCGTATCGCTGTACGGATTCGGACAGAAATTTTTGGGTTTTCCCGCATTTTTGACCATGAATGAGGAATTTGCCAAAGGGACGCCGCTCCGGCTTCCGACAACCGCACGGTTTCCGTCGACATTCGGCGGGCATTATGACTTGGCTGCATATTTGGTTATGACAATCCCGATTATCGCTAGCATGGTATTTGGGGCGAAAAAACTCTGGGTGAAGGCGGCAAGTGTACTGGTATCCGTTTTGGCCCTTATTATGCTTCTGTTTACCGCATCGCGCGTTTCCTTCGGGGTGTACCTTATAGCCATTTCCGCAATGCTGTGGATGCAGAAGAAAAAGCTTTGGATCCTTCCCGTTGTTGTTGTCAGCATTATCATCATGAATTTTACCAGCGGGGTATCCGAGCGGTATGCGAAAACACTGCGGTTTAGCGATGTGGTGGTTGACCTTTCGACCGGAAAACCGATCGGGACGCTGGACAAGCTGGAAGGCGGGCAGGCACACCTTGCCGAGTCGGAGAATCCGGCAAAAGAAACCCTGCCTACAGGAAGTGAGTTTATCGGTGTCGGGGCAAACGGCGGCAAAAAAGCCGGGACAGTCACGATGTACTCCAGCAAAAATCTGGCAACAGGCTCGGGGGAAATATCCACCATGTCCGGTAGTTTTTTGATCCAAAAAGCCCTTGTGTATGATATTTCCATCACCACCAGGTTCCAGGGACAATGGCCCAAGGCAATGGCTGCATTCCGGCGCAACATAATGCTGGGAAGCGGATATTCGGCCCTTTCCGTCGCGGCTGACGGAGACTATCACCGGATGCTTGGGGAAACCGGAATTCTGGGAACAATCGCATTCCTGGGGATATTTGCCTACGCCTGGTATCTGTTTGCGACCAGGATCCATCTTTTGACGGGAATTGAACGGTCTTTTACGATCGGTGTGTTTGCCGGATTCCTGGGGCTTTTGGTCAATGCCGTATTAATTGACGTATTTGAGGCATCCAAGGTGGCTTTTTCCTTTTATCTGCTGTTTGGGATTGCCATCTATCTGCTTGCCAAAGAAAAAACGGAACGGATTGCATACCTGCCGTTTCTCCGGCGCCTGTTTACGCATAAAATCGCATGGATTGTCTATCTGGTCGGAGCGGTATTCTGGCTCTGGTCGGGAGCACTGTCCATGTATTTTACCGGTGATGATTTTACGTGGCTTAAATGGGCGGCGCAAAGCAACATTTCCACGATCATGACGAACTTTTCCTCTTCCGAGGGATTTTTCTATCGACCGATCCCAAAACTCTGGTATTTTGTTTTGTATAACGTATTTTGGTTAACACCGGTTGCCTATCACGTCATGTCCCTTCTTCTGGTATCTGCAACCGTGTATTTGTTATTTACCTATCTTCGCCTCCACAACATAAACTGGGTATATGCCTTTATTGCGTCGCTTTTGTTTGGGACCATGTCGGTCCATCATGAAAATATTTTTTGGGTATCAGGTCAAAGCAGTCTGCTTGCCGGATTTTTCGCCATGCTTTCGCTTGTGTTTCTTGAAAAGTCGAAAACAAAACGGAGAACATGGACCTTCTGGTTTGTCGGTTCCGTAGTGAGCATTTTATTCTCCGTGCTTTCGTATGACGGAATGGCATTGTTGCCCCTTGGGTTCTTTGCATTGTCGCTTCTTGCAGGACACAAAGGACATTCACTGTGGTTTTTTGTTGTTATTGCCCTCTATGGGGCTATCAGACTCTCTTCGGGGGCAGTTGCGCCAAGCGGGGATTATGCATATAACGCATCAAAATTCGTGGTGAATGCCGCGGCAAACACCGCTTCCTACATAGCAGCAATGGCACTGGGACCCAGGGCAATCGAATATGCCCAGAATTTACGTGGGAATCTGAAAACATTTGTAGTACCGCTTACTCTGGCAGTCGGAGCGGTGTGTGCTGCAACCCTCTGGCTGTTTTGGAAATACCGGAAACATTTTGGTGGTATGAAGCATGCCGTTTGCATGGGGCTTATGGCGTTATTGTCCCTTGGAGCATATGCCGGTCTTGGCGGAGCAGCGGAACGTTACGGATATGTATCTTCCATTTTCGTGGTGCTCTTTGGTGCAGAAGTGGTTTGGCTGAGCCTGAAAAATTCCAGGAATATGACATTTAAGGCCATCGTATGTGTTGTGGCGGCAGTATTGATCGGATGGAACATTGCCGAAACCAAACGCTTGGAAGGGCAGTGGAAATTTGCCGGAAACGTGGTGGAACAGTCGATTATGGGGATCAAATCCGAAACATTCCCCCCCCTTAACGTCAAAACGATCTATATCATCGATATGCCGATCCGTTACGGCAGGGCATGGATTTTCCCGACAGGAATGACGGATGCGCTCTGGCATATGTTCCGCGACAATCCGTACACCGTAACGCCCGCAAAAGACTTGAAAAGCGCATTTGCCGCACCGTTCCGGGGGGATAGGGAAGTATTCATCTATGAAAATTACGTATTGAAGCGCGGAACAATTTACACAAAAGAAGACTGATATCATGAGGTACCAACGTCTGAAATCACTAGCGCCGTTCGTAATCTTTACCCTTATTGCAGCACTATCCGTTCTTTTTCGGACGTATAAAATCGATAGCCCGGTTGCCGATTGGCACAGCTGGCGCCAAAGTGATACGGCAGCAGTTGCACAGTTGTACATGCAAAACGGGATAGACCTTCTGCATCCGCGTTACTATGACATTTCCAATATCCAGTCCGGTAAAGATAATCCCGAGGGCTGGCGGATGGTGGAGTTCCCGCTCTATCAGGGCGTTGGAGCATTGCTTACACAAACGGTCGGGATGGCATCGGTTGAGGTATGGCTTCGGATCATTTCCATTTTCTGGTCAACGGTTGCTGCAATCGGGATCGGTGTCCTTATCAGACGCAGAGGTAACGCGCTTGCAGGGTATCTGGCGTCACTGGTCTATGCTGGATTGCCGTATTCCGTTTTTTACGGACGGACAATATTGCCCGATGTTTCCGCCGTCGGTATGGTTGTTTTGGCACTGGTCCTCTTGGATTTTGCATTCGGACAAAAAAGCATACGGCAGGGGATATTGATTATTGCCTCGGCCGTTTTTTCTTCCCTGGCACTGCTTACCAAACCCGTTGCGGGATTTTTGCTGATCCCGGCGGCAAGCGCATTTTTGATTATGGCGTGGAAGCACAAAAACCTTTTCTTCTGGGCGATCGTCTACGGTATCATATCGTTTGTCCCGTTTTTCCTGTGGCGGGAATGGATAACACGGTTTCCGGAAGGGATTGCTTCGTTTTCCTGGCTGTTTAACAAGGACAATATCCGGTTTAAGGGTGCATGGTTCCGCTGGATTTTTCAGGAACGAATCGGGGTACTTATTATGGGAACCTGGGGGCTTATTCCTCTCGGAGTAGGTATGTTTGCGGCAAAGATGAAAGACAAACTGCTTGTATTCCCCATGCTCATTCTGGGATCGCTTCTGTATATCGGTATCATTGCCGGCGGGAATGTCCAGCATGATTATTACCAGATTTTTCTGCTTCCGGTACTGTGTGGCTACACCGGTTTGGGCCTTGCGTATTTAGTCCGTGGCGCGGGAAATACCGGGGTTCAGCGGGCTGCGGGGTTGGTTGGTGCCGGACTATCGTTTGTGTTCATGTGTATGTTTTCCTGGTATACCATAAGGACCTATTATTGGATAAACCATCCGGAAATTGTTGAAGCCGGTAAGGAGGTTGACCGGTTGTTCCCAAAAGACGCGAAAGTCATCGCCACGTATGGAGGCGATACGACATTTTTGTATCAGACAAAGCGTATGGGATGGCCGATCGGGTTTCTGATTCCGGAAAAAATCAAACAGGGAGCACGCGTCTATGTAAGCGTCGCGGACCAGAAAACCGACGGGGAGATACTTGATCTTGCCTCCAAATATCGTGTCGTTTCACGCACATCTACCTATATTATTATCGATCTGGGTAAGGCGGCGGATGAGCTTCCGGTGGGTCATTTATGAACATACTTTTCGTATCGGCACTTCTTCCCTGGCCGCTCGTATCGGGTGGGCAGGTACGGATGTATAACCTTTTAAAACGCCTCTCTGCCCATCACTCCATTTCACTTTTTACCTATCTCCGGAAACCCGAGGAAGCAGAATATATACAAAACCTTCCGTTCATTCACGATGTTTCCTGGGTTATGCGCGGATCGGGAAAGCAGGCAAAATATATTCTTGGGTCGTTTCTTTCGGGAACTTCCGTACTCCGTAAAACGTATGAAAATTCCCGCATGGTGCAGATTGTCGGGGAGCGTCTTTCCAAGGGCGATATCGATCTTGTCCACATAGAGCCGTTTTATGTCTATGGCGGGATTCCCCATACGGATATTCCCCTTGTCGTGGCCGAGCATAATATCGAATACGATGTATATACCCGCTACGGGGAAGAAGACCGCGGGATGGTTTCAAAGATTAAGCTCTGGGACGCAAATAAGGTGAAACGTGATGAGGAGGCTGTCTGGAAACAGGCAGCGGGAATTATTGCCGTATCGGATGAAGATGCAAAACGGATCCGGACAGCCGAGCCCAAAACTCCGGTAACGGTTGTTCCCAACGGTGTCGATACGGGGTGGTTTTCCTATTCATTCCATCCGGTTCCCAAAAAGCCGCGGTTTCTCTTCGTCGGGAATTTTTTGTGGCATCCCAATCGGGACGCACTTTCCTATACCCTTGAAACCGTATGGCCAAAAATCCGTGTTGCATTCCCGGGGGCAGAGCTTTCCATTGTCGGACATAATCCGCCGATTGGCTTGCAGGAAAAACATATTCCCGGAGTTGTTTGGAAAGACCGCGTTGACGATATCCGGGATGCAATGAAAACATCTGATGTACTGCTTGCACCCATGCGTATTGCAGGAGGGTCAAAATATAAGATTTTGGAAAGTATGGCTGCCGGGCTTCCGGTATTAACGACCCCGGAGGGTATTTCCGGTCTTGGGGACAATGCACGCGGATGTGTATGGATTGCTCAGTCTTCGGATGAGTATTGTGGGTTGTGCAAAGACATGATTGACCATTCCAAACAAACGGAAGCAACATGTACGGCTGCCCGTACGTTTGTTGAAAAACACTATGATTGGGATACACTGGCAGGTATTCAGGATCGTGTCTGGAGGAGCGTCTATGAAAAACACGGCTCAAAAGAAAATCATTGACCTTTCCATCATCCTTTTGAACTATAAAACCAGGGATTTAACCCTTACGGCGATCAAAACAGTATTTAAATCGCGGATTGCCCCGTTTACGTTTGAAGTCATTTTATGTGACAACGGTTCGGACGATGGGATAGGGGAAGCTGTAAAAGCAGAGTTTCCGGATGTAATCTTCATCCAAAATGGGGGGAATATCGGATTTTCCGCAGGAAATAATACCGGTATACGGCGTGCTCGGGGAAGATATGTGCTGCTTTTAAATACCGATACTGAGGTTGCACCCGATACGCTTTCCGGAATGCTGTCGTTTATGGATGCCAATCCATCCACCGGCGCTGCAACCTGCAAGTTGCTGCTGATGGACGGATCCATCGATCCGGCATGCCACCGCGGTTTTCCTACCCCATGGCGGTCATTTGCCTATATGAGCAAACTGGCAAAACTATTTCCCAAAAGCAGGTTTTTTGCCGGGTACCATATGACGTATTTGGACTTTTCCACGGTTCATGATGTGGACATGATCAGCGGCGCATTTTTCCTTGTCCGTCGGGAAGTTATCGAAAAAGTCGGGTTACTTGACGAGGAATATCTGATGTATGGGGAAGATATGGATTGGTGCATGCGCATCAAAGAGGCGGGATACAGGATACTCTATAATCCCAACTTTACGATCCTGCACAAAAAGAAACAAAGCGGCAGGGCGCACGCGGACAGGGCCCGGCGGGTGAGGACAAAGATGCTATTTTATCGCTATAATCATCTGTTTTTCACGAAAAACTATTCCAAAAAATATGGATTCTTTGTGCGGTTTTTGGTGAATACGATGTTCCGTTTGAGGATTTTAATCGTACGGGTATTTGCACTATGAACATCGGGATTGATGCACGGCTTATGTATGAAACCGGTGTCGGCCGGTATATCCGGAATCTGATTTCCGGACTGGAAGAAATACCTTCAAACCACCGGTTTTTTATTTACCTTTCAAAAAAGGGATTCGAATCGTTCCGTCCCGCATCCGACCGGTTTATTCCCCGGCTTGCAGATGTCCATTGGCATACGGCTAGCGAACAGGTGTTGCTTCCCAGAATATTCCTTGCTGACAGACTGGATGTATTGCATGAACCCTACGTATCCATTCCGATTTTCTACCCAAAACCCATGGTCGTGACGGTCCATGACCTGACGCTTCTTACAAAGACAACAGGACATGCATCCAGGTTACCTAAAGCTCTCTATTCACTCAAAAAAATGGGACTGAAGACGATCATGTCCCGGGGATTATCCAATGCCACAAAAATTATTGCCGTATCGCATGCGACCGCGGATGATATTGTTTCCCATTATCCTGGCACAACCGGCAAAATTACCGTCATATCCGAAGGGGTTGACGAGCAACTTGTGCAAACTCCAATCCAAAAACCGGATGTGCCACAACCATATGTCCTTGCAGTTGGGAATGCATATCCGCATAAGAATCTGGCATTTCTGTGCGAGGCATTTGTACGATATCGGGAAAAAAGTGGGGAAGACATTCGGTTGGTGCTTGCGGGCAAAGAGGATTATTTCTACCGCAAGCTTGCGGATAACCCGTGGTTTATCCGCGGGGGCAATCACATACTCCGCGTTGAGCCGGAGTCGGATATAGAGCTTGCCAATCTGTACCGGGGGGCGGAGGCGTTACTGTTCCCTTCCGCCGCGGAGGGATTCGGGCTTCCCATTATTGAATCGCTTGCGTTGGGGACTCCGGTCCTGTGTTCGGATATTGCGGTTTTCCGTGAAGTTGCGGGGCATTATGCAACCTATATTCCGGTGGGTGAGTGCAATGCATGGGTACGCGCCCTTGGGGAAACACAATACAGGAAACGTATACCGGGATCGGTTTCAGAACATATCAAAACAACGTATTCCTGGAAAAACACTGCCCGGCAAACCCTAGATCTGTATGAACATTGCACTCGTCTATGACAGGATAAACAAATACGGCGGAGCGGAACGCGTGCTGGAAAATCTGCACACGCTCTATCCGAATTCGCCCGTATATACAAGCGTCTATAACCAAAAAACCGCTCCATGGGCAAATGGGTGGGATATCCGTCCGACATTTTTGTCGCGTATTCCGCTTGCCCGTTCCCATCATGAACTGCTGCCGCTTCTTACCCCTTTTGCGTTTGAAACCCTGTCGTTTGACGGATTTGACGCTGTTATCTCCGTAACCTCTGCCGATGCCAAAGCGATCCTGACAAAACCCGAGACATGTCATATCTGCTATTGCCTGACGCCGACACGCTATCTTTGGAGCGGGTATGAGGACTATACAGCGATTCCCGGCCTCGGGATATTTTCTGCCCTCGGGAAACGGGTTTTTCTGGCAAACAGTACGCGTCTTCGGAGGTGGGATCTGACTTTCTCCAAACGTCCGGATTATTACACGGCGATTTCCAATCTTGTTGCCCAACGAATTAGTCGTTATTACGGCATCCCGGTTGACCGTGTGATCTACCCGCCGGTCGATACGGATACATTCATTCCTGCGGGTAATGGTGACTCGGGGTATTTCCTGACGGTTGGACGGCTTGTTCCCTACAAACGCATCGATACCGTTGTGGAAGCGGTAAACCGGTTGGGAGTTCGCCTTGTGGTAATCGGAAGCGGCCGTGATGAGGCAAGAATCAGAAAACTGGCCGGTCCGACTGTGACACTCATCACAGAAAAATTGACAGACGAAAAGCTTGCCTCGTATTATCAACACTGCAGGGCATTTGTGTTTGCGGGTGCGGAGGATTTCGGGATTACGGCTGCGGAAGCACAATCCTGCGGTAAACCGGTTGTGTGTTTTGGGGGAAGCGGTATGGCGGAAATTGTGAAAGACCGCGAAACTGGCGTAGTATTAGAAGACCAGTCCGTGGAATCGGTCATGAACGGAATGAAGATCGTTTCGGAAATGACGATTTCTCCCGATGCCTGCAGGAGCAATGCACTCCGGTTCGGAAAGAAGCGGTTTGCCGATGAATTTCGGGAATATATCGTACAAACAGTCGATCGATACAGAAAGGCACTACCATGAATGCAATCATTTTTGCCGGCGGGCACGGAACGCGGTTATGGCCTCTTTCACGGAAAAAATCACCGAAACAATTCGAAAAAATCGTCGGTGACCAGTCGACACTGCAGCTTGCCGTGTCGCGACTCCAACCGGATTTTGATTGGAACGATACCTATATTTCAACCGGTGCGGTCTATACCAATCTCGTTGCGTCCCAACTTCCTAAGCTTCCGAAAAGCCATATTATCGGCGAACCGGTAATGCGTGATGTTGGGCCAGCCGTGGGGCTTGCAACCGCGCTTTTGTACAAAAAAGACCCGGATATGCCGATGGTTATTTTATGGAGCGACCATTTGGTAAAAAAAGACGCACTATTTCGCAATATCCTCAAGCAGGCAGGCGATGTGGTTGCCTCGGGGGAAGCGGGGATCGTGTTCGTATCGCAGAAAGCACGGTTTGCCAGCGAAAATCTTGGATGGATTGATTTCGGGAAGGAAGTTGTTGTTAAAAATGACGTATCGTTTCACCAATTCGTCGATTTCCAATACCGGCCCGATGCCGATACCGCGAAACGGTATTTCGAAAGCGGACACCACGCATGGAATTTGGGGTATTTCGTAACGACACCGAAGTTTTTGTGGAAGCAGTACAAGCAATTCGTACCGAATCTCTACGACGGGCTTTCCAAAATTGCTGCTGCGTACGGCACGCCGTCGTACGAAAAAATCCTGGGGGAAATCTATCCGACACTGGAAAAGATCAGTTTCGATAATGCCATTCTGGAAAAACTTTCCAAAAAAGATGCGCTCGTCGTTTCTGATAACCTGGAATGGAGTGATATCGGCGCCTGGGAGGCACTCAAGGAGGCGCTTGAAGATACGGAAGACAAGAATGTGACGCAGGGAAAAGTGTTGTTAACCGACACGAACGATACGCTCGTGTATAATTATGGGAAGCAATTGGTCGTAGGTATTGATTTATCCGAGCTATTGGTGGTTAATACCGATGACGTTCTGATGGTCTGCAGGAAAACATCGGTGCCCAAAATCAAGAAACTGGTGGAAAGCCTGTCGGGATCCCAATTTGAGGATTTAACCTGAAAACCTAAACCATTCATTATGATGTATACAGTCAGTAAGCGGTGTATCGATATTGTCGGAAGCATTGTGCTCATGGTGCTGTTTTTTCCGGTTTGTGTTATTACCGCGATTGCGATCGTTTTGGATACGCCGGGGCCGGTGTTTGCCGATACGCCGAAACGGGTAGGAAAAAACGGGAAACTGTTTAAACTGTTTAAGTTCCGATCCATGATTGTCAATGCCCATACGATTCTGCGCAAGGACCCGAAACTGGCAAAGCTGTACCACGAATACAAGCAGAACAGCTATAAACTGCAAAATGATCCCAGAGTCACTAAAGTCGGGCATTTCATCCGGAAACATTCAATCGATGAGATACCGCAGTTTATTAACGTATTCATGGGTGATATGAGCCTTGTGGGGCCGCGTCCGTACTACGCCGACGAACTTGAGGAACAGCAGAAAAAATATCCGCATACGCGAAAACTGGTTGGTGTCGTGCTTTCGTCAAAACCGGGAATTACCGGGTATTGGCAGGTATCGGGTAGAAGTGAAGTGAATTTCGACAAACGGATCCAGATGGATGCGGACTATGTACTCAAAAAGAGTCTGCTGTACGATATTTACATCATTCTCAAAACCCCTCTTGCCATGATTACCGGAAAGGGCGCGGTATAACGGGATTTTGTTGACAGCAATCCGTACTTTTGGAACAATACACATCTATGGAAGACTTTGCAGTGAAAAAAATTACCCT
>CAZVTJ010000015.1:0-19832 GCA_964630015.1 uncultured Gammaproteobacteria bacterium | reverse complement strand
AAAATTTTTTCATCCAACATCGTTTTTTTGGTTGATCCTATGTTGGCAACAGGGGGGTCTCTGCTTGATTCACTCTCAATTCTTACTCAAAAAGGAGCAAAGCACATAACAGTTATTTGTATAGTATCTGCTCCCGAAGGATTAGAACGTATTCATAAGGAATACCCCAATGTCCGCATTATTACGGCAGCTATTGATTCTCACTTGAATGCTACAAAGTTTATTGTTCCCGGACTTGGGGATTTTGGTGACCGCTATTTCGGAACAACAGACTATCTATCATAAGCACATTTGACACCATTGTTTGTGATATATATCACAATAATATTTACTGCTATCTATATTTGACAAAGCCGGAATTCTCCTGTACTCTTTCCTCATGATTACCGTCAAATCTGCAATGAAAACCGACGTCGAAACCGTACACGTTGACGATAAGTTAACGGTTGCCTGGAAGAAAATGATACAAAAAGACCTCAATGCAATCGTTTTCGTGCAGGGCAGGCAGGAACTTGCCGGAATCCTGACACGCCAGGATATGCTCAGACGCTTTTATCCCGACTACCAACAGTTTGTTCGTGATATTTCTTCAGCGGAGGATCCCGAGGATATTGCCGCTGAATGTCAGGAGTGTTTTATCGGGAAAGTGAAGGAAGTGATGCAGAAGCGTGTTATATTCACCCGTCCGAATGTTTTGCTCATGCGGGCTCTTGCCAGAATGCTGGCACACAGGGTTGACCAGCTTCCGGTTCTCAACGAAAACAACCATGTTGTCGGCATCATATCCAAAAGCGATATGTTCAAAGCACTCTATGGTGTCGGAAAACACATCGTTCCGTTTAGCGGGAAAAAAAAGGGCAAATAATTTCCCTCCGGAAATGTCCATTTTTCCAATTGACGCCATAGCTTCCGGTTTGATAGCATAAAGTATGCCGACAAAGTTCATTTTTGTCTCTGGTGGTGTTATTTCGGGCCTTGGAAAGGGAAATACGACCGCCGCTATTGCATTTCTTCTGAAACTCCGCGGGTATACAACAACCAGCGTTAAATGTGAAAATTACCTTAATATCGATGCAGGGCTTATTAATCCTATCGAACACGGCGATCCTTACCTTTTAGAAGACGGAACGGAAGCGGATATGGATATGGGAACCTATGAAAAGTTTCTGGGTTCCGATATGCATAAGCATAATTTTGTTACGATGGGTCAGATCTATAAAACGGTCATCGATCGGGAGCGTAATTTCGAATACAAAGGCGAAGATGTGGAGGCTATTCCCCATGTAACCGATGAAATTATCAGCCGGATCAAGGAAGCCGGCATTAAGGAGAACACGGATATTGTCGTTATAGAACTTGGGGGAACGGCAGGGGAATACCAGAATATGCTCTACTACGAAGCTTCCCGCATCCTTTCCCGCGACAGGAAGAATCAGGTTATCCATGTGCATGTCAGCTACCTGCCGACTCCCAGATTCCTGGGTGAACCAAAAACAAAACCGACACAGCTATCCGTCCGTACGCTCAATTCCATGGGGATCCAGCCCGATTTTATCGTTGCACGTGCGGAAAAGCCGATGGATGAACGGCGCCGAGCAAGGTTTGCACTGTTTTGCAATGTGGAACCGGAAAATATCATCAATAATATCGATGCGCAAAGTCCGTATGAAATTCCGCTCCAGTTTGCCGAGCAGAAATTCGACGAAAAAATCCTTACTATGCTTGGGCTTCCGGTCAATACGCTCGATCTTTCCAAGTGGACGAATATGGTGGAAACCATCAAGGCAAAAAAGACAAAAAAGATTACCATCGCCATTGTCGGGAAGTATTTCGCAACCGGAGAATACGAATTACGGGATAGCTATGCCGCTCTTCTTGATGCAATCGATCATGCAAGCTGGGCAAAAGGCACGGAAACAAAAACAAAATGGATCCAGGCGGAAAAATTGGAGCAGGGGGATATGTCGCCTCTTTCCGATGTTGACGGTATTATTGTCCCGATCGGGTGGGGGCCGCGTGGGGTAGAGGGGAAAATTGCCGCGATTGCCTATGCCCGGAAAAACAAGATTCCCTATTTTGGTCTGTGTTACGGTATGCAGCTTGCGGTTGTCGAATTTGCGCGCAATGTTCTTGGGCTCAAAGATGCCCACACGAATGAATGCGACCAGACAACAAAAAATCCGGTTATCCATATGATCAGCGGTCAGGAGGAAATCCTTAAACGCCGGGCATACGGCGGCACTATGCGACTCGGGCGATGGGAATGTCTGGTGAAAAAGGGAACGATTTCCGATGAAAGTTACGCGCAGTATAAAGGATACGATGATGAATCTGCCCGTATGGTCGGGGAACGCCATAGGCACAGGTATGAATTTAACGATGCATATGCAAAACAGATGGAAGAAGCCGGACTTACGATTGCCGGCCGTTCAAAAGTTGAGAATCTATGCGAAATTGTTGAACTTCCCAAATCCGTCCATCCGTTCTTTGTCGGAACGCAGTTCCATCCGGAATACCGCTCACGACCGCTTGTGCCCCATCCATTGTTTCTTTCCTTTATAGAGGCTTGTAGCAAAGCAAAGTAATTGTTATAATAACTTCCTATGGCAAACGCCGCGTTATGGAATAATTCAGTACAGATTCATGTGGGCGACACAGTCCGTGTCCATTACCGCCTGATCGAAAAGGAAAAGGTGGCAGGAAAAACCAAACGGGAAGTCAAGGAAGAAAGCCGCGAACGTATTCAAGTATTCGAAGGCATTCTTATTGCCATCAAGGGAAGTGCAGAAAATTGCATGATGACGGTCCGCAGGATCGGCGTTGGCGCAATCGGCATGGAACGGATTTTCCCGATCTCCTCACCGTGGATTAAGAAAATAGATGTGAAAAAGTACGGCGATGTCCGCCGCGCAAAATTGTATTATCTTCGTGATCGGACCGGAAAGGCTGCAACGAAGATCAATGAAGCAAAACAACCAAAAACAGACGCTCGGTAAAATCGGCGAAGATACTGCAGCAACCTTCCTGTTGTCCCACGGATACCGTATTCTTGAAAGAAATTTCCGTGCACGGTATGGGGAAATCGATCTCCTGTGTGAGGTAGGCGGTACACTTGTTGCAGTAGAGGTAAAAACAAGATCAACGGATGAGTTCGGTCTGCCGGAAGAGGCAATAACTCCAAAAAAACTCCGGGAAATCCAAACTGCTCTGGAATATTACTGTAGGATTCATGGATGTGAAGCCCTGCCCGCACAGATTGATGTTGTTGCTATCCAAACCGACGCATTGGGCAACATAATGGCTATACGGCACCACGAAAATGTGACAGGATAGATGGGTATGGTCCGATCAATGGAACTGCACGAAAAATATATAACCAGCTGTATAGAAAAACAGAACGGAGATGTACACGATCTGTTTCTGTATCACCAAACGCGGATGCACGATTTCCAGCATGAATGGCTTATCCATTTATTGGTAACCATGCTGGTAATTACCGCAACACTTGTGGTGCTTGGGATTACCATAGCAACCCATGAACTGATTCTTCTGCCCGTTGTTATACTTCTTCTGGTTTTGTGTCTTGCGTATCTTATCCATTACCGGAATCTGGAAAACGGGGTGCAGTCGCTATATACAATTTCCGAAAAACTAGGGAAAGAAATAATTAGAAAATAAGATGTGTATTAACTGCAATCCATAATATAGCCAAGACATCATTTTTTGAGTATAATATATTAGTTTTCTTGGGTCGGTAGCTCAATGGTAGAGCAGCAGCCTTTTAAGCTGTTGGTTCAGGGTTCAAGTCCCTGCCGGCTCACATATTCTTACATAAGGTTCCCACACTACAAATTTCTCGCTCAATGGTAGATCCGCCAGCTGGCGGACTTTTTAAGCTGTTGGTTCAGGGTTCAAGTCCCTGCCGGCTCACACATTCGTTAACAGTTTCAAGATAATCATTTGTAGCTCAATGGTAGATCCGTCTCCGCCAGCCGGCGGATGGCGGACTTTTAAGCTGTTGGTTCAGGGTTCCGCGTCAAACGCGGCTGATGCAAGTCACGGCTACGCCCGTCTGAAGCTTTAGCGAAAGAGGGCCGGCTCACCGCGTACCATACGGTACACGGCCTCGCCACAATTTGTGGAGATGCAAGGTGTTTGTATGGCCTTATATAACACCAAAGCGAGTGATGCACCGACTGGTGCGTCACCTCTTAAACAAAATAAATTCTTCTATGTGTATGTCCTTCGTAGTTTAATCGTAAACTGGATATACGTTGGGTATTCAGAGGATATCAAAAAGAGGCTAGGTGAACACAATTCTGGCAAATCTCCATCAACATGTAGGTATAAGCCGCTCGAATTGATCCATATCCTTCTATACCATTCATCTATGATGTATTATGTATTCTAGCGGAAGTAAAATTATTCTTTAGGAAAACCTTATGAACGAAGTAGTTTATACAGTGATTTTTGTACTTGGAGTGACAGTGTTCTTTAGTTATCTTAGTTATAAACAAAAAAAGTCATCCTGGGAGGGTATAGTTATAAACAAAAAAGAAGATACTGATGATGAATCAGGTGTGACTACGTATTACGTTTATTTTAAAACCAATTCAGGCAAGAAAAAGGTTAATCTTGGGTCGTCTGCTATTGAGTATGGTAAGTGGAATATTGGGGATAAGGGAACTAAAAAATCAGGATCATTCTTTCCAGAAAAATAACTACGTTCTTTATTTTGCTTGTTTTAAACTATTTCCATCCCATTCAATGACTGGTTCATCTCCAAACTTTGCATTTATTTCCACAGATTGACTGATCCAGGTGCCATAGTTAATCGTTTTATTTTTTGGACCCTCAAAAGGGGCAATGGCAAAATAGAGGGTGATTTTATAACGATCATCTGACAATCGATTACTGGCTTTTAAATCAGCGGGTCGGAAACCTGTCTTATAACCTTCTCCATTACCGAAAACTTTGCCCATCGTATAAATACCGCCTAAGTCTCTATCTTCTGCAGGATTAGCGGCCAAATCATCCCAACAGGTTGAGGAAAAACAGGAGTCCATCATGTAAGAATTACCGCTAACATTTACAATTCTGATGATTTGGTTAGGAATATCTTTATCAACTTTATCTGTTTTAGAATTTTCCTTTGCAGCCTTTTTTTCCTCCTGACCTTCAGACTTTGAACTGCTTAAGAATTTTTCAATTTCTCCTTGGGACATGGGTTCAAGTTTTTTATTCAAACTCTGCAACCATTCTTCAACTTCAGCTTTTTCCATTTCCGCTACCGTTACAGTCCCAGGATATTGAGTTTTGCGTATGACCTGGAATGGTTTATGATACTGAAAATTTCTTAAATCAACTCCGATAACCTTTCCTTCCTGCGCTGATTCTCTGAATTGCTCCAATCCGACCATAACCGATTCAAACGTACCGTAAGCAGTTCCAAGATTATTCGGAATATTTGTTATAGTTAAAACACTAGCAATCGGCTCAGTAACGGTTCGAATATCTTTAACAAATGAGGATACTTTATTTTTATCGCCTAAAGCAATTTGAGCTCCATCTTCGGTTACCTCCAAGGCTAAATCAACTCCAACGACAACTGTAGTTACCTGAGTCAGTGTCCCGGCTGCCGCAAATCCTCCTGCAGCACCCCCAGTTAAAACTACTCCCCCCATATATCCCGCTACTTTACAACCGTCTTTAATTACCACTGCCGAAGTTTCTAGTTTTTGTAAAGTATCTCCGGCTTCAGTCCAACCTTGTGCTGTTGTCTCATCTTGTGCCTGATTAAGAATAAGCTGGGCTTTTTTAGCATCTACTCCTAAATGTTTAGCTAAAGTCGCAATCCCTTTAAATCTTGGTGCTTTATCATAAATATCAGATATCTCTTTGGCAGTGTATGCCCGAGCTGATTTAACTAATGTAAAATTAAGAGCAACCTTCTCTGATTGTTCATCAGCATTCTCCTTCAGTTGTTTTGCTTCTTGATCTAAGCTATTCCAATCCTGAATTAAGCTTGTCATGTTCTTATCCCAAGATGAGTAGTCAGAGTATTCCTCTGCCTTTACCAGGAGGTTATCAGTGCGATTTCGTAATGAAAGGTATCTTTTTGAGATGTCTATGGTTTGTTCTAAAACAACCTGTTCACTGTCATTTAACCCATTCTTTAAAGGTAGAAGGAAAAACGCTCCACCACCCAAGATTAATAATATAAAAACAATCAGAATTTTTTTCATTGTGTTATATTTTTTTCCTTAACATTAAATATATGCGGCCATGATCTCGTGAAATTGAGAGTGTGGATTCAAAGTCACCATCTTTCCAGTTCATTTGGCCGGTTTTTTCGTCAAATAAGTATTCCGGTTTGTCTTTATATTGTTTTTGATATTCTTTTTCCAAAATTAAGAACTCGTCGATATCATCTTTACCATCCTTGTCTTGGTCTCCGCTATCTAACACGGTAAAGTATTTTGTGTATTCAACTTCACCACCTTTTTGATTGAGTAAACCATAAGACTTCTCATGTTCCATCAGGTTGGCATTCAATTCTAAGATCTGTGGAAAATCGACAAAGTATTTATCTATTTTCTCATCGTTATATTTTGGCAAGTGAACTTGGATGTAGCCAGTGTTTCCCGATCCATAGTGAGCAGCTGAAACTTTGTATTCACCAATCTGTCCTGTAACCATTTGCCTATTTTCGGAATCGTCCGCTATTTGTTTGTCAAACAATTTCTTGTAATAATCAAAGAATTCTTCTTGATTGGCCTCAGTTTCGAATACGACATTAAAATAGGCAAAGTTTTTTTCATCAAACTCTGATACATTTTTTGGATCAGTATTTACAAATATCTTATTGGAACTGACTTTGGTTAGTTTATATAGAGGAACTGTATCAATTGGATATCCATCGACTATAAATGTTTGTTGATCTTTGATGGGAGGTGACGATGTTTGTGCCGTATCCGTATTTTTTGTCTTGTTTTTTAAAACAAAAAACAGCAAAACAGAAGATAGTATCGCAATAATAATTATCATTAATTTTTTTGTATTCATACTTAAGGATGAGTATAACACTAGACGAATCTCCTTTGAAATAGGCATTCTAATGCATAATTGCCCTAAATAATCGATCATAAGTCTGTTAAAAGACTTTTCGTCATGAAGTGAGGTGGTAAAGTTAGTCATTTTCTACCTCCTCCACATCAATAGCTACGATTTTACCGTTATAGTAGGTAAAACCTAACTCCTATGATCTGGTGTAGGTCTTTAAAATGCTTTCGAGTAGGTGTTCCACCCTGAACACAGAGGACTCACATATTCTTACATAAGGTTCCCACACTACAAATTTCTCGCTCAATGGTAGATCCGTCTCCGCCAGCCGGCGGATGGCGGACTTTTTAAGCTGTTGGTTCAGGGTTCCGCGTCAAACGCGGCTGATGCAAGTCCCTGCTGTGCTTTTCTGAAGCTTTAGCGAAAGAGGGCCGGCTCATGCAATCTGATAGGTTTACCTATCATAATTTTTTCATCAGATACGTTAATGTGTTTACCGGTGGAAAATCATCCAATGTTCCAAAAGGCTTGTACCCAAGTTTTTTGTAGAATTCTGGTGCCTGCCAGGAAAACGTATTTGTATAGGCAAATGTGCACCCGATTTCCTTTGCTTTCTGTTCTGCGGTTGTTACGAGCGAGCGGCCATATCCTTTCCCTCGAAGCGATTCTTCAACCCAGAGCGAGGTAATCTCCATGCCATTCCATAACACGGTGACGATTATTCCTCCATAAACTTTTTTGTACCGGTCTTTGAGGAAAATATTGATTATTTCCGACGTTCGTTGGTGACCCTTTTTTGCATGATACAGAAGCATTCCCTCAGATAATGTTTTATAGTCTTTCGGTTTTGGCCGTCCGATGGTTAATTCATATGTCAGAGTATCCATAAAATTTTACGAAACAAGCAGAATTGATCCCAATACAACAGTAATTGTACCAAGTATTTTTTGCGGAAGATAATCCGTTTCGTGCAAGAAGATATATGCCAGTAAAACGGTAACGATTGTTTGTGAGGCCATAAGCGGTCCTATCTGAAGGGCATTTCTCCCTGCTTGGTAGGCAAGAAACACAAAAAGAGTAGCAAGGGTATCAAAAGCTGTTATAAGAAGAATGGTACATCCAAACTTTGGTTTGCTATAGAACGATAATTTTCGGATGCTACTGGGTTTTACAACAAGAAGGGTGATCGTGCATAAAACACTTATATAGAGCATGCATACCATGGCATTAAAGTTCTGAAGGATGAAAAATGAAAGTACTTCACCGGTTGCATAGAAGAATGCCGCAAGAAGCACATATACAACACCTCTTGTTATCGTATGCTTTGTTTTTCTGTACTCCGCAATAACTACCCCCGCAAGAATAATAAGCGCACCAATAAACTTTATCGGGTGAAACGGTTCATGGAGGATGATATACGATTCCAGAAGAAGCCAAATTTTCGATGAAGTCAGTAAAATAGTATGTTCAGAAGCTTCAAGAACTTTTAATCCTTTAAAGGTTGCAATGGATGCAACAGTTATACAACCGACGATGAGTAAAAATATCGGTAATTGTAGGATTGGGAAAAGAAATAGATACAGTAGGCTGGAAAAGAAGAAGAAGTAAAGTGTAAAAACACGTTAATCCATTAAACACCACTGCTTGTGCATGGGCATCTGATTTTGCGTCACGCATCAAAACGCGATGCAATAAAGCATTCAATGAATAAAGAAATATGGCAAGACTTATAAGGATGTATCAAGACATAGCGTAAGTATAGCAAGATTTTCTATTCAGGACTCAAACTTTAGAAGACGTGGAGCGATTTGACTGCTTCGACCATCGATAGTTTTACGTGGTCCCAAGATACCTCTTTATGCATACGGGGCATAGGTTGCTCGTCAGCATCATCAAAATATACAAGTGATTTAAGTATGTGTGCCTCGCTATAATCACTTTCCGCATACTTCATTTTTGAATCAGACAGAAGGGAATCAAGTGTCATGTTTTGCAATAGAAAATAAAGATCAATAAAGTCTTTCTTGCTTCCGCGCATTGAAATAGTTTGGAGTTTTGTACACGCAATATCATAAACAGAACTTACCTGTATATGTTCCCATTCTATAAAAGGTTTTAGTAATCGGTATGGATATTCCAGAAATTGTAGTTTGACACCGTCAAGATACGTATTTACCGTACCTTTTGATAATTCCGTTTCAGAAAGTGTGCCGAGAGTTCGGAGGTGTTGTTCAATCAATTCAGGGACAAACTTGTCCCTGCTAAAAAAATCAAGATCTTCAGATTCGCGGTGTCCGAGTTGAAGTGAAAGTGCTGTTCCGCCTGAAAGGTAAAAGGATGATAAAAAATCTGGTTTTTTTTGCGTAAACAATTGTACTATTTTTGCTGTATTTGGCGGTAATGTTTGTACAAACATACTTGTTTTTAAGACAGATACACATTCCAAAAATTACTTGATTTTTTCCGTAAGCGAAGAGTGGATAACATATTTTTTACTTCATTATGGGTGATTTGTTGAAATAACCAACGTAGGGAAGTGCTATTACCATACTCAAGAAGTGTCTGAACGATATACTTTTTATTTTTTGGCCATGAAAGATCAGAGAGATCATCCCCCCAAAAATACTTTTTAACAGCATCCGGGATAGACTGATACATATGTATAAGTATACTAAAAATAGCCGATACTCGCTACTTCATTTATTGTATAATTGGAGAGTTCTTTTTGTCATTACGTAAGACTATGTCAAAAATCAAACTCCTTATCCTCCTCACTGTTTTTATCGATATTATCGGTGTTGGAATCGTCATTCCGATCCTCCCGTTTTATGTGGAATCATACAGTCATTCACCGCTTCTTATCACGTCTCTTGTTGCCGTTTTTTCCCTTTGCTCGTTTATCAGTGCACCGATTATCGGAGCGTGGTCAGACAGGGTCGGAAGAAAACCGATGCTCATCATGAGTATTTTTAGTACAGCACTCGGCTGGTTTATCTTTGCGGAAGCAAAGAGTATTCCGCTTTTATTCCTTGGCCGGATTGTCGATGGACTTGCAGCAGGGAATTTTCCGATTGCACAAAGCTACCTGTCCGATATTGCCAAAACAGACAAGGAGCGGACGGCAAATCTTGGTATTATTGGAGCTGTATTTGGCATAGGGTTTATTATCGGGCCGTTTTTGGGTGGTATGCTATCACAGCTTGGCCATACTGTCCCGTTTTATTTTGTGGGAACATTGGCGTTATTAAACGCAATACTGGGAATTTTTATGCTTCCCGAAACGCATCTGAACAGAACAAATCATCCCATTTCCCTGAACCCTTTGCGCCCGATTTTCAAAGCATTCATAGACAGAAAATTGCGGACCAATTATGCCGCATGGTTTATGTTCGGTGTTGCCATTGCCTCGTATCAGGCGGTGTTTGCACTGTATTTAAAGGATGTATTTGGTTTTAATGAAGTAAGCGGTGGATTGATGTTTGCAGCAAGCGGGCTGATGCTTGCACTTAACCAGGGGATAGCTATGAAACACGTGTGGCTTCGGTGGTTTAGGGAACCGACACTGGAACTCTACACGCTGTTGTGTGCGGGATTTGGATTGATTTTCATGCAAGTTCCGCAATTTCTTGTATTTTCTATCGGATTTATCGTAGCAACATTTGCCCATTCAATTCTCCGGGTCGTGATGACGAGCCAAGTTGTTGGTATGTCTGACCAAACGAGGCGTGGTGAAGTGTTGGGAATTTTGTCTTCCGTCATGTCCGTCAGCATGACAATTGCGCCCATTGCTGCTGGGTCACTGTACCAGTATCACCACCGGGTTCCGTTTCTTTTTTCCGCCTTGTGCATGATTGTGGCGTTCGTACTTCTCTTCTTGCGGAAACGGAGGGTATCACGGTTATCGCTTCCGGAAAACGTTCCTTCGATTCCCGAAATGTAGACTCCCTGATTTCTTGACAATTCCCGGGAAAACAACGACGATACAAATACTTCTTGCTAGACAATATGAAACGTATAATCACGTATATTCTCATCGGAATAAGTATTCTTGGATTAACGTATCTGGGTATTACAACTGCCATACACAAAGGGAAACAGTCCGCAATAGAAGAATCCATAAAACAGGAGCAGATGGTGGGGGGCGATCGGGACGAACATGGATGTATTCCATCTGCCGGATATACCTGGTGTGAAGAAAAACAGAAATGTCTTCGGACGTTTGAGGAACAATGCATCACAATAGAAACATCCAAGGCGCCAGCTGGAGAGGAAAATTAGTTACTCTTCTGTCACGCACAAAACACTTCCGACAGGTGTGACTTCATCAAGTACCCGTGTTCCATCCCAAAAAAATGATGCCCGTCCGCCATCAAGGTTTGTTGCGGCATCAATCTCCCATGATTCCTGTTGACCAATTACGGATAGTATACCGGGAGCATCACCAAGAAGCGGTCCGGAAAGAATGGAAGATTGTCCAAATAAGGAAAGAAATATAGTTGATTCATCCGTGAGTTTTATAAGAATGCTTCTGCGGGCCGGTTCATCGTTTTTAATCCGAAGGGGAAACGGTGATCCTTCCCCAAACAGCTGTGGCCCTGTTTGAAAATACCATCCATACAGTATCGGCTCTTCCGCTGTAATTGCTACCATTCTGCTGGTTTCATCGGTAGATACAAAACTGTTAATAAACCGAGTGTCACCGGCAGATTCCAACGCAGTATTTCCGTTATTCCACTTTCCAAGTGGAAGATGGTCGGTCGTATAGTATCCCGCATTTATACCCGCCGTGCAGGCATGTTGTTGGATAATGGTTTGTACGGATTCTTGTTTGGAAAAATTTTCCACAAGTATAATTCGTGTTCCTTGGGGAATTCGGATAAACCGATACTGGTAGAGAGAATTTTCATACGATACGTTTTTTCCGATAGGAGTATCATTCACGATTGGGATTGTTGGTGAGGGAAGTGGTACAACTGCGGATTTGGGTTGTGCTTGTTGTTGCCGAAATAGAACCAAAGCCACCAATAAAACGAGTATACCTGCGCCGATGATAGCACTGCGTTTCATGCGGATATGTTTTGTGCGCTCCCGTTACGGTCTGCTTGAGCGTTTTACCAGGTGCGCAACGGATACAATTTCCATGACTTCACCATCATCGGTGGTAAACTCATTTGACCCCGATAACCGTTGATATTCGCGAAGATAATCCGAAAGCGCTCCCTGAGCATCCTTAAGATCCGTTGTTAAATCACGCACTTTTATGGCAATATCTGCTGCAGCCGGCTGTTTTAGTATTTGGGATTTTGTTGCTGCACGAACTTTGGCAGCTTCTTTTGCCAGCTTATCGTGTTCCCTGTAGGTTGAATCGTTTTCGTAGGTATCGGCAAGCATTTCCTTAAGCTTTTTAAGTTCGTTTTTTGATGTATTGATTGCCGTAATATTTGCCTTGATCGTTGATTCAAGGGTCACCAGAAGTTCCGCGGGACTGACCTCGGAAACCGGGGCAGTTGAGGGAGATTCTTCGATCTGACCTTCAATGACTTGATCTTGGGTACTTGTTGTTTGGGGATCTGTTGTTGTGTCCATAGTGTACCTACTATACCGATGATGGAGCGAAATTTCAACGGAGCAAAGAAAGCTGGGTTTTAACGAATTCCTTCATTTCGGACACGGTTGAAAGTTTCATCATGGCAATCCGGAGTTCCTTTGCATTGGGAAGGCCATGGGTATACCAGGCACAATGCTTCCGAAGCGACAGGGGATTACCATCCGGCATATAGGTTTCAAACGCGCTAAGGTGCATAGATAGGGCATCATACTTTTCTTTGGCTGTTGGGATAACCCCGGAAAATACCCATGGATTTCCAAATGCTGCTCTGCCTACCAGTACTCCACGGAGTCTGTAAAAGGTTATTTTGTCCCTGGCATCGGCAATCGTTTTGATATCTCCGTTTCCAAACAGGGGAATACCTGCCGTATTGCACAGTGCCGCGGCAATTCCGATCTGGCTCCAATCGGCATGTCCGGTATACATCTGCGCAAGCGTTCGGCCATGGAGGATAATTGCATCGGGTTTTGCCGTTATGAGCGTTTGGATCCACTGTTCGGTTATCGGCTTGTCGATACCGGTTCGTGTTTTGACCGATACCGGAATATTCCACTCAGCTCCGGCAAGTGCCTCTTTGACGGCCTGAATGCATGAAACGGCCAGTTTCGGGGTTTTGATCAGTCCTGCCCCTCCGCCATGGAACGCAACTGTCCTCATCGGACACCCCATGTTAATGTCAATTCCTGCAATCGGATACTCGCGAAGTAAAAGTGCTGCCTTTGCCAGAGCATCCGGATTTTTACCGAATAATTGGGCAACAAGGGGTGTATCCGTTTGGTGCGAGACGAATGTCCGAAAGAGAGTTTTAATGTTCCGGGAAAGTCCGTCTGCAGACACGAATTCCGTAAACAACACATCCGGTTTCCCGATTGTATCCACAACAAACCGAAACGCAGGATCGGTAATACCATCCATTGGGGAGAGGCCGATGATTGCGGATCTGTTTATCCACGCCATAGCTCCCTATTGTACCGTCTTATCAAAGTCCTGCAAACGCGCTAGTATTACCGCTATGAAGTTTGCATCTGTTCGTGATCTTGCACAGCTGCCATATTTTACTCTTGATCCCGGTGGTAATCTTCACCTTGCCGAAGGTATTGCCAGATCCATTATCGATTTCCACACCCATATCGGATGGAGGTTTGGGAAAACCGGTCCAATCAGGCACGACCGTACTCCACCTGTATTGCATTTTTTTCCCGAAACCGACGCTTCCATAGATTTGAACCGGTATAGCGCATATGATTTTACCCCGAAACTCAAACTCCGTTGTAGCATAGAAACAGTCAAACCATTTGTTACGACACAGGGCATTACCCATACCCATACGGCAGCAAACCTCTGCCGCGAAATGGCACGGCTGCATATAGAACAAAGTATTGTTTTGGCAGTTGACCGGGGAAATTCACGGAATTCCCTTGATTTGTTGGGAATTGTCAGGCGATACCCGAATCTTATTCCATTCGTATCCATTGATCCCAAATCGCATGAAATTGAAAAAACGTTCATAAAGTATGTAAAAGCCGGTGCATATGGCATTAAAATTCATCCCCCTATGCAGACTGTCCGACCTAACCACCCCGGTATCATGAAAATTTTGGATCTGGCAGGGCAATACCATCTGCCTGTGCTGTATCACTGCGGGTATAGTCCGCTGATGCCGGTATTCGAACGGCGATTTTCCCGGATGGAAGATTTCCAGGATGCCGTCAGATCCCATCCCGATACGACGATCATTCTGGGTCATTCAGGAATAGACGATCATGAGGCAGTGCTTACCATGCAAAAAAAATACAGCAATGTGTACGCTGAACTTTCGGGCCAACCGCCGGCTGTCGTATCACGGTTTTGTGTCAAGGCTGATCCGGACAGGTTACTGTTTGGAAGCGATTGGCCCTATTATCCGGTCGCTTTACCTTTGGCAAAAGTTCTTCTGGGAACCCAAAAACATACGTCGGTACGGGAAAAAATACTTTCCAGCAATGCCAAGCGGCTCCTGACGCAGACTCGCAGATACATCTTGAAGAGACGGCAGTAATCCGTGTAGGATGGTGTGTATGGAAAAACATGAATGGGTTCGGATCGGAATCGGTGTCATTGCCCTTGTAGCCGCACTTATCATTTTGTTTCCGAAACAATCAGGAAAGGAACAGTCGTCTATGAACACAACACCTTCATCTACACCAGCACAACCGCCAGCAATGCAGATTGATTCGAAAAAGACATATATGGCAGTTTTGCATACTACAAAAGGGGATATTACGGTAGCGCTTTTTGCTGATAAAACGCCAAAAACAGTCAATAATTTTGTTGCACTCGCACGCAAGAAATTCTATGACAATACGATTTTCCACCGGACGATTGCCGGATTCATGATTCAAGGAGGAGATCCCGAAGGCTCTGGTATGGGCGGACCGGGATATCGCTTCGATGACGAACCGTTTGAGGGTGAATACACCCGTGGGACGATCGCCATGGCAAATGCAGGCCCCGATACCAACGGTAGCCAGTTTTTCATTATGCACCAGGATTATGATTTACCAACAAACTACGTGATTTTTGGCAAAACAACAGAAGGTTTTGATGTTGTGGATGCAATTGCCACCGCACCAACAAAACCGGAAGGGGAAGGAAGTACACCCGTTGTGCCAGTTACCATCAATTCGATTGATATTACCGAACAATAACGAGTATTGAGGCTGCTATGAAAAAGCCTGCCGCGCCAAAAAAATCATATACCACAAAGATTATGGCGGCAGCAGCGGTTCTTGGTATATCGTGTGCATCACTTGTTGCATACAAAGCCATTCTTTCCTCCACATCCTATACGGTAACCCGGATTATCGATGGCGATACGTTCGAAACAAAGGAAAAACAGATTGTCCGAATCGACGGTATCCAGGCGCCGGAAAAGGGATTATGCGGATTTAAGGAAGCAACACAAACGCTTACCGATATCGTGCTGAATAAAAAAGTGTACATTAAAACCGTGTATTTGGATGCATACAGACGCATGGTTGCTCGTGTTTATCTATCCGACGGTACGGATCTTGCCTATACATTAGCAAAAAAAGGCGCAGTGTATGTCAACCAGAAATCAAAATCGGATCATATACTACTTGGACTTGGGGAAGAAGCCCGTATGGCAAATCGGGGAATATTCGGGTATCCCTGCACCCAGATGGAAAATAAGGAACACCCAAATTGTCAAATCAAAGGTAATAAAGCAAGTGGAAAGGGAACTGGTATCTATCACCGCCCCGATTGCAGGCAGCACGATATCGTCAAAGTTCAGCTCTATCTTGGTGACCAATGGTTTTGCAGCGAGCGGGAAGCGCGCGCTGCAGGATTTGTCCCATCGAAAGATTGTCCGTAAAACTGTATTTTTCTCCATACATAATCACTACATATTGAAAACATCCAATCTTCCGGTACAATAGATGGATATGAATATTTTATCCAACATCAAACTTCTTGATCTTTCGGGGAAAACCGCCATAGTTACCGGCGGATCCCTTGGTATCGGGCACTCGATTGCATACCGCCTGGCGGAAGCCGGTGCAAATGTCGTGATTGCGGGAAGAAAACTCCCCGACGCACAAAAAGCGGCTGATGATATTACAAAAGCTGGATTTACCGCTAGTGCCGTACAGACGGACGTTTCCATAGAAAAGGACGTAGCTAATCTTGTGGAAAAAACAATCGGACTGTATGGTTCGGTTGATATTCTGGTAAATAATGCCGGAGTATTCCCGTTTTCCAATCTCTTGGACCTGACACCGGAAATGTTTGACAGCACGATTGCGATTAACCTTCGTGGGGTGTACCTTACGACCAAATATGTTGCCAAACAGATGATCGCACAGGGAAAAGGCGGGAAGATCATCAACGTGACATCCATTGATGCACTCCATCCATCATCCATCGGACTATCCCACTATGATGCATCCAAACACGGTGTGTGGGGATTTACAAAAAATGCCGCATTGGAACTTGCCAAACATAATATCTGGGTCAATGCCGTTGCCCCGGGCGGTGTTATGACGCCGGGTGTTGCCTCCATGCAAGCAGGAGGAAAACCGGTTGCACTTGACCGTAACCCCGATGCGCCGAAAATGGAAGTTCCCATGGGGCGTATGGGCGTACCGGATGATATCGGTAAAGCCGTCTTGTTTTTTGCCTCCGAAATGGCATCATACTGCACCGGAAGCCAGTTGGTTGTTGACGGGGGATACCTGCTTACATAACGAACACTCATGCCGCAATCACCGGATCAAAAAGAGGGAAGTGAAATATATACTTTCAGCTATGTTCATCCGATAACAACGTGTCCGAAATCGAGTGATGTAAAATTACTGGTATTTTCAGCTGAGAATCAACATTATGCAGATGTACTCGCTGAAAATGAAAGAGTTATTTGCGATAAATGCGGATACGATTACAAGCTACAAAAACCGTAATATGGTTTTGTAGGAATATTTAGATTTTTCTATCGAATAGCTTTCGTATATCAAATCCAAAATACGCAAGGCTGGAAATAAGGAAATAGGTTGCAGTTGCCTCGTCTAAATTTCCGATAAGCGGAATTGAATCGGGAATAAGCTCGAATATTCCCAGTCCCGGATTGCATAGATACAGAAACGAAAGTATACCGATTGCGCCAACCAGAATTTGTTTCATATACAAACTATATCAAGTATATAGTACCATTAGGGATGTGCGATATTAGACCATATCCGTGTCTGACGGTCATAGAGCCAGATATTTCCGTCCTTATCCAATAGATACGTCAGCATCCATTGCGATACGGCAATGGGTGGTACCTGTTCGGGGAGGGAATCCGGATAATATGGATCATTTGACGATACGATATTCCATCCGTTATTGCCTAATTGATTGTATATTTTCCCATCCCGGGTAAGGACAAAAACATAATCTCCGGCAGGTCTATAGATGAACATTATCATACCCGTCCCATTGGGTCCCTGATTGCCAAGCCGAACTAATCGCTGGCCTTCCCCCTTACATTCCGTTTTCTGGCTCCATCCGTCATCAAATGCAGTGAGTATTCCCGATTTCCCTTCACACGCATACGAAACAATAGTATCCGGGGCCTGTGCAAATATTTTTGCTCCGGCGACAATACCGAGAAATAAAAGAAGGGCAGGAAGAACAAAATGTCTACGATGCATAGAGATCCTCCTTATAAAAAAAGACCCCTTCGCGGGGGTCTGTGGCCAAAACTATTGCATGCACGGTAGTCTGGCCATATTCATATACCTCTATCGTACATACAATAAAAAGAAATGCAAATTATTGCATTTGGATTTATAGGAAGCAATAGTATTGCCTTATGAGGATGACTTCACAATGAATATATGTTTCTGGTATAATTTTATGGTCTTAGAATCGCCCCGTTCGTCTAGCGGCCTAGGACAACGGGTTTTCAGCCCGTGAATCGCCGGTCCGAATCCGGCACGGGGTACAAAATAATCCGGTTTATGCCGGATTTTTTTGTACTCTGTACGAAAGGGCCGTGGCAAAAGAACCCTTAATAACAATGTAATTGAGCAAACGCATTAAACACCGGAAGATATGTAACGGTCCGCAGTCCAGGAGTAAACATTCTGATTCATAGAAGAATGTTGTACTCCTGGTGAGTGGTGATTCGGCATTAAGCGAATCACCAAATCCGGCAAAAACTTTTAGCAAAGGGGGAATCCGGCAAAGGAACCGGTCCGCAATCCAGCAGTCGATAATTCGATTCCCAGAGAATTATCTTACTGCTGGTGAGTGGTGTGTATTCACACCAAATCCGGCAAGTAATACAATTTTTCTGAAATGTTATTGTTTTAATTCCTGTAGTATTTTCTTCACGTATTTCCCAAATTTTCGGTCTTTTTCCCTCTTTTCTACATCTGTCATTCTATAAAACGCAGCTTCCTTTTTTAATTTATTGTAATTAGCATACTGGTCCTTATCCAATTTTCCTTCTTCAATGGCTTTCAATACTGCACATCCTTGCTCACAAACATGGGTACAATCGGAGAATTTACATTCGCGCGATAACATATCAATTTCATCAAACACACTTTTAATACTATTATCTGCATCCGCTATCCCTACTTCTCTTGTACCGGGATTATCTATAACAATTCCACCATTTTCCAATATGTACATTTCTCTCGTGGTCGTTGTATGCCTGCCCCGTTCAATCGAACTACTTATTTCTCCGGTTTTAATTTTTTCACTACCAAGTAATTTACTGATTAAAGATGATTTACCTGTTCCGGATGAACCTAAAAAACAATATGTTTTCCCTTTTTCGATAGAGGCAGATAATTCATCCATCCCACTATTCATGACAGTACTGGTTAGAATAACATGGGTATCTTTAAACCTATGTTTTAATTGATTCTTTTTCGACTCCAAATCTTCATCGGAATTCAAATCAATTTTGTTTAGAACAATAACCGGATATATGTGTGCTTTCTGGCATAGCACCAAGTATCTTTCAAGCCGATTGAGATTAAAATCCCGGTCAACCGATTCGACGATAAAAGCCGTATCGATATTGGTTGCAATTATCTGATTATCCTGTTTATCACTATATTTTTTGGAAAGCGTTGATTTTCTGGGTAAAATTGCCCGAATAATCGCTTTGTCCTCCGGAAGTTTTTCATATACGATCCAATCTCCTACAGCGGGGTAATCTTCTCTGGTCGTTGCCGTAAACATACGTTTACCCGTTACTTTTGCCAAATACTCCGCGCCATCTGCAGTAATTATTCTATATGCTTCTTTATATTCTGCAGAAACCCGTGCAACCGGATAGTCAGAAAATCCAAGATTCTTCCGTCCGGCTTCAAAATAATTACTATACCCGATATCTTCTAATTGATTAATTTGAATAGCATTCATCAGATAAAGTATATTCTGTTACCAAACCCGGTATCAAGAAGAGTGTATATAATTGTCAGTACGACTTTATATCCAAAATTGAAAAATATTGTTTAGCCCGTTATAATAACCTATCTTATGACAGAGGTGTATCACGGAACGACTATTTTACGTATAAATGATGTTTTAGACGGGAAAGTGAACTGTTTAACTGATTCCGCTCTTTAAGCCCTGCCGTTCACGGCAGGGTGGAAGAAGCCCG
>CAZVTJ010000014.1:0-20078 GCA_964630015.1 uncultured Gammaproteobacteria bacterium | reverse complement strand
CGGTGATAAACGGAAAAGCAAACATGATGCCGAAATAGTAATCATAGATATTTTTTCTGTATAACCCGAAAAATGCCGATGCCGTACCACACCAGAGCAACATAAGTCCGAAGGATTCCCTTTTTTCTGCATTTTCCGTTTTCCAAAACACAAAAAACAAATACAGTGCCATACCCACGCTTGCCGCGACCCCCACGCCTTCCCATCCTACCCGCAGCTGCTGGGGAAGCTGTGCCAGTTGGAGTTCATCGGGAAGCCGGAACAGCAGCCTGGCAAAAAGCCGCTCATAGACGGATGCGACGGTCGGGAAAAACCGCAGGATTTCAAACCCCGTATCTTTCCCTGACGTGACAAACGAAATGATTCCCCGTGTATTGGAAAATTCATGCCGGAGTTCAAACAGGATCATCGGGGAGAGCCCGACCAGACACCCTGTAATAATGCGCAGATACCCTGCAACAAACGTCCGAACTTCCTTATGCAGAACAAGCCAAATGAAAACAACAGGGTACAGGAATAAAAATACGTAATGCATCTGCACGCCGATACCAAGAATCAATCCGATAAGGAAAAATTTCCATCCGGACGGTTTTTTTATGATATCCAGCAACAACAAAAGAAGGCTTGTGGAAAAAAACGGAACGACATTGGGATTCCAGGATGAACGCGAAAAGCGAATGACGACCGGAGATAACCCATAAAACAATGCCGCAACAATCCCGGAATAAGTTGATCCCCCCACCCTTTTTCCAAGAAGATAGACCAGATACACGGTCAGGATGCCCACAAGCGCAACGCCGATTGCCGGTCCGACGGGGTTAAGCCGCCAGAGCCACAAAAACGGCGCCATAAAGTAATAATAGACCGGCCCCATGAAAAACCCACCGACGGATGCCGTGGGACCCAGTAAGGTAAGTTTTCCGTCAACAATCATCCGCTTCACCACCAGCACGTCGCGTCCTTCATCCCCCAAAAATGTCAGGTAGTCCGCAATCCGCCATAACCGCATATATGCAGCAAGGATCAATATACCAAGAAGCGCAAGCAATCCCCAGTGTTTGCGGAAGAATGTTTTCATGTTATGAATGTTTTTTCCAGATAACCCTGGAATACATGATGTAATTCCATACAAGACCGATTCCGACACCTAAAATGTAAAACATAAAATAGAACGACATTCCCAGTAGTGTCGTTCCGATCCAAATCGTTGAGCTTTGGATGATAATCGCTCCAACCGATGTAACGTTAAATTGAAGGAATTTCAGGAATTTTTTCTTTCCGGTAATTTTGCGTTCATGGAACGTCCAGGAATTGTTGAGGATAAAATTGGAAATGATTGCGCATTCCGCACCAATTGCAGCAGATATACTCGGGTGAAGTCCGAATTTTACGCCAACAAGAAGAAGAACCGTATTGATGACGAACCCAATCCCACCCACCACACAGAACCTGCCGAATGATCCGTGAATAAACCATTCCCACCGATCCGTCACGACGTAGCGGATCACATGTTTGATATATTCCGCGGCATAAATTTTGGAGATTCCGTATTGGCGGTCGGTAAAGTGAAAGGGCACTTCCCCTACGTGGGCACCGAGTTTTATGGCTTTGTGCAAAAATGCGATCTGAAAAACGTAGCCCGAATACTGCCCCATCTGATCCTGCAGGGCTGTCACGTATTTTTTTCGGTACGCCCTATATCCGCCGGTCCAGTCATGCACTTCCGGATGTCCAAGTCCAAACCGGACAAAAAGATTGGCTACGATGCTGAAAATTTTCCTGTGCAATCCCCAATTTGACGGAATCGATCCGCCCGGAATATACCTGCTGCCGACAACAAAATCATATCCTTCATCGATTTTTTCCAGAAATTTCGGCAGTTTGGTGGGATCATGGGACAAATCCGCATCCATCTGCATAACGACATCCGCATGCAGCGTATCCACTGCATATTTGATCCCCCTCAGGATTGCTTTCCCCAAGCCTTCTTTTTTCCCGACGATCACAAATACGCCTGGATGCTTTTTTGCATATTCCCGTACAACCTGGGCAGTTCCGTCGGGCGAGGTATCATCTACCACCAGATATGAAATCGTGTGGGTCACTGACTTTTGCGCGCTGTGGAGCGCATCCAAAAGGATCCGGATGTTATCGCGTTCGTTGTATGTGGGAATGACCAAAACGACTTTCATAGGGGTATTTACACCTTTTCGCGCCAATAGTTCAGCAGATCGACAATCGTCTGTTCAAACGGAATTGACGGCGACCAGCCGGTTTTTGCGACAAATTTCGAATTGTCTCCGATAAGGACCGGAACTTCCGATGGCCGCATCCGTTCGGGATCCTGCTTTGTCGTAACTTTCACCTTGGAGTGTTTGATCAAAATATCCAGCATATCGGAAATTTTTACCCCGACACCGGAGCAGATATTGTACACTTCACCCGGATCGCATTTGGATACGGCAACAAGATACCCCTTCACCATATCCCGGACATCGGTCCAGTCCCGAAGCGCTTCCAGATTCCCCACATGGATAACGGGCTCCTGGGTTCCCTTTTCGATCATGGCAACTTGTTTAGCAAAATTAGACGTGACAAACGTATCGCCGCGGCGTGGTCCGGTATGGTTAAACCCGCGTGTGCGGATAATCTTCATCCCATAGGAACAAAAGTATTGATATCCCAAATAATCCATGGCGACTTTGGATACGCCGTACGGGCTTTGCGGCCGCAGGGGATTGGTTTCCTTAATCGGCGTTTCCTCCGGCTTTACGAGTCCGTATTCCTCCGAACTGCAGGCTATCTGGATGACCGGATCAATTTTTGCCTGCCGTACTGCTTCAAACAGATTGGACGACCCAATAATGTTTACCTCCAGCGTAACGGACGGAGATACCCATGACGTAGGAACGAATGACTGTGCGGCCAAATGGAAAATATATTCCGGTTTGATTTTGGATACCGCAGCATAGATGCTGTGTGCATCCATAAGGTCTGCATCCACCAGATTGAGGTGTGATTTAATGGCCTCGATATTTTCGTTTTTAGAACGGTTCCGGAAAAGCCCCCAGACTTCAAACCCCTGTGCCAGAAGAAGTTCCGCCATATGGCTGCCGACAAATCCGGCAATACCCGTTACCAATACCCGTCGTTTTGCCATACCAGACCTCCTTTATTACATGCGGCCGACACCGTAGTACATGTAGCCCAAATCTTTCATGACTTGCGGATCGTACATATTCCGCCCGTCAAACAACACCCTGTCTTTGAGTTCCTTTGCCAGTTTTACCATGTCCAGCTGGCGGAATTCATTCCATTCCGTCACTACGGCAACCGCATCCGCATTTTTGGCTGCATCATAGGCCGATTTGGTATACGTAACACCCGAGGGAAGAACTTTTTTGGCATTTTCGATCGCAACCGGATCATAAGCCGATACCTCGGCCCCATCTTTGATGAGTGCATTAATAACCGTAATGGACGGGGCAAAACGCATATCATCGGTATCGGGTTTAAACGACAATCCAAGAACGGCTATCTTTTTACCCTTCAGGGATCCGTAGAAATGCTTTTTAATCTTGTCGATAAAGTGGATGCGTGCCTCGTCGTTGATTTCATCCGTTGCCCTCAACAGTTTGAAATCGTAATCATAATCACGTGCGATGGCGATAAGCGCCTTCACATCCTTGGGAAAGCAACTGCCGCCGTATCCCACACCGGGATACAGGAAATTCCTGCCGATCCGGCTATCAAGCCCTACGCCCTCCAGAACCTTCTCCACATCCGCGCCAACCTTTTCGGACAAAAACGCCATGGCATTAGCAAACGAAATCTTCACCGACAACATGGAATTGGCGGCATATTTGATCAGTTCTGCCGTTTCCACGTTACACAACACCAATTTCGTATCGATCGTCTTATGAAGATCGATCAGCAGTTTCTGCGCCCGGTCCGAAGTTGTACCGATCACCACACGGTGGGGATGCATCGTATCGCCAACCGCCTGTCCCTGGCGTAAAAATTCCGGACAGGAGGCAATGGCAAACGAGGATCCTGCCGGTTTGACTTTTTCCAGAATCTCGCCGACTTTTTTGTTTGTCCCGGGGGGAACCGTGCTTTTTACTGAAACAACCTTATACCCAACAAGGTTTTTGCCTATTTCCGTTGCGGCATTGTATACCTCCGTCAAATCCGCATCGCCTGTCGGTTTTGGCGGTGTACCGACGCAAATAAAAATTATCTCCGATGGTGTGACCGCACTTTTGTAATCGAGAGTAAAAATAAGCCGGCCCGCTTCGACATTCCTTTTCACGATTTCGGAAAGTCCGGGTTCATAAAACGTCGCAATACCTTTTTTGAGTTTTTCGATTTTTTCCTTATTACGCCCTACAACCCAAACGGTATTGCCTAAATCCGCAAATACCGCAGCCGTTACAAGACCGACATAGCCATGTCCGATAAATGAAATAGTCATATATACTGCTCCTTCCTTATTGTTATTACGGTTCACGAAACAGGTTCGTGTTCCTGGTTATATACTGAATAAATACCTTCCTGAAACGAATGAAGGCAGACGCCCAATGCATCTATCCGGGAATGGGAAAGAACGCCGTTTTTGGGAACTTTCGCCCTCCCGGCATAGAACTGATCGTACACTGTTTTCCCTATACGGTCCAGCGGAAAATTCCACTGTTTTGCGATCGACCCCGATGCGTCAAACGGTGTTAATCCTTCCCGGGATACGACATGGAATATGCCGTGACTATTACTTTTTACGATTGCCGCAATGGCACCGGCAAGATCATCGATATGTGTCGGACAAAACAGCGAATCGATTGGGGATGCGACAGGAAGTCCGCCTTCCAAACGCTCGACAATCTTGTGCACCCAATCCTTTTTCCCGACCGGAAAACTGCGGTATGGATTGGAAATCCGGATAACACAACCCGATTCACCTAGAGCCATAATACGCTTTTCGCCTTCGTATTTCGTTGTTGCATACCAACCTACCGGATTTGGCCTATCATCCTCGCTGTAGGGCGACGGTTTTGTGCCGTCAAACACATAGTCCGTCGAAAGATACAGCACCCGTTTATCGGTTGCTTTGGCAATATCGGCAATATACCCGGTTGCAATGACGTTTACATTCCATGCTATGCTTTTTTCCCCAAGTTCCCTTTCTTTTTCGGCTCCCTGGACATCGGTATATGCCGCAAAATGAAAGATCCAGGGTGCGTCGCTTTGGGATATTTTTTCCTGAAGCAGACGATAATCGGTAATATCTACTCCGGTCGTTTTGGATAAATCGGAAAATTCAAAAGAGGAAGACAGAAGATCCGCAATCCTGGTCCCAACCAGCCCGGATAAACCGGTTCCCAAAACCTTCATGAACGGCTCCCATACTGTTTTTCGTAATACTTCGCATACGAACCGTCTTTTATCCTGCTCCACCAGGCATCGTTGGTTTTGTACCACGCTACGGTTTCTTCCAGCCATTCGTCAAACGAATGCTCAGGACTCCATCCCAACTCATCATGGATTTTCGTCCAGTCGACCGCATAGCGCCTGTCATGACCCGGCCGGTCTTTGACGAATTCAATTGAGTCTTCGGATTTCCCAAGGAGCAAACAGATTTTTTTGGCGATCGTCAGGTTATCGATATCCTCGTGTGATCCGCCGACACAATACGTTTCCCCTGTGCGCCCATCCTCCAAAACCCGTTCAATGGCCCTGCAGTGATCCGTCACATAAAGCCAGTCACGCACATTTTTTCCGTCACCATAAACCGGGATTTTCTTCCCCTCCAAAAGATTGGTGATGGCAAGGGGAATGAGTTTTTCGGGAAACTGGAAAGGTCCAAAATTATTGGAGCAGTTGGTAATGGTTACCGGCAATCCGTATGTATGGAAATATGCCCGTACCAGATGGTCCGATGATGCCTTGCTTGCCGAATAGGGGCTCCTGGGGTCGTAGCGTGTCCGTTCGGAAAACTTTTCATGCGAACCAAGCGCCAATGACCCGAATACCTCATCCGTTGAAATATGGTGGAAGCGTTTGACGCCATGCTTGAGGGCGCTTTCCAGCAAAACCTGGGTGCCTAAAACATTAGTTGTGACAAACGGCGATGCATCCTGGATCGAACGGTCGACATGGCTTTCCGCGGCAAAATGGACCACCCAATCCACGGATTCCATCGCGCAGTCAACATCAGTGCCGTTCCGGATGTCACCCTTCCTAAACGAATATCGGGGATCATCCTGAACTTCCCGTATGTTTTCCAAATTACCCGCATAGGTAAGGGCATCGAAATTGAGAATTGAATCTTCAGGATGATGCTTCATCCAATACAGGATAAAGTTCGATCCGATAAACCCCGCACCGCCGGTAACAAGGATATGCATAGCTTTTATGTGATTTTCGTATTTGAAATCGGCTTTCCCTGTACCCAGTCATAGCCGATCCCCGGATCATCGTAGGGAATCCTTCCTTCTTCCCCGGGATCATACGTTTTGCTTGTGACGTAGACCAGATCGGCAGGCCCCTGGGTAACCTTCAGTCCATGGGCAACACCGGGGGGAATTTTCACGATGATTGACTCCCCTGTTTCTCCCACGATAAATTCCTGCGTCTGTTTGTATGTTGGGGATTGTTCGCGCGTATCATAGAGGGCCACTTTTATTGTTCCGGTTACCACGCACCACCAATCTACCTGGGTTTTGTGGACGTGCCATGCCTTCACGACGCCGTCAACCATATGGGAATGGGAAAGCTGAGCAAACCCTTCGGCAAAAAATTCATCCGTCTTCCGAATAAGTTCCGTAAAGAAACCCCGTTCATCCGGATGGCTCACTAGTTTTTTTACCATAACGCCGTCGATCATAATTTGTTCTCCTTTACCATTTTTGATACATCCAGATTTGCACGAAGGAGTTCATCATAGGATGTCCCGGCATCTACCCACCAGTCGATGGTTCGGGCTGTGAGCGATCCGTCCTTAAGATACAGGTTGTTAAGATCCGTTACCTCCAGTTCGCCGCGGGCGGATGGCTTTAACTTCCGGATAAAATCAAAAACCCGATTGTCATACATATAAATCCCGATTTGGGCAATATTTGATTTGGGATGTTCCGGTTTTTCCTCTATCGACAGGACGTTTCCGTTTTTATCAAGCTCTATAACACCGTACTGCCGTGCAAGATTTTCCATCTTTACCCCGAAAATCATGGCCCCTTTTTTCTGTTTTTCAAAATCCCGGACCGCTTTTTTGAGGTCATAGCGGAAAATATTATCACCCAATATGACACACAGGGGTTCATCGTGGGTAAATTCCTCCGCAAGGGCAATTGCATCGGCTATTCCGCCTTTGGGATTTTCCTGGACACCGTAATAGAGCCTCATGTCAAACTGACTTCCGGATTTTAGAAGATTTGCAAATTGCGCAATGGATTCACCGCTTGTAGTAAGCAAAACTTCCCTGATACCGGCCTGCTGCATCGCCTCGATCGGATAATAGATCATCGGCCGGTCATACACGGGAAGAAGGTGTTTATTCGTAACAAGCGTGAGCGGCCGAAGCCGTGTGGCAAGCCCTCCGGCAAGTATGAGTCCCTGCATACGTAGTTCTCCTTTCAATTTCGGGCAGGACAAAAAATAATCATATCACGTCCACAGGACGGTTGCGAAAACAACGCACACGATGGCGGCAATCAGGATATATTCCAGGATGATTCTTCTGTGGAGATCCCCTTCCATCGCATGGAAAATAATTCCCCATACCACATAACAGACACTCATCGCGGCGATAACCCACATTTGGGCATTCGTATCGCCGGCGGAGGATAAAAATGTTGCGATGCCAACACCCAAAATCAATAAGAGTACGGCAAAATTAATATGCTTACTGCTCATATAAGCGACCCCCGTTTGATAGATATCAGGGCAATCACCAGTGCCGATAAAAAGATGATATGGGCAATATTATGTCCGGCAAGGCGGGGTATTTTCTTTTTAGAAACAACCGCAAAATCAATACCAAGAACTCCAACCAATACACCGATAAACAAAAACGATATTTCCCTGGTAAGTGTCGGAATGTTAATAACCGGCGTTTTACTGACACCGGACACGGCAGGAAGGGAAACGGGAGCATTATGCGCTGCAGTGTTACCCTTCGCAGCGGGAATTTCAACCGGAACCGGTGCCTCAGCCGGCACTTCAACCGGCGCTTCCCTTTTTGGTTCCGGAGCCTGGGCAAGGGCCTCCCCTGCACCAAACATCTGAACGACCAATGTTGTTTCCTCACCACCCAACACCCCATTGACGACGGCAAATCCCACATCCCTATACCCAGGTTTTACGATGTTGTCCCTATGGGTGGGCGAGGCCATCCACGCATCGACAACCCCTTTGCTTGTGGAAAAATTCTTTGCAAGGTTTTCCCCCGCCAGCGTATATTTGTATCCCGATGCAACAATAAACTCCCACGGAGTTTTCCCCGTCGGACTGGTGTGTGCCCAATACCCATGCGCAAACATATCCTGGGCTTTGGCGTATGCCGCCTTGGACAACTCATCATTTAACGAAAGCGTTCCAAGACCCAAACCTGCACGCTGTGCGTTCGTTTGAGCAAGGAGATCATAGACCCGAATGTCTGTTGCATATCCCAATACGTCGGGGAATTGCCGGTGAAGCGCACGGATACCGAGGTTTATGACGGCAAAAACCAGGACATACGCAAGAAGCGCATCATGGTGAAGCGCTTTTGACCGGTGATTATTGTCCGACGCCGGCATGAAAAACCGCCGGATTTTTTTCCACATATATCCATGATAGCAAACAAATAAAAAAACGCTATGCCCAGCGGTCATTTTTATACGTCAGTTCCACGGGATCAAGTGCCGAATGGCCATTTACCGGTATGCCCAACAACCAACCAATCGTCTGCCCTACGACCGCGCCGACCCGAAGTCCCGTAAATGACTCCCCCGTTTGGGAAACGGAAATTCCTGTAAGGGATGAAAGGGGAATGCCCGCGTCGGTGCATACCGCAGTAATTTCCCTCAGTAATTGTTGGGAGGATCCGTGCCTGGCATCGGCATGACGGGTGTAGGTTTTTCCCCTTACCGAAACGGAAACGGTAAGGAGCCCGTTTTGTGATGTATCGAGCGCTAGTTCCCGTGTTTCCATAATCATATACCCTCTACAATAACCACTCCCTGCCGGAGTATCACCGGATGATTCCCGGAACAGTCAATGACTGTTGATGCCCGGTTGCCGCTTCCCTCCCCGGGCAACACAAAATCAACCTGTTTTACCAGTTCCGGATCCAGATCCGACTGTGTATACGGCGTGTTCCCCCCGCTGAAATTGGCTGACGTTCCGATAACCGGCACGCCAAGAGCATCAATAATACCAAACAATTCCATATGGTTTGGCATCCGCAGGCCGACCGTTTCCCCATCCCCACGAATAGGGGAGTATACCAATGCTTTTTTGCATGGGGCAACGATCGTTAATGCACCCGGCCAATATGTATTCATTAGATGTCGCACAATATCAGAAGGGGAGTCGTAGTAGGTGATTGCCATATCACGCGATGATACCAATACCGGCGTTGCATGCGTCACCGGGCGTTTCCTGATGGCAAACAACCGGTCAACTGCCCGGACATTATCAATCCTGCATCCGATACCCAGTGCCGTGTCCGTGGGAAATATGACGATTCCCCCGTTTTTGAATGTATCCAGGGCTTTCGTGGCATTAGTATCCATATGAGGTGATATCTATATCGTGACTCCCATCCGGGTTGGAGTAAAAACGGCATTCTATCCTTTTTTTGGGGAGTGTGGGCAGTTTTTCCGCCCATTCGATACATACCAGGGATTTCGGGTCGGACAAAATTTCCGAAAGTCCCAGAGTGTCCTGACTGTTACCCTCCCCAAACCGATACAAATCTATATGATACAAATACGCAAATCCGTATTCAGGTTCGTAACGTCGCACAATAATAAACGTAGGGGAGAGGAGTCGGTTCGTGATTCCAAGACTCTTTCCTATCCCTTGGATGAATGTAGTCTTCCCTGCCCCCAAATCCCCAAAACAACACACCACACAGGCGTGTGTATGCGAGCCTTTCCCCCACTCTTCTATGAGAGAAATCCCAAAGTTTTTGCCGCACTCTGCAGTTTCCTGGGGAGTTTCGGTATGATAACGGACTGAATCCACCATCCAATACATCCTCCAAACGTATCGATTATAGCATCACGCAGCTTTCCTTCCCGCGTCGGAACGAATGTCTGGTGCAGTTCATCCGACAGACCATACAAAAATACAGTAAGCAACGCCAAAAAACGCGTTTTCCGGGCAGGCAGGTGCCAGGCAAGTGCATAAGAACGGTTAAGCAGCAAAAAAAGCGCACTATATTCGATCAGATGGATTGTCTTGAAAAACAGGAAACTGACCACATAGGAATCCGTTACGGCCAGCTTCTGACGGGTTGAAAGAAAAAATATGACCGCCATCCATACGCACGCCGGAGCCCAAATCCACAGGGATTTTTTTATCCTGTCCATATCGTGTCAGTATAGCCCGCTTTATCGGTACTATGCAAAAATTTGTTATTCCCGTGACTGCTGCCAGGCCTCAATCGATTTTGCGATGGACAACACGGCAAGCCCCATACCGATAAATGCAAGTGCGGTGCTTGCCATACGCAGTTTTTCCTTCGACGAATCACTTGCCACCGGGTGATCCCGAAGTCCTTCTATTGTTGACTCCGCACTGCTACCCAAGACATCGGGAAACACGCCCTGGGATGACGGCGAAACACGCGGCGGAATTTGACGGATTCCTGTCGGAGGAAGCGTCGGGGAAGGCGTACGTGTGGATTGCTCCTGTGGAGTAGTCGGTGTTTGTGTGGGCGGCGGGGATGTTGGCGCTACGGTGAGTGTCGGGATTTTGGTGGGTGTGGGAGGAGGCGTACTGGTCGGAATGGGTGTAGGGGTCGGATCGGGCAGGTTAATGATAATCGGCAGGGAATTTGACCAGGAAACGGACCCGTATGTTCCGCTTGATGATTTACTATAGTATCCGATTTTCACCCTATATTCCCCTTCCCCGGAAAAGCCGCTATCGCCAAAATCCGAACGGAGTGTCAGTTGATTATTCCACTGGGAAAGATTTACTTCCATCTGGTTTGCCGTTGCATCGCCGCATTTGATCCATGCATCACCGTTTTTCGTATATCCGAAATAGTTGGACGATCCGTCAAGAAAAAATGCTCCTTTGATTTTTATTACTTCATCGGAAAGGAAACCGGATAATGATGCACTTATGTGGACTTCATCCTCACCTTTTATACTGTCTTTATCAAGCGAGATGGCAACGGACTTGGCCGCATGGACAACGCTACCGCAAGCCATCCACAACACCAGGATACAAATACACGACAAAACCCGGGGAGCAGGCATAAAAATAGTTTAATATAAATATTATTGTACGTGAAGATAGAAGCTTGTTGTCCCGTTTCCGTGTTCGATATATTTGATCTTTATGATGCTTCCCGAACCGCATGATTCACTGGAACTATACAGCGTTCCGTCGGCCGGGGCACGGATGACGGTTGAAGTGTTACTTATCATATCCACTCCGGTATGGATACCGCCGCTATAGGAGTACCGCCAGGAATAGGGTGTTTTTCCATACCGTTGCGTTACCACGATATCACCCTCCAATGGCCAATCCCATGATCCGCTTCCGATATGGCTCGTCCCTCCATTTTGGTCATCCCCTACATCACGGCCGGACAGATATGATTCCGCATTCACCCATGATCCGCTCTGTCGGACTTCAAAATGAAGGTGTGGTCCCGTCGAACATCCCGGATATCCGCTGTTTCCAAAAAGCGCAATCGGGTCGCCTTTTTTTACCGGGCCAACCTGTGTTGAATTTATGATTGCCTTTTCGATTGCCTGTTTTTCCGCCATAGCTTGGGCGAGTAGTGTTTTATATACCGCCTCACTATTTTTCGTATCCGTAAGCATCTGCTGTTTTTGCTTTTTTTGGGAATCGAGTTTTATATAGTCGGCAACAAGCTCGTTCTTCAGGCTTTCCTGTTGGGATTTTTTCGATTCGCGAAGATCCTTCTGCTGGGCAAACCCATTTTGCGTTTTTTTGAGTGCAATAAGATTCTGCGAACTGATTTTCTGCATACGGGAAAAAAACTGTGCTCGATATATTGCTTTTTCGATATTGTCCGTCAACAGCATGACCCCGAATTGCGGTGTTACCTGACTTTTATAGGTATAGGGGATCCGTATTTGGTATTGTGCTATCTGTAACCGAAGGTTTTCCTCAATCCGTTCAATTTGTTGGCTTATATCCTGAATTTCCACTTCCAGTTTTGCAATGGTTCCCTTTTTTGCCGCAATCTGGAGATTCGTGAGTTCAATGGAATTGGATAAAATTCCGATTTCCTTTGACAGGGATCCTTCCTGGCTCTGGAGCTGTCCGATTTTTTCCTGAAGCTGACGGATCTTATCATCAACCGCCGATGCATTTTGAGCAGAAACGGGGAATGCCGCGGTAAAGAATACTAAACAGGCGATAATGAAAAATACGGTCTGTTTCATGCGTATATCCGTTTCCTATGAACGGACATACCGTCCTGAAGCAATTAAGCTTCCGATTGCACCAAGCATTGCACCGCTTACGACCATGGATACGAAAAACGCTGCGGCAAACACAAGAAATGGTTGCCCCGTAGGCGATGATAGTAATGCCGATATTGACGGTATGACCCCAAGGAAAGACAAAAGGGCGGTTCTTCCCCACAATACTCCCCCCATCACGACTGCCCATGCAACAAACGAACCGATCCATCCGTAGAGCGCCCCTTCCAGCACGAACGGCCGCTTGATATACCAAGGCGATGCGCCGATAAGCCGCAAAATTTCCAGCTCATCCTTACGCAGTGCTATCTTCATGCCGATGACAGTCATAAGAATAAGGAGCGAATCAAACGCTAAAAGGAGCGCAAACACCATTCCGATGATGCGGATTGCATTCGTCCACTTGATAAGCGCGTCAACGACATCACGCTGGAACACCACTTCCTCAACCCCCTGGGCACCTTTAATAACCGGCTCAAGGTCCTTTAGGTACGACGGATCAACGGCAGTCACTTCAAGAGATGCAGGAAGGACATCGGTGGTCACCATTTCCAGAAGCAGCGGATCGTTTTTGTTTTGCTCGCGGTATATGGCAAGCGCTTCATCCTTGGAAACGAATTTTGTCGATGCGACTTTCCCCGTCTGTTTCAGTGTCGCAACCAACGAATCCGCTTCCGGCTTTCCTGCCTTTTCCATAAAAAATACCGTCAACTGGGGTTTCCCTTCAAAATAAACAAGAATCAAATGGGAAGCAAAAGACGAAATGCCAACGATTCCGGCAAGCAAAAACGTCAGGAACATCGTCAGAATCGCAGCAAGCGACTGGTACGGTGTTCTTCTGATATGGGACCAGGGGGAATTAATCGCTGCCATGATGTTCTTCCTCCTCTTTTTTATGACTCCCGTGTTTTTCCTGTTCATGGGCTTTATGTTCGTGTTTTACCATGTGGTATTTGCCTTTTTCCTCATCCCTGTGGATTTTTCCGTCTTTTATCGTAATCGTGCGTTTCTTCATCTGATTAACGAAACTATCGTTATGTGTTGCCATAATGATGGTTGTTCCCATTGCATTTATTTCCTTTAAAATTTCCATAATTCCCCAACCTGTTTCCGGATCCAGATTCCCGGTCGGTTCATCCGCAAGCAAAATTGCAGGTCCTCCTGCAATGGCGCGTGCTATGGAAATACGCTGGAGTTCCCCTGCGGAAAGCTGGAGTGGAAAATATTTTGCCTTACCCGAAAGATCAACAAGGTCCAATACTTCCTTCACCCGGGAGATGATTTCCGATTTCGGTTTTCCCAATATTTCCACGCTCAGGGCAATATTTTCCTCAACAGTCCTGTCCGTGAGTAATTTAAAATCCTGGAACACCATGCCTATCTGACGACGGAATATGTGGATTTTTCCGGAAGGAATTTTTGCGGTATCCCATTCGTTAACCTCTACGACTCCGCTTGTAGGAATAACATCGCGAAGAATACAGCGAAGAAATGTGCTTTTTCCCGCTCCTGATGGTCCGATGAGAAACACAAATTCCCCATCCCCTATCTCGACAGTAACGTCTTCCAGGGCAGGATTGGCTATACCGCTAAACTGTTTTGTAACGTGATCAAAACGAATCATGCCTTATTGTAATTCAACCCGACCAACATCCATAAACCACGGACACACTTGGGCTGCATTGGTTTTTCCCCAAATTTTCACCTTTTTTCCGATAAACTGAGACAGATCCATGACGGAAGAAACAAGACACGCCGTTTGGCTTGGACCACCATCCCGGATAAGCGAATGGGTTCCTTCCCCATCAATTCCGTCTTTTTGGATAACGCCCACTGCGCTGTCGGAAAATGTTTTTGTGTCGCTTGATCCGTATACCGTTTTACCGCCTTCTGTTGTCACTGCGGTCTGCCCGGGTGTCTGGCTGGCCGCTTTAGGGGAACTTAACAAATATCCCGTCCCAACACCCAAACCGATAAGAACAATATACACACCTACAACAATGGGCGTTAGGGAAATCACTTTTTTTGTATGTGGTTGGGGTTTGGTCGGATCAATTTTTTGCATACGTGGTGCCATTATGACAGCATTAGGATATTTTTTTCAAGTATTCCATTATGAAATCATCAATGTCTCCATCAAGCACACGTTGTGTATTGCCTGTTTCATACTGTGTGCGCAGATCCTTCACCATGTGATACGGATGCAGGACATATGATCTGATCTGGTTTCCCCATCCCGGAGTTTTATATTCGCCCTTATATTTTGTCTGTTCCTTCTGCCGCCGCTCTTCCTCAAGTGCCCATAATTTTGCCCGAAGCATCTTCAGGGCATATTCACGGTTTTGCCCCTGATACCGCTCACTCTGGCACGTGACAACGATGCCCGTTGGTTTATGGCGAAGCCGTACCGCCGTTGAAACCTTATTGACGTTTTGGCCTCCCTTTCCTCCGGATCGGAAGAATTCCCACTCCAAATCCTCTTCTTTGATCTGCTCGTTTTCCGTTTCATCCAACACCGGCAGCACTTCCACCATTGAAAATGATGTTTGCCGGAGATTATCCGCATTAAACGGCGATTGCCGAACAAGTCTATGGACTCCGACTTCCGCTTTCAGAAAACCGTATGCGTATGATCCCGATACTTGAAGGGTAATGCTTTTGATGCCTGCCTCGTCGCCGGGGGTATAGTCAATTTCCTCGGCTTCCCATCCTTTGCGTTCACAATATCGGGAATACATCCGATAGAGCATATCCGTCCAATCCATCGCTTCCGTACCGCCCTGGCCCGCATGGAGGGAAAAGAGAGCATCGCTTTTATCGTAGGGACCGGACAAATAGAGCGCAAACTCCATGCGTTTGACTTCCCTCGCCAGTTCCTCCTGGGTCCCGTCGGAGATAAGGATTTCCAGCATTTCGATTTCATCGACTTCCTTTTGGAGGGAAGCGATTTTCTTCATGATGAGTGCGGCGTTTTGCGAATCGTTCCAAAATCCCTCATGCATTGACTGGGCTTCAAGCTCCCTGATCGTTTTACGTTTTCCATCCTTATCCAATTTCCGCACGATTTCACTGGCTCGGTCTTGTAGTGTCTGTTCCATAAAAAATAGATTTGTGTGTCAGCGGCAGATTTTTTCCTGAATACGGTTCTTTTTATCCTGCGGGAGGGCGTCCCATTGTTTCAACACTTCATCCAGCGCCTTATTAAAAGCCGCATCTTTTGCGCTTTCACCAACCGATTCTACCAAAGCGGAGGCTGCGGCACCAGCAACGGATCCGAGGTTATCTTTTGTCTGTGGCGGGATAAGTGACGACACAACGCCTTCCGTTTGGACAATAACCGGCGCATTCCCGACTGCCGAGTAGATTTTTCCAAGCGCATCGGGCCGTGGTGATGAAGTAACATACGGCCAAACCACACTTGCCCCAATTGCAACGATTCCGGCAAGGATTGCCGTCAGGATAAACCGGAAAACCATAGTACCTCTCCCTTTCCATCATCCAGTATAAATCAGAAGACCCCCAATACAAACAGAGATGGTCAAATGCGTTCGGGTTTGCTATAACCAGAGGTATGACTATTATCGGATTTGATCCGGGAACCGCACGATGCGGGTGGGGAGTTGTTGAGGAAACAGGTTCTTCCATAAAAGCACGCGCATACGGACTCATCGAAACGCCAAAAACCATGGCTATAGAGGAACGTCTTCTTACCATCCACACTGCACTGCTTTCGCTTCTTTCCAAATATAAACCGGATTGCGCAAGTATTGAAGAACTGTTTTTCCAAACAAACGCAAAAACCGCCATCGCCGTCGGGGAAGCGCGGGGGGTTTTACTTTTATCCTGTGCTGAACAAAACCTATCTGTGTTATCCTATTCACCACTGACGGTTAAACGCACGGTGTGCGGAATCGGATCTGCAGACAAGAAACAGGTGCAATATATGGTAAAAAGCATTCTCCGGCTTCCCGAAATTCCCCAACCCGACGATGTTGCCGATGCCCTGGCACTTGCCTTAACCCATGCATTTTCCAGAAAAATGAAAGGAGTCGGAGCATGATTGCGGCACTTAAGGGTATTGTTGCCAATCACACACAGTCTCCCCTCACCGTGTGGGCGGGGCAGGTCGGATATGCTGTGTATACGCCACTTTCCTACCATGTAACGCTTAACGAAAACGATAGTGTGGAACTGTTTATCCATACGCATGTCCGCGATGATGCGTTCGAACTGTATGGATTCCAAACGATGGCGGAAAAGCGGCTTTTTGAACTGTTGCTTACCGTAGGCGGTATCGGCCCAAAAACGGCACTACCCGTCATCGACAAGGGAACGGACACAATCCTTTCTGCCATCCGATCGTCCGATATCTCCCCTTTTCTTTCCGTTCCCAGGCTCGGGCAGAAAAATGCAAAAAAAATCATTATCGAACTGCAGAGCAAAATCGGAGCGATCGAACAGGATACGATCCTTATGCTTACCCCACAGGATGATGAAGTCATAGAAGCGCTCCTGACCATGGGATTTAACCGCAGGGAAATCGAAAAAGTCATTGCCCACATACCACGCGACACACCCATTGAAGAGCGCATTAAAACGGGACTCAAATTACTGGCAAAATAACCTATGGCAAAAAAACAGACACCACTGCCGACAGTCGACAAAAGCATAACGGAAACGGTGCCGGTTGAGGAAGAACGGCTGATATCTTCATTGCGGGCAAAATCCTGGAAGGAATTTTTCGGGCAATCTGCCGTCAAGCGTTCGGTATCCATTGCCATCCAAGCGGCAAAGAAACGCGATGAAGCCGTTGAACATATTTTACTCTACGGCCCGCCGGGCCTTGGAAAAACAACACTGGCCCACCTGATCGGTACAGAAATGGGTGTTAATGTCCGCGTAACAAGCGGACCGGCAATCGAACGCGCAGGAGACCTTGCGTCAATACTGACCAACATGCAGCCAAAAGATATTCTATTCATCGACGAAATCCACCGTCTCAATGCCGTTGTGGAGGAAACGCTCTATCCTGCTATGGAGGATTTTGCCCTTGATATCGTTATCGGTAAAGGACCGTCCGCCCGAACCTTACGGCTTGACCTCCCCCCCATCACGATCATCGGTGCCACAACACGCGTCGGACTTCTGTCTTCTCCAATGCGGGACCGGTTTGGCGTTATCGAACGGCTTACCTATTACACACCGACCGAATTAAAGGAAATTATTACCCATGCCGCCGGAACACTATCCGTCGACATTACACCCGAGGCTGTCCATGAATTATCCACACGCAGCAGGGGTACACCAAGAATCGCCCTCCGGCTCCTCAAACGTGCGCGTGATGTTGCACAGGTTGAAGGCTCCGGAATCATTACGGAAGATATTGCCAAACGATCCCTATCAATTATGAATATAGATAACCTGGGTCTTGATGCATCCGACCGACGAATACTCACCACAATTATCTCCATGTATCAGGGCGGGCCTGTTGGAATCGAAACGCTTGCCGCAGCGCTTTCCGAAGACATCGGAACAATAGAGGATGTACTGGAACCATATCTTATGCAGACCGGATTATTAAAACGCACACCGCGGGGGAGAATGGTAACGAATGCGGCATATACCCACCTTAACGAAAAACTCCCCAAGAGTCGTCTTGAGGAGCTTCCGTTTTAATTACTATTTCCTTCGTTTTTAGTTACAGTTGGCTGCCGCACTGGATCCATCCCCTGCTCCCGACTCGGAAAATGAGGATGCAACCGAATCTTTTGAAAGATCCGTTTTGCAGTATTCACCCTGTGTCTTGGAGCTGCAGCAAACCAGCTGTTTCATGGCGTCTGCGGTACGACCTCCAAAATCAAATTCCGAAACGATCTGTCCATCATTACCAAGCATCGTGGGGGATCCGGTTATATTATATTTCTTGACAAGATCAAAATCCTTCTGTGCATAAGCAAGACCCCGGGACGCATCGGTTGTACATGCGGTTAATTTCGTATTGTCAACACCGCTTGATGCAATACACTCATCCGTTTTTCCGGCTTTCATATAACAGGAAACGTATGGCCAATACAGGGTCGGCTGTTCCTCCCGGATACAGATCTGGCGAAGGTTTTCCTGCGCCTCTTCATCGCCATGCATTGACGTAATTTTCCCGTTCTCCACACTACCGATGTACTTCACATCAATATTTTTTGACAACATCGGTTGTTCCTCGATTGCTTTTGCTATAACACGCTGCATCTGCAAGCCGAACGGACATTGTGATACAACAAAGGCGGTAATTTTCGTGTTCTCCGCTTTCTTTAGATCGTCACACGTCATTTTTGGAGCTTCCTGTTGCCCTGCAGCAGTATTTGCCTTTACATCGGCAAGAACCGTACCGGAGGTAAACAGAATCTTCCCGTCTTTTGTAATATATGATGTATAGCGTTGTTCCTGGCCATTTGCGTCAAACACGATATCAAAACTCACAACACCGCTTTTTTCCGTAACCTTTTCTATGGCTTTGATCTTCATGTTCCCGCCGGTTATTTTTTCGATTGCCTGCGGAATGACAGTTTTCTTCAAATTGACCATTTGGTCACGATTTCGTTTGAAAAATCCGCCGATTATCAAAAGGATAAGAATACCTGCTGCAATAAGCGCTTTTTTTGCCGAAAACTTCACTTCCGGAATCTGCGGATGCATCATTTCCGGTTCCTGCACAAGAGGTTCCTTATGTACTGAAGGTTTGTTTTGTGAGGAACGTGCCCTCGATGGTCGTGTTTGCTTTTTCATAGTATAGAATGTTTTATCGGATATATAGAAGAATGTCAACATATTGACAACATTTAGCAGTCATGCTATAAGAGTGCTAGTGATAGTTCGGAAAGGAGGTGAGAACATATGGCTATTGATCTTGTTCCCAGTTCGTTCTTCCGCTTCCCTACCATGCGACCATATTCCATCTTTGATGAAGACAATGATTTCGCACTGCCTTCACCAACCGGTGGTCTCACGATTGCGGAAGACGAACACTCCGTATACGTTCAGGCTGCACTTCCGGGAGTAGATCCAAAGGACATAGAAATAACATTCGATAAGGGTGTGGTCTGGATCAAGGGAGAAACAAAAGAGGAAGAGTCGAAGAAAAAATTCTACCGGAAAGCAACCTCCATGTTTTCCTACCGGGTTGGCGTTCCTGGTGATATCGACGAATCCAAAGAGCCGCAAGCTTCGTGCAAACACGGCGTTATGACGATTACATTTTCCAAATCACCAAAATCACAACCGAAAAAAATTACGGTGAAGTCATAACCGCCAATCAGAATTCTTTACCCCGGGGGATATATACTCCCGGGGTAAAAAATAATCCGCATAGTTTCCGTAAATATCCGACAGTCCATGTAAACTATGGACATGACGAAT
>CAZVTJ010000013.1:0-22107 GCA_964630015.1 uncultured Gammaproteobacteria bacterium | reverse complement strand
GTCCGTTATCATTTCCCATGGCGACGCGCAAAGCGCCCAGTATCTTGCCCAGGCTATCCGTGACAGAAAGATTTCTGATGCCAACCGCGCCAAAGCAATGGAATACATTGTTACCTTCGGATCTCTTGATGCATTCCGCATGGTAGTGAATACGGTTTCGCTTGAACCATCCGATCATCCTTCCCGCCCACAACTTCTCGCGCTTGCGATTGCTTCCATCCCCGAGAACCAGCAGCAAACGGTATTTGCCAGATGGGAACTTCTGTTTCCAATACTTTCCTCATTCTATTCCCGCTTTGTTGCCTCCTCTCCGGAGAGCGAAGGTCGTCAAGCAGTCGTTGGTGAGATTCGGCAAGCGATCGACAACAAAAACAAGACGTTTTCCGACTTCGTCTCCCGTCTTTCCCTCGGGGACGTGCCTAGCACAGATGAGGAGTTTTTGATGCTGGATGTCCTGCTTGGGTCTTTGGACAATCATTACCAGTCTTCCTTTGCGGAACTGGCAACCCACTTTGCCATTCCCCAGTGGCAGACCCTCCCGCGTTGGAAGGTGTTACAGCGTATATCCTCCCAACTCGCCACAGCACCCATCACTCCGGTGACGGTTACGTTTCCCTTTACTCTCCAGGAGACTACCCGTTCTATCCCCGATACTTTAACACCACAGTTTAAAACATTCCTGCAACCATTTGCCTCTGGCACCAAACCGCCACCAGTGGACTATCTTTTAAAGCTTGAAGCTCTTGCCACCCAGATATCTGGGGAGACCATTGATCGGCTTCTTAATCCCCAGACTCGGGATGATGCGCTTGCAGCCCTTCAACCGATGATTTCCCCTTCGGCATGGGAGAAGTTATCCAAAAAGATTACCGGTATTGCAGGCAGCTCGTTGCCTGATGAACAAAAACGGATCAATCTGACCAATGCTATTGTTAGCGGGCTTACCGTTCCCAATGAGGTATATACCGCATTCTGGCAGGAGCTGTTTGCCACCTCCGGCCTTAATACCATCATTCCCGGTTACCTTGCCGGCACTCTGACTCCTGCGGAGATGAACCTGTTTTTAACCAAGCTTGGCGAACTTCTGACTACCCATATTCCGGATTTCTTTGCCTCACATCCTTCCATTGCCTTTTTCCAAAAGACCCTGGAAGCATCTGATCACTACAAATTCCTCAAACAAATCCAGGCATCCATACAGGAAACAGTGCAGAAGGAAACCAAGTATACTAAAGAGATTTCTCTGGTCTTTGTCCCCCGGACCCTACTTGATGTCTGGCAGGGAGTGGTTTCGGGCACCTGCTTTGGCGATAATCCGGCCCACTTGTCCAAACGGAGCAATATTATTCCCGTGAGGATGGTGAAAGACGGAGAAGTGTTTGGCAACGCCCTCTTCCTGCTGCAAGAGGGGAAGATGATCCTTCTTGGCTTTGATCCTTCCGAATCGTTTGCCTCTGCCGTGACATCGGAGAAGATGCATGAGTTTATCGATCGCTCTATGGAAGCATTCGTTCGTATTGCGGCGGCAAACAACAGAACCTTCATGCTTGGGGTATCGGGGGAAGTCGGCGAATTGTCAAATAGAGCGGGAGTAGAAGAGTATATACGAAAAACCTATGGAACAGATGCTACCCAAGTGTCCATCACGCCGGAGGAAAAACTTCAACCGGTCTATGGGTATACTCCTTCCCACGCGCTTCAGCTATCTTCGAACATATATACTGCTTTGGAACAATCAGCAAATACAAGAAACTTTGATGTAGCGATTGAAAAACAATATTCGACGACCTCTTTTTCCGACTGTATCGCCTCCCTTCCTACCCCCATGGGCGCTGTCTATGCCCAGGAACCGGGAGTGGGTGGGGGAGGAGCATGTCCACTCCCGTTCCAGTCACCCATACGGTTTATTCGAACTATTGTAAGAGCAGTTCTAAATAAACAACCAATTGGCCCTATCATCCGATCATTTATAACCCAATTTCCAACTGTTTTTCAAAGGACGACACGAAGCGGGAGTGGTGAAAGCGTTGTAACATCCGTATCCCAATCTAAAGAATATGATTATTCATCATCATCATTTCAAAATCAATTAACTACTATTGTGCAAGAAATCTATACAGCCCAACAGGGAAGCGAGCTTACCAAACCGGAACAAGTGACCCAATTTATAGCGCTTGTGCAGCAATCGGAAAAATATAAAACGCTTATGGCGGGCAGAAGCCCGACGGACGAAGAACAAAGTCAGATTGATGCCTTTATTCACAACGTCGTTATACAATTAACATCTACACAAAAAGGACAATTTACTCCGATAAGTATTTCTTCAATAGAAGCAAAACGAAAATCAGTCATATCTTTACTTTCTCGATTTATTAAAACCCGTTATGATGAAAACCAGATTTCGACACGATCACTTCCGGGACGCATACTTGCCGGTACCACTGAGTATTTTACGGTTGGAACAGACCAAGATGAAGTTTTAGTTTGGAGAACAAAATCGAGTGGGGCAGTAACAATCAGAGAGGCTATTGGCGGGACAACGCTCACACCAGCGCTATTGAAAATCATTATTAATCAACTCCTGAATAATAATTCAGGTCCGATTAGATTTACAAAAGAAACAAGCACGCGTTACGCAGAATTATTTCGTTCTTTAGGCCTTGTTGAGATAAATGGATTATGGATTCCTGCTTCACAAATTATATCAGTTGACACCACAAATGATTCTACTGCAACTACCCAAGAGATAACGAAACGTGCAGAAGCAATCCTTACGTTTTGGAAAGTACTCCAACCAGGTTGGATTGTTCAATATTTAGATGAAGATACTATTGTCGTTCATGATGAAAACGGAAAATCTGTTCAAAGTTATTCAATGAAGTCGCTTGTTACAATCGATCAACAAAGACGCGCGAACTATAATAAAGAACAATCTGATCTACTTAAGGAACTTGCATATATACTTGCTCGCAATGGAGATTCAATTGCAAATTTTGAAATTATTCCGGCATTTAATGCAGATCCCTTGTCCATCAGAAATAAAAAAACAAATGAGATACTGACAATAAATCAATTAATTACGCAGGAACAGAAAAAACCCGTTGGAATGTTTGCAACCATCCGAAACCTTCGACTCGCGCATAATGGGAATTTTGGAAATGCACTTCGTTCGTTTATCAGTCATGATACCGGACCCGGTAGGACAATACAGCGTGTTTTTGAGGCAAGAAATACCCGATTACAAGTTCAAAAACAACGATTACAGCAAATTCCAACATCGCAGTCATTTAGGCGAACCATTGGGAGAATATCGCTTATTATAAATACACCACTTAGTTACATAGCGGCGTTAAGTAATTCGGTTGCACGAATAATACTCTATGATATTAACCCCGTTGTGTGGGTATTTCGCTCAACAGTTGGAAAATTATGGACGTGGGAGTTTAGAGAGGGACTTAGTTTACGGGAATTGGCAGGACGTCTTGAAGAACGTTTATTAAAAGACCCGTTAACAGGAAAAGGTGTTCGGAGTGGAGCATTAACAACAGCAAAAGCGCAGGAAGCTGTGTTAGGAGGAATAAATACAGCAATACGGATGGTAGCTATTCCAACAGTATTGAGTTCCATTCCGTTAACGCGACCACTTGGGTTATCGCCGAGGGAATGGTGGTCAGTATTTAGATCATCCAGAATGTTCTTTTCAGGTGCTGGATCAGCAAATCAATTAGTTCAGCTTTTTCGCGAAGCAAAAACACCGGGGGAAAAATTATCTCTAATACTTACCGCCGGCGCTTCGGCACCAACTTTTCTATGGCTTGAAAGTATATCTCCGGTATTAGGTGGGGTTAATCCAGTCCTTATGGCAGACATTGGGTTACTTCGTATGATTAGCGCGGTACAACAATATCGACAACATAATTCACTTACGAGCACACGTACACTCAGTCATCTGGAGGCCGTTGAGACCGGTGTGACAGTAGGATTTTCCATATCAAGCCTTCAGTCAATTGTAGATTCCGGCCAAAGATTACTTCAGACAATTTTAACAATAACGGAACCAACAACCACGACTATTCAACGTGAGCCGCAAATAATTCAAATTAATCCCACGGAAATAGATAAATCAACAGAAACAGACATAGAAAAAACACCAGTAGTAGAACAACACACCGAGCCGGCAGTAGTCAATCAGAATGATGAGAATTTCCCCGAGGAAATACTTGAGAATTTTGATAAATCACCAATGATTGAAAATCAAGGTTTTGAAAGCGGAGGATTGGATCCTGGAAAGTCGATACAATTTTCGACGGAATACCGACATATCGATGATACGAATAAACTTGATATGGTTGTCGTACCAAAAGAAATTATCCTTCACTGGGATGGTCAAGGTGGACATCCCACGGGGTGGGATAAAAAGTATACATTTAATAGTTTAAGTGATACTTTGACAAGCGCCTATACTGGGCTTGATCAAAGTCTAGATGCACATTTTGGAGTAGATAGTGAGGGGATTGTTCAATACCTACCAATGTATGAAGAAGGTGTGCAATTTTCATATGCGGCAAACGGTTATCCCAATGCTATAAGTATTGAAATGAGTGGATCATATTTTACAGGAGGGGATGAAGTGAATGTTCCCCAGAGAGAGGTTCAAAATACTGTTTCTTTAGTTGCTGATTTAATGATGCAATATGATATTTCGTTTGAAGACATTACAAGCCATGATCAACGGGATAATGTTCAGGAATTTTATTATCTTAATGTCGAAGGAGAACGGATTAATAGAATATTTTACGCCAGCGTGAACGATGTTGTAGATTCATCAGCCGTAGCAATAGCAAGTTTTTATGATACCAAAGGCGCATTATACAGGGTATATTCAGAACCCGATCCATCTGTCAGTGACAGAAACCCGGTAAACATTGAAACAGTCGGAGAATACATAAATCCATTTACTGGTGACCCAATTGATCGTAAAAAACCTGATATTGGATCATCATTTTTAACATATTTTAAAGATCAGCTTAGCCAAGAACTAGATCGGAGGGGTCTTGCTCTTGGACAACATGAAGCTGAACTTGCAGTAACGACTGTAGAACAACCCTCAGGCTTACAAACAACAGACGACCGAATTCAGATTCCTTTGACACAACTTTCTGATTCGGAAGATGTTCAACTTGCATATGTTTGGGCTATGTTATTAAACGGGTACCATGATGGCCACCACATCGAAACAATGTCTATTCGAGAGTACGTCAATAAAGAGTTGGCTGAAAACCCCGACTATCAAAAACCTGAATTTACCCAAGCGAGGGCGGCAATATTAAGCGATCGCGGGCAAAGTGAGCTTAATAGACTGGATGCATATAAAGTGTCCGATACCGGAGAGAGCAAGGTGGAATGCGTTGTATATGCCGCTGCAAATGGAATCCTGGGCGAAAATGGAATATTTTCTATCGGAGGAATTCAAGCCGATAAAGCTTGGCAACTCATAGCACCTCAACTTGACTCAATTCGTAACGGGGTTCCAGCGTATATTGATGGAAAACATATCGTGGTTCCAACGAAACCAGGAGGGGAATATTCTCCACAAAAAGGTGACGTTTTTGTTGTTTATGGACCGAGTAATTATACCGGTCATGTTGGAATAATCATTGATACTTTAGCCGACGGAAGGTTAGTTGTTGCTGATGCTAATTATAGTTGGAGCAACCCGGAAGAATTTGCCGCAAATAGTACTTTAGCAACAGATGTAGTCTCGGATGGCCAAATACGAATAATTCCCCTTACGACAGAAGAATTTTATGAAAAATATGGAAATATTACTTTTAGAAATATGGCTACAGGCGGAACACAAGATATTCAGATGGGGATTGCACTTATACGTGATGCCGAATCATCGGAAGTTGCAGGAACGGTACCTGAAAATAGCGACATAACAGTTGATAATTTTGCCACTTATGATGAAACCGCACATGAAACTCTTGTAAAGACAAGTTTTCAACAAGCACTTAGTGAAATACAAAATGATGGGGGACCACATTGGGCACTATATTTTGGTAGGGATTATGTGCCACCAAACTTGGTAAATCTTGAGCAATTGCCGGAGTTTGAAGGTTTGGTACAATTCAGTCAATATTCCAGTGAACCACACTTGGTTCGTGGTGAGGCTGTTCCTTTACTTGAATCATTTGCCAAGGAAGTTACTGCATATGGATATACCCTCTTTATTGCCGATACTTACAGAAGTTATGAATTTCAAGAGCAATTATTTAATGATAACAAAAGCAAGCCGCAAGCCGATCAAGTTATTGTTGCTCCACCAGGATCATCTCCCCATCAATCAGGATATGCGGTTGATTTATACGCAGTTAACTCTGAAGGAAAAGTAGTAGCACTACCAAAAGAATTAGTAGCTCTTGCAGAATCATATGGATTTTTACAAACAAACCCGATTGACAGCCCACATTTTTTGATTGCAGAAGCATTATATGATGGTGCATCAGAAGATATTCAATCAGAATCACTTTTCATTGATGCACAATCCGGAAATGGAGATATAACTTATGGAACAAATCAGTTATTAGGAATATTGGCAGCACATGAGAGTCAAATTGTTGTATCACAAGTGAATACCAATCAAATAACAGACTCAGTTTTGGGTGTATCACAGAATACAACTTCATTAATTGGAAAAACTACACCTGAAGATGGTTGTTCTGTATGCTCTATTGTGGCAAAAAGGATCAATAGTCTTGCTTCAGTTATTGAAAATAATGCAATAGACACAGAAATAATACAGCATGTAAGAGTAACTTTAGGTGAGGTCCTTGGGCACCGAATGGAAAATCTTATTGTTCAATCCGGTGGCGACACTGTCATACAAATGTCTCTTACTGATAGGCAAATACGCGAAGATTTTGTAACCGACGGAATAATTAATCAATCTCTTTCGGTTGAAATGGCACAGGATACAATTACTGCACTTGAGAATTTTCGTGCAATTTTGATTACTAAAAATGGAGTAGAGCAAACTGCCGATGTGAACCAAGAAATTAATGATTTATTATCCATGATTGAAGGTTTGATTATTCAATATCAAAAATTGATAAATGAAGTAGAACAAAGAAATACATTATCAAAGAATTCAGTGAATCTTGAACCAATTCTTCAAAATCCAACTGTCCAAGCAATTCTTACAGAACTTACCCCCATTCTTTCCCGTATTCCAATTGATCTTTCCGCTCCAGGATCTGATACTACGATTCAAAAGATGGTAGAAGAAGCAGTATTCCGGATTAATGCTACCCGGGCAGGACCAAATGGTGAACCAATAGTATTAACCCCGGGTCTATATGCAGAAATCCTTCCCCTTATACAGAAAAAACTTACTGAAAATTCACAGACAACACAAAATACCATACCCACTTCATCATCTGAATCAAACAAACCGGACATTGCATACCATTTTGACAGTACTAGTTCCCAAAATACACAACAAACGTCAGTAATTGCATACGAACTCGAAAAATTTTATGACTCAATAAATACATCTTGTGAAACGATGCTTCAATCATTGGCACGACAACTAAAAGCAGTATTACGACACTCTGGTTGTACAGCTGGAAGAATTACAGGACGAGTATATGCTGATGCATCGACGACTACTTGTACGTTATCGCCAGCAACAAAACAAGCCATTGGAATACTTTCAACAGCACCAATACAACAGATAGTTGCATTATTTTCCATAGAAGAATTAAATTCAATTTTATCTTCGGATCCAGTTACAGCTTTACGACTGAAAAATTTATATGAACAAATTTTTCCACCTACCGACTCACTAATAGACCCTATCCTTGATATTTCGAAAGCAATTGCATATACACTTCACGCAACAGATCATTCATTACACCCTTCTGCAGAGTGGAACAAAACACAGACACTAGAAGCTTTGCTTGCCACATACCAAATTACAAATTTACTAATTCAGCAGAATTATTTTCAAAATCCAAAGATTACTACACAATGGTATATAGTTGATGAGATAGAAAAGTTACTCCCGAGCATCATATATGTAGGTGGTAAATATAAATTGTCATATTCAGATTATGGATTAGTGTTTCAGGTATATGCAAAAATCGCCACAATTTTATTTAATACAGAGGGTTCAGTAGACAGACAATTATTGTTTGATCAATTTAAAACAAATGATCCATTATTATATGAAAAATTTTCCGATTTATTTTCCGATGATATGTTATTTGAAATTGTTGATGCGGCGTTTGTTGATATTCCAAACTATGATGAAATCTTTACGCAACAAAAGATAGTATCATATCAACCAACCGCTATACCACAAACACAAAATGTACCGTCAATTACGCGAAAAGCACTAGATCCTGCAAATGCTGGTATGGCCTATATTCAGGAACGAACAACACCTGAGGAACAACAACTATTAAAACGATGGTATGAAAAGATCTACATACCCGCTCAACGTATAATTCGAGAAAATCCATCCTTGAATATTTCAGAACGCATAGCGTTAATTCAACAAACTCCAGAATGGCGTGAAATTGAACGAGATACAGTTCCTTTAACGCGATCGATGTCTGGGTTAACCGGAAAAGCCACACTTATTCAGTATGTAATAAACGCTCTGATATATGATATTCAACAATATCAACCTGAGTTACGATACGGAGATGAAATTACCTATACTCAAGATGAAATTATTGAGGCAGCGTTATTGTTTGATTACCCATATTTTGTTACAACTTTAATTGAAGGCAGAGAAGATATTCGAGGCCTTTTTGGATTACGCGCATGGGATACATGGAAAGCCGTTCGAAGAGAGAGTAAAAATTTACACGAGTTGTCTGTTGATTCCTTGACACGTCTGTATACTATTTTATTCCCTGAATCATCACCTGAAGTCCGCACTGGTGGAGTATTTGGCGGATCATATACTAAAAGAGGAGAGCCCTTAGAATACTCGCCACGGATAATAGAGACTATTAAAAGTAATCCATACTTACGGTGGGTTCCATATAGTAAGAAAGAGCCAAATAAAGGATGGATTTTATACCCTTCAGTAGGTGAAACGTACTTCTCAAATAAAGCGACTGTTCAAACCGATGATGCTACATTGCGGAAATTCTTAACTCCGGAGTCATATACAGTGTTTATTCAGGGACCACAAACAAACAAACGACTTATAGAATTGATGCTTCAAGATCTGTTTGAGTGGTACAAGCGGGCTGTTGCAGATCCAAATCATGATCCATATAAAGTAGCAGCCGAATTACAGCAGCGCTTTATTTCAATCCATCCGTTTAATGATGGAAACGGAAGAATGTCTCGCATGGTTCTGGCTTGGGCACTTGAAAAAGAAGGAATTTCTCCACCAATGTTGGAATTTCCTGAGAAAGATTTAGAATTTTCTATAAATGAATGGGCTGAAGAAATCAGAAAAGGCTCGCAAAAAATGCAAAGTATTACTGAATCAATAGAGGGTTCGGGGAATTTAAACATACAAAGAAAAACACTTATTACCCTAATAGGGCAACATTTATTGCCAGATTCACTATTTGAAGTGACTAGAACGGTGGATATAGATGTTGGAACGCTAGACTTCATAAAAAATAATAATGATAGTTCAGACGAATATGCAGCTATTGAAGGTAATGGAAGATTGAATGGTTTTCCATTCCCACATGGTACACGAATCCACAGAAAATTAAAGTCAAAACCAGATCAATGGGGAAGCTATGTTTATTGGCTAACTGACCATAATAACAAACCACTTTATATTGCAGATGGCTTATGGAGTTCACTTACTAAAAAACCAAGGCTCCATTCACAAATAAAAATTTTTAACAGAGTAGAAAAATATGTAATTGAAAGGGAATCGTTAGAAGGAATTGAAATTATCAGAAAAGCAATGTCTGCAGGAGAACGGGTTCCATTAAATCGCTTTGTTATTGAACTTGAACAAACTAAATACCGTATGAGAATGAATGGATTATTTTATAGGGCACAAAATACACAAACTTTTATAACCAGAAATTCAAATGCAATCGCATTATTTGGAGACGTACGACCGGCTCAAAGACAAAATGCGTTACGTAATTTTGAAAAAGAAACCTATGTATATAGAGGGGGACAACTGAGTGAAAGATTAACACCAGGTGATCTTACACGTTACTTTGTTCAACTAACTCCTGAAATGTGTGCATACAGAACTGAAGCAAGAGGATCTTCAAACTTACTTTCAAGCGCAAAAGATACACTTCGCGAGTTTAATGCTCAAGTGCTAACATCTTTATATCCAACTGGAGTTGGGGAATTAGCCCGATTTCAATCTATTCAGTCGGAAAAGGCTGTTATCAATTTAGTACAACAATTATCTCGGGAGTTTCAGAAGTTACTATCGAAATCACCTCCGGGAAGTGCAGGATATTTAAGGTTGATGGAGCGAAACCATTATGGAATCGGTACGAAAAATAGGAATGATACGAATTATCGTATGTCGCCATTTGTTAGCACTGCAGATAACGCAGCAACCTCAATAGCATATGCAACATCAAACTCTGAACATGCAGGTACTCGATTAATGGTCCGTGCGCGAAAGCCAACAGATGGATTTGGATTGACTAATCAAGTGATGGTTGCAGGAGGTGTTGATCCGGTATCAATAGAACAAGTATTTTTGTTTACCGGAGAAGGCAAAGTAACTGCTGTAGCAACACGCCTATCAGATGGGAGAACTATAGAAATTCGCACCTTTCCATCCAGTGGATATCGTGTTCATGACATTGATTTTGAAAATCGAGATTTTACTGACCAGTCATTGTATCCACCAGTGCTCATTCAAACGTATACAATTACCGATGATGGAAAAACAGAACTTACAGGAACTACAAGATTTTCCGTTATACAACCGGAAACTGTAAATGCCTCTTGTATTGTTTTTCTTCCATCACCCATCAGCGTGGTCTATGCCCAGGAACCGGGAGTGGATGGGGGAGCAAGCTGTCCGATCTCAAAAATGTCTCCCGTCAGACTTGGGGAAGCGATTGTAACGGAGGTATTAAACGGAAGGTCTGCTGCACCTGTTGTGGAAACATTTATCAAGACTTATCCTGATGCTCTCTCTGACGCTCTTGTTGGTATTGCAGGATACTTTGATAGAAATCCTTTACTGAAACAATCCGATGCACTACTATCTACTGATCAAAACCAACTCTCTCTTTCCCAATCCAACAATCCCCAGGTTCAGGCAGTTCTTACAGAGATAACCCCTCTTCTTCCCCGAATGCCCATAGATCTTTCTGCTCCAGGAGCAGAGACAACGATTAGGAAGATTGTAGAAGAAGCAGTGTCACGCATCAATGCCACCAGAGCAGGACCGGAGGAGATTAAACTAACTCCCGAGATCCTTAAAACTGTTACAACAGAGCTTCAAAACAGACAACAGATCGCACAAGTCCCACAATCATCCGCCCCAAAACCAGCTTTTCATTCAACCTTTGTCAATGCCATCTTTTCCGTTTTCACAACACTGGACCGCTGGTATGACAGTTTTTTTCAAGATTTTTTAGAAAGGTATACAACAATAACAGAAAGTATTTCAGTATACTAGGGATGAATAAAATACTGGTCTAATTTTGGATTGTTGCATCATTATCATTTGTATCAGTATTATTATATGCTCGAAACATGGAGCAGGTTGAAAGAGAAGAACCTACTCCATAACTATCAGAGTCGTTATCGGTATATCCAGAGACCTTTGGCATGTACATATTTTTATCTTCTAGCACCTGTGTAGCCGAACGGGCATAATTGTAGAGCCGAACATCATCAATATATCCCACAAACCTGTATGTATCATTTATCTGACCAATATCTAACACATTTATTGTAGGTGTGGAAGTTCCGGAATAGTTAGATGTTGTTGGGGTTCCTCCATTAATATAAAGCCGTAGGACGGTTCCATCATAGGTGCATTCAACATGAGTCCATACATTCAACGTCGGCACATCAGAACTTTTTACGTTTCTCCAAGAGCCATCCACATACATATAACACGCGACTTTATTTCCCTGTATTGTATTGTCAATTTGAAGGAGATATTCAGAGTTTTTGCCCACAATTGCGGCGCCATTAGTGATATTTGTTGGGTACATCCACGCTGAAATTGACCAACTCCCACTGCGCTGGAGGGATGAGTGGCTTAACGCTCTCAAGTTGTTTGATCCGTCGAAAGATCGAGCGTTCAATAGTCCATAATAGGCAGATATTCCTGTTGCTGGCGTTGGGGTTCCGGTAGGTTTGAGGATATTGCCGTTTATAATATCAACATCATTTGTGGCATATGGTTCGTTGAGCTTCCAATACGCCACAGGATTATTGCCGGTTATAATAGGCCGCTGGAGCGGGTCAGAATCATCACAATCATTTCTTACCGGCCCATATCCTACCACAGGGAAACAAGTCGAAATTGAATTATTGGTTGCGGAGAACCCGTCTTTATCCGCGTCGGTTTGATACTGCGTGAAAGTGGGGAAGGCGTTGCGCATATCTTCCTGAAGTTGGGCTTGGGTTCGGATATAATTGTATATTCGCAGAGAATCAATGTAACCGGGGAAAAATAAGGAGTATGGGTCATTTGCTCCAATAAGTCCGTAATTGTTCGTTGTAACCATCGATCCTCCCGTTCCGGAGTATGAGCCGCCAGCTTCCGCGCCATTAATATAAATATGCATATCTGTTGCTCCATTGATGGTTGCGGCAAGATGGGTCCATTGACCGATCGGTATGCCATTGGCAGATGTGAGAGATCGACGGTTTGCTATGGTTGCGCCCGTATTGTCTCCAAAAGTAATGTCAGCGGCAGCGGTTGCTGTTAGGGAAAATGTGACTCCGCTATGATTGCTGTTTCCTAAATCAGATCGGAGTATTCTTACCCAACCGCTAGGAGTTGCTGGAAGATAGACCCATGTTGATATAGTCACCGGGAGAGCGCGAATAACACTTGGAATTGTGACATAACTACTTGTTCCATTAAAATTTCGTGCTTTCCCAAACATACCATCAACGATTGTGGTGTTTGCCGCTAATCCATTTTGCGCAGCAATGTCTTCTTTTACCAGTGTTCCTGATGTTTCATCAAAACTCCATGATGCAATTGGAGCAGATCCTGTGATTGTTGTGGAATATGCGCCGCTTCCACTTGTAGAATCATCACAATCGTTTGATTTTACGCCGTAGTTGGCAAGGGGAGCGCAGGATACATCGCTAATTCCATTTGTCCCATACCCATCGCCGTCAGTATCTCCTGGGAATTGAGTGTAGGTTGGCATAGAGAATCCATAATCTTGACTGATTTGGTCTGCGGTGCGGTCATAATTATAAATACGAACTTCGTCTATCTGTCCGTCCATAACAGTATATGAAGTGGAGCCATATCCGATTCGAACCGGTTCGTTGTTTATCACCGGAGAAACCAGATGATCCCACTTTACTTCCGTTTGTATTTCTTTTCCATCCATATAGATTTTTGCGTTTTTTGCGCTTCCGGGGTATGTTACAGCCACATGATGCCAGTTATTGTCTGTTAATGATGCGGAAGGGGTTGAAAAAATACGGATAACATCGGATCCATTGGTATAGTCGTTTGCAAAATCAAAACCTAAATTTGTCTGGTCATGCCAAAATTTCCACCCCCGGTTGGGCACTCTATTTTCAAGTTTTGAAACAATTTCATTTAATCCGGAACCAGCCCCTGTTTTGATCCAGGCGGAAATGGTTAGTTTTGAAGTTGCTGTAAAATCAAAATCCGATTCATCTTTAGGAACAAGGATGTAATTTGTCAACCCGGAAAAATCACGAGCATTCCCCTTGACTCCTGTTGTGATTGTTGTGTTAAGAGCAATACCATCGTGCGCGCCCACAGTATCTTTCACCGTTTTTCCCGATGTCTCATCCATCTTCCAATAGGCAATTGGCGGATTGCCTGTCGTTGGTTTTCCGTATGTTGCATCAGACGATGCGCAATCGCCGCTTTTCGGACCATATCCGGAAAGCGGTTTACAATTTGTGATCGCTGAACCAGTTCCATACCCATCTGCGTCAGTGTCGCCAGCATATTGGGTAATAACGGGGGAGTAGTTGTTAATGTCTTCAAGTATTTGTGTTTCAGAACGGACGTAATTATAGATACGGATATCATCTAGATATCCACTCATAAAATAGTTGCCATACCTAGATCCGATTGATGGCAGAGCCGAAGAAGCAATGGTGCCTGTGAGCGAGTTATTTTGCGCAGATGTTTTTGTTTTTTGTCCATCTCTATATATTCTTACACCAGAAGATCTATAACTTCCGTCGTAGGCGACTGCGATATGATGCCAAGCCCCATCATTTACTGTTTCTGTCGTGACTACGTCAAGGCGGTTATTTGAAGCATCATTGATGAGAAGTAATCGTACCTGGCCTGTTGAAAGCAGATTAAGCTCATATCCACGGTATTTTCCACTGCCATACATTTTAGAAAAAATCGTTTGTTGCAAGTCAGATGCGGTTGTTTTTACCCAAGCTTCAATCGTAAAAGTATCGGAACCAGCAAAATTAAGCGTCGCATCGTTTGGGATTGCGATCGTGTCGCTTGATCCGTTAAAGAATCGCGCTCTACCGTATTTTCCCGATGTTACTACAGTCGTGCCGGTTGCCGTTCCATTGAGCGCTCCAGCATTGTCAATCGTTGTTGCCGTTGTGGCATCGTCAAGCCTCCAGTGCGCAACTGGGGGATTGCCTGTGGTAGTGTATGTGTAGTTACTGTCGGCATCATTGCAATCCAAAGTCATCGATGTGATAGTATTTCTTCGAACAGTGCCAGCGGGTTCAATTATAGTTGAACCGGATACAATTTTTCCTGATGCCGATCCCATAAGATGATCATTATCAGTATCTTCCGCAAAGATTGCCGTTCCAATTCTGATAGAGGCGCCATTTGCTATAAATATTGAGCCATTGTTCAGTTGAATACCTCCCACAGCAAATGTTTTTTCGCTTGTTAAATTTAAACTCGCTCCATTTTCTATTGTGAGTTTTGCCTCATTTCTTCCTCCGGTTCCGGCATCCAATCCAATAATAACGCGCGAAGGATTATCTTGATCGATCAAACTCGGAAAAACAACATTTTCAGTCATCGTATAATCGCCAGACAATGGCGGATCGACAGCAAAAACCTCTATTTTTATTCCAATAAAAAGGAAGCCGAGCGTAAGCAGTATATATTGCGCGATATACTTCATATAGGATAGTTATTTTCGATAGAGCAATTCATTTTCGGTATTTCCTGTTTGGCTTTGTATCACAAACCGTATTGAATACGAATAGTCGTATGATTCTGGCATATTCCACTGCGCTTCCCATGTCCCATCTGTTTTTGTTCCCTGTATCAACTTAAAAGGATAGACGGTTTTTTTTGTGTCTGTTACGAGAATAACTTCCGCTTTAGTAATTTCTGAATCATTGGCAATAGTTACGGTAACTGTTTGTTTACCGCCAACTTTTGGCGTCAGCGGGTCTATGATTGCTTCTTTAATCTTGGGACCTTGCTTGTTTTTGCCGTGGGAGACCTTATAGATTTGTTTTTCACTTGGCAACGGTATGATAGGTCGGGGCGTTGGGGTTGGAGTTGGTTTTGGCGATGGAGTTGGCGAATTGGAAAACTTCTGATGCAAGAACCGCAGCGATTGTTCGAAAGCAGAATATCTTCCCAGACGAAAGAGCGCAATGTTTAATCCAATATAGAGGATGACAGCAGAAATCGTGAAAACGATCATCCAGGTTGTGAAACCGTTTAAACACATTGTGTGGGGATGCTTTTGGTGGATGTTTTTTACGCTAGGGATTTTCATGAACACAAGGAAAGAAACGCACTATATCTTGAGTGTATATTGTTTTTCCTATAGCGCGCAAGAGGTTGGCGGGAGTTTTATGCGCCATTGATATCACATTGACTTTTTTGCGCGATCAAGGAATATGCGCGTTTCATTGGTATGTTGGCACATGACTTACATTAGCGCAGTTCGTAGCTTATGGTTACCGTCATGGCGATATCTGATGTGCCTGTTTCGATATTTGTTGCTACTGCATCCGCGCTGCCTGCCATTTTGGCTCCTTCCAGCATTATGGGGCGAGGTTGGGAGCCTTCAGATTCGGAGTAATTGATAATGCGGCCAAGCGAGAATCCGGCAATCCGTGCAGCATCGTCTGCTTTTTTCTTGGCATCTTTGACTGCCAGATCGCGGGCGGAGTTGAAGGCTTTTTCTTTATCTTCCACGTCAAAGGTAATGCTCCCGACATTGGTTGCGCCGTTTGCCGTTGCCGTATCGATGACGGCATTAACCAGGTCAAGGTTTTTGATGGTTACCCGAACCGATGAATGGGCTTGAAATCCGGAAAGTTTTTGGCGGCTGTTTGTGTAGTCATACATCGGGGAGATAGTGTATTGGGTGGTTTTTATGTCTTCTTTTTTAATCCCGATTTTTGTGAGGGCTTCAATAACCGCGTTGCTTGAAGTATTGAGGGAGTTTTGTACTTGTTTGACGGTTGGCCCTTGGGCTTCTACGCCCAGATTTGTGTAGGCAATGTCGGGAGCAACACTGACTTTGCCTTCACCATTGACGCTAAAGACATCATTTTTTTGCGTGACGGTTGAGGTAATAGAGAAGGGGAAAGGTCCGGCGGTCTTAAGCACCACAAACAGGCCGGCAAGAAATACTGCAATAGGAACAAGGGTTTGTTTCATATCAGATTAGTATAAAGTATGAAGTATAAAGTATAAAGTATCTTTCGAAAATTCACTGCTTCATTGTTTCATGGTTCCATTGATCTATTGCTTTGATTTTTCACCAAGCTACTAATTACCATCTACTAATTACTTTTACTGTTTTTCACCCAGATAAACAGAAGAATGCCGGATGTGAAAATCCCAAGGACCATAAGGAAGACTTTGATGCCGAAGGGTTCATAGCGGAAGATGACGGTATGGGTGCCGGGTTGGGTGATGCTGATTGCAGAGTAAAACGGCATGACAGTGAAGGGTTTTACTGGTTTGCCATCTATCCACGCTTTCCAATTGGGATGTGCCGTTTGGCGAAGGAGCGCGATGCAGGTGTCGCAGTCTTTGCTAAGCGTTACGGTGGCACGGTATTCCATTTCCCCAATGGTTTGTGTCTGGGAAACCGTCATCGGCGGTGGATTACTCACATAGACCGGGCGCTGCCCCATGAGTGAATGCAGGGTTCCATCGCGGAGTTTATAGGTTGCCTCATCAACCATGGAAAATTGCGGCCGCGGATCGCCAAGTTCAATGGGTTTGTAGGTGAGTTCCGGGTAGATGCCTTTTGTATGACTGTCTGACTGGATCCAGAGATGGACGAGGTTTACGAGGTGGTTTTTGTTTGTATGGATAACGGTTGGAGAGGTGCCGACGCTTATATAATTAGTAGATTGCCCCCCTTCGCGTGAAGCTCCGGGGGGTACGATAGATTGCCCCCCTTCGCGTGAAGCTTCGGGGGGTACGATAGATTGCCCCCCTTCGTCCTTCGACAAGCTCAAAACTTCGGGGGGTACGATAGAAAAATTTGTTCTTGTGTCGACGGTGTAGAGGTTCCATAACGGCGTTTCCTTCACCAATTTCCAAAAAGGCTGGGGTTTTTGGGATGGGGGAGCCAAGACATAGGAAAGGTTAAAGAGCTTGTAATGCTCCAGATTATCTTCGCTAAAATACTGTTCCGTATCGGAATTCATGGACCAGGTTTCCGGAAGCCAGGCAATAGTCGGATATCCGAAGGTGGAAATAAACATATAAAAGGGCGTTTCGGCAACACGGAAATCCTTGCCGAATCCGCCCCCACGTCCGGCAAAAATTCTTCCCGGCGGGAGTGTGGAAAGTGTATTCATGAGTTCCCTGACACTGGCTTCCGCCTTATTCCAGTTTCCCGTTGCCTGTTTTATGAGTACATCGTTCCAGGTTGCATACTTGATCGTTGGTGGATAGGCGGCAAGCGCCGCAAGGGCAGTTAAAACCAGTGCAACCGCAAGCGGGGGAATTGCGGGAATTGTTTTTTTAAATTTTCTTCCAAGTGCTTGGATCCAGATAGGGAGTTCTTCCGCTAACCAGAGAAGGGCAATCGGTACAAGAAACATTGACAACAGATGAAGCATCACAATAAGACGGGAGATGTGAAACTCAATCATTCCGGGAATAAGATCGATGAGGCCTCCCCAGGTTGTGCGGCCAAAGTAGAGGAGAAGCCAGAAGATAAACAAGATTGAAAGGCTAGTAGATTGTAGTTTGTAGTTTGTAGATAGCCCCCCTTCGCGTAAAGCTACGGGGGATACGATAGGTGGGGAAGAAGACGGAGTGTATTGCTCCATTGCTCCATTGTTCCATTGTTTATTATCAATTTTTGCCGAGTCTTTGTTATGTGTGAGTGAAAAGGAAGATTTTTTAGGTAATAAAAACGGTACGAAGACGCCAAGGAGGGTAAGGACCGTAAATACCGGGTAGCGGTCAAAATCAAACAGCACGCCGTTTGCCAGATTTACCAGCACTTCAGCAACTCCGTAGGAATCAAACTTCCACACAGGATCCCAGAAGGAAATGTTGTGGTAAGAAGCAAGGAGCATAGACGGGAGTATCCAGTAGGAAAGAAGGCCGATAGAAGGAACGGCGATGAATGCAATCCGTGCGATACCGTGGAGAAGGTCTTCCCATACAGCCCGGATCGGTTCACGGTCCAAGAATTGTTTGAGTGCCGGGACAATTCCGGCAATGCCGATGGCAATAAACATCAAAAGCCCAAGGCCCAAGTGACCGGCAACCTGCGCAGTGGTAAACAGAACCGCCCATGGATAGGGTCCACGAAGGTTAGGAAGAAAGCGTCTCCATGCAATGGGAATCCAGGAAAAGAGTTTGGGGATTTTTCCATTTGTTGTCATCGGCGTGCGGTCAAGTAAAAATCGGAGGGAATACCCCAGGGACAAGGGCATCCAGATAGCGGCAAACAGTTGTGATGAAAGCCCCCAGCCACGCCAGAGATAGGAGGATTGGTCCAGTCCATACAGGCCATCCGTTGAGATGTGGGAAGAAAGGAGCGCGCCGATGCCGGCAGCAATAAGCGGAAGTCCCAAAGCCCTAATGCCAAAAAAGACGGCAACAGGAAGCAGGGATAATAAAAGGTAGATGATGATGTGGTAATAGGTAAACAGGGATAGCGAACAGGATGCCGGCGGGAACAGCGAATTTCCATGGCATGACGATTGTCCGATGATTCCCGTAAGAAACCGCCAAGAAGAAACGATGGCAATTTGGGGCACATGGGGATAGTAGTAGGGGAGGTTGTAGCCCTGCGCCCAGTTGTGTACCCAATGATCAGAAAGGAGCGACAGGGTACAGATACCCGGTATGCCGGAAAGGAAAAATTTTGGACTTTGCGGGTCAGTTTTACCTGAGCAGAGCGTTTGAGCATAGTTCCAAATGGCATTTGTCCGGTCTACCAGTCCAAATTGAAAGGCGTTGTCATTGGGGTCTACTTTTGACGAAGGTTCGAAGCGGTAGAGCCACAGATTAAATCCCACAGCAAAGAGGAGGATGAAAAGAGCAAGATAGCGTTCTAGTTTATGCATATAAATTAAGTAGATAGTAGTTGGTAGCTAGTAGATAGGGAAGATGGATCCCCGCATATCCAACTTCGCAAAGCTACGCTGGACACAGCGTGAGGATGACACTGAATCTCCTAACTACAATCTACTATCTACACGATACTTATTTTAGTTTCACGGCCAGAGCTTGGCATTTAACCAATCGGCATGGTCGTCACTAATCCCGTCGCCTCCATCCTGCACAACCAGTGCAAGTTTTTTTACCCCGGTAATCGGAATGTCGGCAAATGACGGGAATTCATACCGTTTTTTTACCTCTGAACGGTACAGGAGTTTGTCATCGCCATAGACTTCAAATACAACACTGCTTTTTCCTCCTGCCTGTGTATCAATACCAACATCACTGGTAAAGCGGGAAAACTTCCCGTTAATATCATAGACGATAAAACTTTTTGCGTGTGTGCCGATACCGCTTCGGTAAAAGACATATTGTGTACTTAACCGGTCCCAGGTTTGGCTTCCGCCGGAGGCATTCGTTGGCATATTATTGACTTTTTTTCCGTAATCCTGCGATGCAATATATGGCGTAAGGGAAGAAAGGGGAACGGGTTTTTTGGTAAGAAGCGGCAGGTTTTTCATGCCGATAAGCGCAAAGGGTACCAGAAGGGAAAGTAAAATTACCCCTCCGGAGATCCGTTTATACATGGAAGCAACAAACATGGCAAATAATGCAAGCTGAAGAACGGAAAGGGCAATGGTAATAGATGGGGTATTTATAAATAGAAGCCACGGGATTCCGTTTTCCGGGTAGTTATCGATGAGTGCCGTGTGCATATTGAGGAAATAAATCCCCGTATACAAAATATATCCGATAAGTGAGGTTTTAAAAATCCTCGTCTTCCAAAACACTTCGCGTTCCTTGTGGGTTGTCACCCAGGAAACCATAAAGGGCATAAGAAACAGGAAGAAGATGGCAATGGGGAATGCATAGCGGTCATGGGATTCGGTTTGGAACAGGAAAAACGAGCTTGCGGCAAGAATAAGGGCGATAAAAAACATGCCGATGCGCTCCAAGCGCTCGGGATTTTCTTCCCCGGTACTTTCTTCTTGCGCTGGTTTGTTTTGAAACATTTGACTTAGGGTATTTTTAGCCATAGACAATGTTGCCATGAGGTATCCGCCGATGAAAAGGAAGAGTCCTACGGTCTTTGCATTCACAATACCGATTGACGCCAGTTTATCTGATACGTGCATGCCGTTTCCGCCGGCAACAATCCACCAGATGTTGTAGGCGTTTAGCGACATGAGCGGGAAGTAATCATAATTATCAGTCAGGGATGCCCAAATACGGGCGGCATCTCGGGCGAAGAGGAATTCGATATTAAGCAGTGAAAACGATAGGAGTGACCCGGCAATAGCCCGGAATAATCCTGTAATTCCCATATCCTGCCAGATAAAGATAAACAATAGTGGCCCATAGATCATATTCTGCAGCTTTGTCATAAGACCAAGCATGTACACCATTCCGGCAAGAAACGGCCGTTTAGAAAAAGCCAAAAGCGCGGCAGCGATATAGACAATAACCCCAAGGGAATCAACTTGCCCCCATAGCGCGCCGTCCAGGATGGAAATCGGGGAAAAGAGGTAGAGCATGGCAAGGATGGTATAGAAAATTTGCGGGAGTTTTGGAAACCCAAATTTGGGCGCGAATTTTCCCAGGAAATACAGGATTGCCGCAATCCCCATATCCGCCAGGATCGCAGGCATTTTTGCAAGGGTCAGGAACGTGACATTGGTGTTTGTCCAGAATTGGTCGAAATTATGCGGATTTAAAAACAGCGAATAGATCGCGGTGATAAGCCACAAGAGATAGGCAAATGGGGTGGGGTAGTTATTGTTGGTGTTGTGCATGCTCCAGACAAGCCCATGGTCAAAGGGAGCAAGCCCCCAGGATTTCCAGAAGGTGATATCCGCTTCAAATCCTGGGTTTGGAACAAACAGAAGCCGCAGGAGAAAACCGATTAGGAAGAGACTCGGAACCACAAATACCGGAATACGGAAACCGGTGGATTGTTGAGTTTTATCTGGAATTTTTTGTTTGAGCCGTTTTTCCATATTATTATGATCCCCATCCGACACTGTCTGCGATTCTGGTAAACAGTTCGGGAGCTAAAATCGCCGATGCATTCACAAGACGAAGAACACGGTCGGTGCGTTTGGGAATGGTAAAAAAGATGTTATCTGTTTGTGCGCCGGAGACTTCTTTCATCACTGCACGGTATCCGGAAAGACCGTTGATTGTTGTAACTGGTTGGATTTCGGAAACCGAGGAAACACCAACGGTTACCGACGCATAGTTTTTGACGAATTCATCAAGCGGTTTTCCTTTCCATGGTTCTACCCCCGGTTTTGTCATATCGA
>CAZVTJ010000012.1:0-22906 GCA_964630015.1 uncultured Gammaproteobacteria bacterium | reverse complement strand
TGAGGATATCCAGTAATCTGATTTTTGGATTGGCATCAAATTCCTTAATCGCCTCAATATTTTCCCTGCAGGAAACGATTTTGACTTCTTCGGTTGAAGACAACTGATTTGTCAGTCCGCTGCTAAACGACAGTCCTCCATCCAACGGATACATAAGGGTTTCCCCCGGTTCGGAAAGATCGAACTTTTCATCCGGATTTGCCTCCTGGGGTATGTGTGCCGCATCGAAAATCCTCTGCAGTTCCATATAGGTAAGGACTAAAATATCAAGTTCCGGAACATCTTCGGATCCTTCAAGCTTTTTCATGGCACAGGGGCCGATAAACACGGGACGGTATCCCGGATATTTTTCCCTGACGATTTTGGCTGTTGCCACCATGGGAGAATCCACATCATACGTAAAATACTTTGCATACTGTGGCATCGTTTTTTTGATCATCCGGACAACCGTCGGACAGGGACTGGTAATAAACCTTGCATTGGGATCTTTCTTCAAAAGCGCATGCAGTTCTTCGTTGGTTTTTTTTGCCCCGACTGCAACTTCCACAACATAGGTAAATCCGAGTCGGCGAAGCATCGTAATAATTGCCGGATAGGAAAACGAAATCGGAAATGACGGCGCAAGCATCGCAACCAGTTTTTCTTTCTTTTCCAATAATTCAATAAGTGTTTTATCTTCGTTCATAGGTAATCACTTTAGTAACACTATACGCGAGCACTCCACCAACAAGTGCGGTGATAAGCTGAATGTAACCCATGGAAGCAAGAAATGCCGATGGAACGATTCCGCTTGCAAAATATACCTGCGCACATGCCTGAAGCAGAAGATATTTTGCTGCGGAAGACAGTGCGATCCGAACCCAATACGGCTTCGAATCAAGCGTCGAAAACGCATAGATAAGTGCGTAATTCCCAAGCCAGACAAACGGAAGGAAATAGAAAAGAAATACCGTCTGCGGGCCAAAAAGAACGCCATGGAACAGCGTTGCAATGCTGGGAAGGGCAACAATCGGAAGGAGTTCTTTCTTCGATAACCGGGTCGCCGAAAGGAATAACAGACAATTAATAACCGTTCCCGTAACGAGTTGCTGCGCGGAAAAGAAAAAGGGAATACAAAATGCAAGCGCGTACAGCGTTATAGAAAATATTGAAATACTTTTTCTGATGGATGTTGTTTGCATGGTAATACTCTATCATACCTTCATAAATTGGGTAAGGGGTTTATGTAGAAAATCAAAATACCGACCATTTATCCGGTTTGCGGATAATGGCATTTCTTCCATTTTTTTCCGCTCCCGCACCAGCACGGATCATTTCTTCCAAGTGTTTTTTTCTTTTGAACCGGTTGCGGAGTAGCTTCGGTTGAATCATTCGTCCGTGCTTTCTTGGCGATTTTTGTCAACTGCGTTTCCGTTTCCAGATCCGGTGTTGGAGAAGCTTTGGTATTTGTTTGGGGGGCAAGCTGAACCTGTACCTTAAAAATCCGATGTACAATACCGCTATCAATGGAATTGACGAGGCGGTCAAACATGGTAAATGCCTCATTTTTATATTCCACAAGCGGGTCCCGCTGGCCGTACCCACGAAGTCCGATCCCCTCGCGGAGATCATCAATTGCTTCAAGATGTTCCATCCATAAATTATCGATGATCCCAAGGCTTACCCATCGCTCGATCTGTCGCATCAATTCCTCACCAAGCTGTTTTTCCCTGTTTTCATACGTATCAGTTACCAGTGTTTCCAGAAGCGATTTAACCCCCTCCTGCCGTGGATCCTGCTCAAGCTGTTTTGTTAATTCCTGTTGTGAACGCGGATCAAAGGGAATTATGGATACCAATTCCGCCATGATTTTGGAAATATCAGGCGTACCGGTTTCAAGAGCTGATACTGTCACGATCTGGTCAACTTCCTTTTTAAGTGCGGCGATAATCCGGTCTTTTTGCGACTCCCCTTCCAGGACTTTCCTGCGCAGCCTGTAGATGATTTCCCTGTGTTTGTTAAGCACGTCATCGTATTCGACAAGATGTTTCCGGCTGTCAAAATGGAATCCTTCTACTTTTGTCTGAGCCTGTTCGATGGAACGTGATACCATCGGATGTTCAAGCGGTACGTCCTCGGGAAGCTTAAAAATCGTCATGAGTTTTGAAACCTGATCACCGCCGAAAAGCCGCATAATGTCATCTTCAAGCGAAACGTAAAATCTACTGGACCCGGGATCCCCCTGCCTGCCGGAGCGTCCGCGAAGCTGATTATCGATGCGCCGGCTTTCATGGCGTTCCGATCCGATCACATGCAGACCGCCGGACGCGATCACCTGTTCATGGTTTTTTTGCCACTGGGCTTTTGCCTTTTGGAACTCAGCATGGGTCATTGTCGATTCTTCCGGTTGCGATCCGCCAAGGATGATATCCACTCCGCGGCCGGCCATATTTGTGGCAATCGTTACCGCGCCCGGCTTTCCCGCTTCGGCAATGATGAGTGCTTCTTTCAAATGGTTTTTTGCATTGAGCAGATTATGAGGAATGCCACGGCGTTTAAGTAAATCCCCAAGGATTTCGTTTTTATCTATCGACGTTGTTCCGACCAGAACCGGTTGCCCGCGTTTATAGCACTCTTCCACGTCGTTTGCTATCGCCGTAAATTTTGCACGCGTTGTTTTATACACGCTGTCGGGATTATCGATTCTTGCCATCGGACGATGGGTCGGAATAACTAAAACATCGAGGTTATAAATCTTTTTGAATTCTTCCGCTTCCGTTGCCGCCGTTCCCGTCATGCCGGCAAGCTTTTCATACATACGGAAATAATTCTGAAGGGAAACGGTAGCCAATGTTTTGCTTTCCTGTTGGATCGCAACGCCTTCCTTGGCTTCGATTGCCTGATGGATCCCTTCGGAAAAGCGCCTTCCCATAAGAAGCCGCCCCGTAAATTCATCGACGATTATTACCTGGTTATCCTTGACGATATAATCGCGGTCACGGATAAACAGCGTTTTTGCCTTCAACGCCGCTTCCAGATGATGAACCGTTTCGAAATCCTCTTCATAGATATTGCCAAGACCGAGCATCTTTTCCACCTTGGCAATACCATGATCATTCAAATGGGCGGTTTTCAGTTTTTCGTCGATTACGTAATCCGTTGCCTTCTGTAATTTTTCCACAAGGGCTGCATATTCGAAATATTTATGCGTTGCCTCCGTATCCGGTGCGGAAATGATATGCGGGGTACGCGCCTCATCGATAAGAACCGAATCGACTTCATCGACAACGGCAAAATGGAACCCCCGCTGGACAAGCTGGGACTGCTCCGAAACCATATTGTCCCGAAGGTAGTCAAATCCAAATTCGCTGTTAATGCCGTAGGTAACGTCGGCTTCGTAGGCATCCTTCCGCGTCACCGGTTTTAGGTGTTTTAAACGGAAATCCCCTGCCGATTCATCGGTAAAATCCGGATCATAGAGAAATGACTGGTCGCTGATGATTGCCGCAACACGAAGTCCAAGAAGATGGAATACGGGCCCCATCCATCCGGCATCACGGCGTGCCAGATAGTCGTTGACCGTCACCAAATGCGCACCCCTACCGGTTAATGCGTTTAAATAGAGCGCAGGAATAGCAGAAAGTGTTTTTCCTTCTCCGGTTTTCTGCTCGGCAACTTTTCCCTTATGAAGTGCAATGGATGCAACCAACTGTACGTCAAAATGACGCTGGCCTATCGTGCGGACTGCCGCCTCCCGGACAAGCGCAAATGCCTGGGGAAGTACGGAGTCAAGCGATGCCCCGTCCTGAATTTTCTGGCGGATTTGGGAAGAATACAGTGCAAAATCCTTGTCCTTTAGTGCCTGCATCTCCCCTTCCAAACCGTTGATCGTATCCACAACCGCACGGTATTGGTTTACCTCCTGAGTATTTGAATCGAGAATCTTCTTGAGGAAAGAAAACATGCCTAAAATCATACCATACCGGGCGGAAAAAAACAGAGCCTCCGGAACTTTTTTTAGCCCCTCGCATGAAAGAGGATATTATGCTCGATTTTTATAGAGGAAACATCATGAAAATAGGTTTTAAGCAGAGAGTACAACTTCACCCATTTTTCCTCATAGCCCGCATCCACATCATAGTTAATGAAGATTTCCCCGAAGGGCTTGAGCAACCCATGAATGGATTTACAAAAATCCGGTGATAATACAAAATCGGGAACATCTCGTCCGATGTAGAGATCGATTTGGATAAGATCATACCGTTTCCCATGTTGTCGACCGGTCCGGACGAACTTCCTGGCATCCGTACAGATAACGGTGGTATTGGGAAGCGTATCCAGGCCAAAATAGGTCCCGGCAATCCGGATAATTTCCGGGTCGATTTCCACGATCGTCGTATGCATATCCGGGAATTTGCGTAAAAGCAATTTTGGCGTTGTGGCACCTCCAAGGCCAAGCATCAGAAACGACGACAGGGATTCCCTTTCCAATATTTTGAATTTGTCCATTGCGGTGGAAAGCATTTTTGTAATAAATGGCCCCGCCTGAATGGAACCCTTTACCAAAAGACGCACTGATCCCATATACCGGATTACTTTGGCATCGGGATTATGGGAAGAATGGAGTACCTCCAGCGTCTGTGGCCAAAAATATGAGGAAATATCCCGCATAGCGCCCCTTATCCGATTTTTGATTTCCCCATGAAGGGTACCAGCGCATCAGGAATCCTGATTGATCCGTCTTCCTGCTGGTAATTTTCCAGAATCGGGATAAGAATACGGGGTGATGCAATTGCCGTATTATTGAGTGTGTGAACGAATTTGACCGATCCATCCGTACTCCGGTAGCGGATGTTAAGACGCCGTGACTGGAAATCACCCATAAAGGAATCGGACATGGTTTCCCCATACGCACTCCGTCCCGGCATCCAGGTTTCGATATCGAATTTTTTCACCTGCGGTTCCCCCATATCTCCGGTACACATAAGAAGCACCCGGTATGGCAACCCAAGCGCCTGAAGAATCTCCTCGGAATTTCCGAGGAGTTCCTCCAGAAGTGACAGGGAGGAATCCGTATCGTTTTTTGCCAAAATCACCTGTTCAATTTTATTGAACTGATGGATTCTGTATATGCCTTTCGTATCTTTTCCGTAACTTCCCGCTTCCCTCCGGAAACAGGGGGAAAACGCAACGAATTTTTTCGGAAGATCCTTTTCGGAAAGAATTTCGCCGCTGTGATATGCGGTAACCGGAACCTCCGCAGTACCGGCTAAATACTGGTCGTCTTTGGGAAGAACATATACTTCGTCTTTCCCCCAGGGGAACTGGCCGTTGCCAAAGAGCGTAAACTCCCGCACCAAGGCCGGGGCAATGAGGGGCGTGTATCCTTTTTTAACGAGGTGCGTAAAGGTAAAAAACAGTACGGCAAGTTCCAGTTGCGCTGCTTCATTTTTGAGGAAATATCCGCGGAATCCGCTGACTTTTGCTCCACGCTCGAAATCGATAAGATCATAGTGCTTGGCAAGCTCGATATGATCTTTGGGTGAAAATGAAAATTCCGTCGGTTTCCCCCACCTGCGCAGCTCGACATTATCATGTTCGTCTTTTCCGACCGGAACACTTTCGTGGGGAACATTGGGAATCGTAAGCACGATGGTCTGGAGTTTTCCCTCAACATCCCGAAGTTCGTCTTCAATGACTTTGAGTTTTTCCTTAATGTCCTTGCCTTCCTTTTTCGATTCATCCGTTATTGTTTTACTGACAATGTTGCGCCGTGCCCGAAGAGTTTCCGACTGTCCGATGAGCTGTCGCCGTTTGGAATCAAGCGCTACAAATCCATCCCAGTCGACAACCCTGTTTTTGTTTTTTGCGGCTTGTTTGCAAAGGTCCAGATTATCCCGGATAAATGTACTGTCAAGCATACGACCTCATTTCTTACCGTAAGTATAGCAGTTTTTCTTAGGATTTTTCCGAAAAATATGTCCGAATACGGGGCATAAGTTCGTCAACCGCCTTTTTCCTATGATTGAGTTTTACGTTAAGATCCTCCGGAAGTTCATTGTCTATATAAAACACCCGATACTGGGGTAAATATAAAAGGGATCGGAACGGAAATCCCGAATGCCGGAACGGTGCCGGTTTTTCCGCAACAATTCCCTCAACCGTTCCGTGTCCGAAATGCATGTCTCCACCCGGAACCAAAAAGACAACGGCAACACAAAGGCGTGCCGTGCGTTTTTCCAGTGGGACATTTTCCATTCGCTTGATCGTATAGTCAATAATTTCCTCATCTTCATCTTCCCTACCCTGATTGAGCCACCGATGTGATTTCACCCCCGGCTCCCCGCCCAATGCATCGATTTCAAAGCCGCCGTCATCGGCAATGGTCGCACAACCGGTTTTTTCCATATAGAATCGTGCCTTAATGAGGGCATTTTCTTCGTACGTCGCCCCGTTTTCCTCCGGTTTATCGGTTATGCCAACGTCCGTAAGGGAATAAATCCGTACCGGAATATCACGGAGAAAATCACGAAACTCACGCAGTTTTCCGGGGTTTGTGGTTGCAATCAGGAGGGATCCCTTAAAGTCCGAGTTTTTCATGGTTTGCTTTCATTGCACTAAGGCACAATCCAATAAACTCCTCCAGGTTAATCCCCAGTTTTTCTGCAGCCAGTTGCGTATGTGATCGATCTACCCCTGCTGCAAATGAAGGAACATTCCACTTTTTCATGACCGAGGCAACTTCCACTTCGGCAATCTTCTTATCCGGCCGAACGAGAGCACACGCCGTAATAAGGCCGGATAACTCATCACAACCAAAAAGCGCCCATTCCATGCGACTGGAAGGTTCGGGAAGGTCTTCCCTCCATCCCCACGCATGGGATGCAACTGCGGCAATAATTTCCTCCCCGGCTCCCAGTTCTTTGAGCTTATCGAATATAAGGGAAGGATGTTTTTTGGGATCTTCCTTGTACATTTCATAATCCGCATCATGGACAAGACCGGCTATAGCCCACAACTCTTCATCCTCTCCCCAATGTTTGGCAAGATCCCGCATAATGCACTCTACTGCATACATATGCTTGGTAAGACCCGAACTTTTCGTAAGCTCTTTAACAAGCGCTTCCGCCTGGTCATAGGTTATTGTCCTCGGAGATTTTGATGGTGTGGCTATCTTGAACTTCTTCTCCCCGTTATCGTTTGACTGAGAAAGGGTGGTTGGCCGCTGCGGACGTAGTGTCGGGAATGCAATGACTTCCCGGATTGCCCAGGTGTTGGTCAAAAACATGACGAGCCTGTCTATTCCGATACCGATTCCACCAAGAGGAGGGCACCCATGTTCAAGTGCCGTGATAAAATCCTCATCAAGCGGATGGGCGTCGGTATCCCCTGCTTTCATATTCTTCTGTTCACTTTCAAACCGTTTTCTCTGTTCAAGTCCGGACACGATTTCGCTCCATCCGTCGCAGATTTCCTTTCCGCCGATATATCCTTCAAACCGTTCCACCCTGCCTTCTTTTGACCTGTGCTCCTTTGCAAGAGGACTGACATCACGGGGGTAATCGATCACCCATGTTGGATCGATCAGTTTGGGTGTTACTTCGTGATCATAGAGGGCAAACAATGCTTTATTTTTCGTCCATGAGCCGGTAACTTCGACATTATATTGTGCAAGGAGTTTTTTTACTTCCTCTTCCGACACCCCGTCCCAATCGACACCAAGATATTCCTTCAACGCCTCATCAACAGTAATGCGTCTCCATGAGCCGGACAAATCAATCTCATGCTCCCCGACCTGTATCTTCTGGTTTCCGGTTGCCTCCTTGGCAACAAAACGAATAAGCGACTCCGTAAGATCCATAATCCGGATGTAATCCGCATATGCTTCGTAAAACTCCATCATGGTAAATTCCGGTTGGTGCGTAAGGTCAATTCCTTCATTACGGAAATTTCTGGCGATTTCAAATACCCGCTCGTATCCCCCGACCATCAAGCGCTTGAGATACAATTCCGGTGCGACGCGAAGATAAAAATCACTGTCGAGCGCGTTCATATGCGTAGTAAACGGTTTGGCATTGGTGCCACCATAAAGCGGCTGGAGTACGGGTGTTTCCACCTCTTTATATCCTTCGTTCCAAAGAAATGTCCTGATGGCCCGTTCGATATTCCATCTGGTATCCAAAATCCGTTTGACATCAGGATTTAGTAGCATATCCAGATACCGCTTCCGATATCGTTCTTCTGTATCCTTAAGACCGTACCAAGCATCTGGCAAAGGACGGAGTGTCTTGTGGACAACCGTCAGATTTGCGGCAAAAACGGATAGTTCCCCCGCGGATGTTTTACCAACCGTTCCCGAAACGGCAAGAAAATCGGCAATATCAAGAAATTCCAAAACAGCAAAATCAGCCTCCGAAAGTGAATCCTTCTTGCAGACAATCTGAATTTTTCCGCTTTCATCCGCAAGATCCATAAATAGAATTTTCCCATGTCCGCGGACGGAAAGAATGCGGCCGATGATGGAAACCGAAGATCCCTCCATTGACCGTGCGGCTTCAATAGTCTGGCTTCGCTTCACACAAGCAGGATAGGGGTTAATTCCCTTATTTTGCAGAGCCTCCAATTTTTTTATCCGTTCACCTCGAAGATCCGTTAGTGTTGGCATATACCCTTCATTCTACCAAAATCCCCGCAAGAGCGGGGATTTTTGATTAATATACGTATTTCTTTATGAAATTTCCAATATCTTGTATATGATTTTCCCCGCCGGTGCTTCCACTTCGACTTTTTCCCCAACTTTTTTCCCTATTAATGCCTGCCCGAGCGGAGAAGAATGGGATATCTTTTTATTCATCGGATCCGCTTCCCATTCACCAACCAATGTATACATTTCCTGTTTTCCGTTCAGATGCAGGGTAACTTTAGAACCAACATCGACGGAATCTTTCTTTTTCGGTGAAATTACTTTTGCCGTATGGAGAATTTCCTCCAATTCGATGATCCGGCCGTCAATAAAAGACAGGTCCTGTTTTGCGGCGGCATATTCGCTGTTTTCCGACAGATCACCAAGTTCGCGTGCATCCGCAAGCCGTTGTACCGCTTCCGGCCGTTTTACTGCTGTCAGCTCTTCGTATTCTTTCGTGAGCTCAGCCAATCCTTCTTTGGTCAGGATTTGTTTTGCTGCTATATCCATATATATCCTCCAAAAATCTCCCGGGTGGCATACCACGCTCGGGAGCCTTTCAGACAATAGGGAAAAGTGTACCTGAATCTTTATTGAGATGTCAAGTCGAACCTGATACAATTTTGAAACTAATCGTATATATGCTATGGCGCGTTCGTCTAGTGGCCTAGGACGGTTGGTTCTCATCCAACAAATCATCGGTTCAAATCCGATACGCGCTACAAAAACGGCTTTCAATTCTCCCTTTTTCCCTCGTGGTACAATCCGTTCATGGCAGGCAAGCGACTCCGTTTGATTCCATTACTGTTTGGAATATTGTTTCTCTTGTGTGGAATTATTTTTTTATTATCCTTACGGTTTTCCCCAAAAAAAACAGTATCCCCGCTCCCCGATGACCAACCACCCAACGTCCTGACCAGATTATTCAGAAAAAATAAGGACATGAATACACTTAAAAAACGGCTTATGGAGACTATCGGCGATACGGAACAAAATTACTCCATCTACATATATGACCTGCAAAACAGTATCTCACTGGGAATCAATGAAACTGCGCTCCATACGGGAGCATCCATCAATAAGCTTCCGATTCTGGCAGTGTTATATTATCTTGTCCAAAAAGGAACAATCGACCTTGACCGTATCGTTTCCATCCAGGAAAACGATATGCAGGACTACGGAACAGGTTCTATCCGGTACCAAAAACCGGGAACGCAGTATTCAATAAAAACTTTAGCATCACTCATGATGAAACAAAGCGACAATACTGCCGCCTATATTCTGGCAAACCATACCATCGGCATGTCCATGCTCCAGACAATACTTACCGGATGGGGGTTAACACAAACCGATATGGCCAACAATAAAATATCCGCCAAGGATCTTTTTTTGCTTATGGAAAAAATGTACGAGGAACGCGTTGCCAATCACGCATTGACGCTGGATATGTTTTCCGCCATGAAGGACACGGATTTTGAAGACCGTATCCCGGCAAAACTTCCGGCCGATACAACCGTCTACCACAAAATCGGAACCGGTGTGGGAGTTATCCATGATGTTGGGATCGTCGTTTCACCAACAACCACGTATTTTGCCGCATTTCTGTTCAGCAACGTAAAAAACGAAGGGGAAACAACGGCACGGATTGCCGATCTGTCAAAAACCGTCTACGATTTCCTGAAATAACGAGTCTTTTAATGCTTCGCGTTTGTAACCGGTTTGGTAAGAGCAATCGGAAGCACTTCATCGATATGCTCGACAAAACGGAAATCCAGATCCTGTTTCACCGTCTGCGGTATATCCTCCAGATCCTTTTCGTTATTTTTCGGGAGAATGATAGTCTTGATTCCGGCCCGGTGTGCCGCAATGACTTTTTCCTTTACTCCGCCTATTTCCATCACCCGACCCCGGAGTGTAATTTCCCCCGTCATCGAAACGCTGCGTTTGACCGGAATTTTCGTAAGGGCAGATACAAGTGCCGTTGCCATTGCTACACCGGCAGAAGGCCCATCTTTGGGTACCGCACCTTCCGGAACATGGATATGGACATCCATTTTCTGGAAAAACCCGTCCTTTAAGCCAAACGCCGTATGTTTACTGCGTACGTACGATAACGCTGCCTGCGCCGATTCCTTCATCACGTCACCCAGTTGACCAGTAAGGATAATATTCCCCCGACCGGGCATAAGCGCGACTTCAATAAACAAAATCTCCCCACCAGCCTCGGTCCATGCCATTCCCGTGGACATTCCGATTTCATCTTTCTTTTCCGCATTGGATTCGCTGAATTTGTATGGCCCAAGGTATTTGGGAACATCCGGCGCGTCTATGTGGAATTTTTCCGACGTACTATCGGGTAAATCGGCAATCTTCCTGGCAATTTTACGAAGCAGTGTCGCTGCCTGCCGTTCCAGATTCCTGACCCCCGCTTCGCGGGTATACCGTCTGATAATGTCTTTTATTGCATTATCCGTGACCGTTACCACGCCGTCCGGTATACCGGTAAACTTGCGCTGTTTTTCCAACAGGAAATCGCGGATAATATGGAATTTTTCGTCTTCCGTATATCCTGCAAAATGAATAACTTCCAGCCGGTCCCGCAGTGCCGGAGGAATGGTATCGAGCACATTGCAGGTAGTAATGAAAAATACGTCGGAAAGGTCAAACGGAACCTCCAGGTAATGGTCGGAAAACGCAAAATTCTGCTCAGGATCCAATGCCTCAAGAAGCGCCGATGAGGGATCCCCACGGAAATCCGTACCGACTTTGTCTATTTCATCCAGCATAAACACCGGATTTTTCGTTCCCGCCTGTTTGATCCCCTGAATAATACGGCCCGGCAATGCACCAACGTACGTTCTCCGATGTCCGCGAATTTCCGCTTCATCCCGGATACCGCCCAGGGACATCTTGACGAATTTTCTCCCCAGTGACCGGGCAATGGAGCGGCCGATCGATGTTTTTCCTACACCCGGAGGCCCCACGAAACAAAGAATTGTCGGTGATGCCGTCCGTTTGGAACCCGGTTTTTCCTCTTCCTTCTTTTTACCTTTCATATCTTCCGGAATCTCTTTGGATTTGCTGTCCGATTCGTCCTGGCGCAACCGGAGTTTCAAAACCGCCAGATACTCCAGAATCCGTTCCTTGATCTTTTCCAGCCCGAAATGATCTTCATCCAGAATCTTCTGGGCATCCTGGATATTGACTTCATTCGTACTTGCCTTTGACCACGGAAGCTCCACGAGCGTATCCAGATATGTGCGGATATAGGACGTTTCCGGATTGTACGGGGACATTTGCGCAAGGCGGGATAACTCCTTTTCTGCCTTCTGCCGGACTTCAGTCGGCATTCCCGCTTTTTTGATTTTATCCGCAAGTTCCTTCACATCCTTATTGTCGCTGTCTTCCCCAAGTTCCTTTTCGATCGTCTTTATCCGCTCCCGCAGCACCTGCTCTTTGATGTTCTTATCAAATTTTTCCTGTGTTTTGCTGGCAATATTCTGCTCGATTTCCAGAACCTTCAGCTCTTTTGCCAATAACTGCGCCTCCCGTGCCAATCGTTCCTTCACTGATGTCATTTCCAGAAGCTCCTGCCGTTCGGACGGCTTGGTATCTAAAATACCCGCCAGCTGATAGGACAAAACAAGCGGCATCGTTGAAGAAACGATATTCATAAACGTCAGGAAATCGACGGATTTCCCGAGCTTCACCGCCTGCCGCAATTGTCCGGTTAAATGGTTAACCAGCGCTTTGATTTCGTCATCATCAACCAAAATATCGTTGATTTCCGACACCCTGGCGACAAAAAACGGATCAACCGCTTCATATGAATTGATGTCTACCTTATATAACCCACGGACAAGCGCATTTACCTCGCCTTCATTTTTCATCTGCTGGACAACTTCCGCAACAGTTCCGATCGTGTATAGATCCGATGCAACCGGATCACTGATATTGGCATTTTTCTGCATGACCAAAATGACGCGTTTATTGGAAGATTGGCTAGCTTCAATTGCGGCAACGGACCGGGCACGTCCGAACGTCAGGATCATTTCCGTGCCGGGAAATACTATTCCATCCCGAATCGGAACTACCGGAAGAATTTGTTCGTTTGGCATATACAGATCGCTCATATCGTATGCTCCCCCACAGTTAGCACTCTACATAATCGTTTGCTAAAGTATAGATGAAGAAGAATCGGTTTGTCAACGATCATCTGTATGATGCAAGGACGCCGTCACGGTCCGGTATCCCCGATGTCTGAACGAGTAGGTTTTTCCCATCCAATGCAGTCTCGAGGTCTTCGCTTGTCGGACGGTCCTGGGACCAAAATATTCCTGTCGGAATCCTGTCTCCCCATTCCATTGCCTTTGAAAAAGCCTCCGAAATCGACTGGGAAACGGATTCCATTGTATACACACGCTTCCGGTACCAATCATAGGTATGGACCTTATCAAACGTGACGCATGGTTGCAGGACATCAACAAGGGAAAATCCCTTATGCGTTATAGCTCTGACAAACAAATCCGTCAGGTTTGCCATCTCTCCCGCAAACCCCCTGGCAATAAACGATGCGCCCGTGACGAGGGCAAGAGAAATCGGATTGACCGGTTCGTCGGCAACACCCTCGGGAGTCGATTTGGTAACAAATCCCTTCTTTGCCGTCGGCGATGCCTGACCGGTCGTTAAACCATAGACATTATTGTCATGAAGAATAACGGTAATATCGGGATTGCGTTTTGCCGCGTGGATAAAATGGTTTCCACCCTCCCCCAGACAATCGCCGTCACCCGCAACCGCAATAACGGTCAATTTCGGATTGGCAAGTTTTATTCCCTGGGCAACCGGTATGGATCGTCCGTGCAACCCTTCAACACCATACACGTGCATCCAGTCACGCATGTTTGCATGACACCCGACCCCATACACAATAACGATATTTTCATGTGGTATGCCAAGTTTGACGAGCGCGTTCTTGAGGGCCATCCAGATGCCGAAATTTCCGCATCCCGGACACCACGTCGGCTTCACCGGAGTCGTAAGTTGTTCGAGTGTAACTGCAATTGACTGATCCATAGGCGTTATATGCATTTCTCCACAATATCTTCCGGATACCATTGTCTCCCGTTGTATTGCAACAATGTTTCAGGAATCGTCACACCGGTTTCCTCGCGGATTACCTGTGCAAATTGTCCGGTTGCGTTATTTTCCACACAGATAAGCCGCGTATGCCCCGAAAGAAGCGGAGTCAGCACATCCTTCGACAACGGATATACCCATGGAAAATGGATAAGTTTTGTGGTTTTTCCTTTTGTGCGGAGAAGTTCCATGGCAGATAGAATTGCGCCTTTTGTCGATCCCCAGGAAACAAACGTAATATCAGGATGCTCATCGCCTACGATTGTCGGTTTCTGCATACTCGTAAGGATTGCCGCATGCTTTTTCATCCGTTTGTTGACCATGTCGGTTCTCATTTTTGCATCCTCTGTCGTAAGTCCGACTTCATCGTGTTCATAGGAATTGGCAAGGAAATGGCCGTTTTTTACCCCCGGTACGCTCCGGATGGATACGCCATCATCGGTGTTAAGATCATACCGCTTAAATTCCGACCCGGCAGGTACACTGTCAAACACTATCTTTCCCCGGGAAAACGGACTGCGTTTGGCAAGATCACCCTCGCCTACACACCACTGACTTTCATTGAGATATTTATCCGTCAGGATAAATACCGGTATATGGAATCTGTCCGCAAGTTCAAATGCTTCAATTGTCTGACTGTACGCCTCTGATGCATCACCGGGGGCCAATACGATCCGGCTGAATTCACCGTGACCCGCGTGGATTGCCATCCACAATTCCGCCTGTTCCGTCCATGTGGGCATTCCGGTTGCGGGCCCCGGCCGCATCCCCAAATCGATGACAAGCGGCGTTTCCGTAATGCCGGCAAGCGATACACCTTCCACCATTAGGGCAAAGCCGCCACCGGAGGAGGCAACCATGCTGCGGGCTCCGGCAATTGATGCACCGAGTGCCATATTAATGGCGGCAATTTCATCTTCCGGTTGTTTGTAGACGATACCGAATTTTTTCGCGTTATCGGCAAAAAACGTAATGAGTGCGTTAATCGGGGTCATGGGGTAAATTGCGGCAAACTTCATGCCCGATTCGATTGCGCCAAGCCCCACCGCTTCGGAAGCATTCATGATATAATTTTTTTCCTTTTCCGACGGGGCGTCCAATACCAGCGATCCGGTTGATCCGTTCTTTGCCGCTTCGAATCCTGCACGGGCTGCCTGTATATTTTCCGCAACAACCCCTTCCCCTTTTTTGGAAAACTGGTCCGTAATAACCCCTTCCAGAAAGGAAAAATCCATGCCGGTTATTGCCATCACGGCACCGATTGCAATGGTATTTCTCACAATCATGTCTTTTTTGAGCTCCTGGGCGATTTGTGTAAGCGGTACGGAAAGAAGGCTGCACCCGGCCGGTTCTTCCGGCTTTTCTTCACCGGTATCTTTGGGATCAAAAACAATACACCCCGGAGCAACAAGGGATTGTTTCCCTTTTTCGATTGCTTCTTTATTGAGTGCGAGAAGAATATGCACGGATTTGGTCAACGAATAAAACTTTTTTCCCGAAACCCGGATAGTGACCGTATTCTGCCCTCCGCGGATAAGGGAAGGATATTCGTTCGTTGCAAGAATGTGGTATCCTGCACGCGAAAATGCTTTTGCCAGCATCGTACCTGCCGACATTATGCCAAACCCTGCTTCACCACCGATTTGAATCGTCACATCATTCATAAGGTTTTAGGGGAAAAGTTGTTTACCTGTTGCGCTATCCGTAATCGTAATTGCGGCCACAGGACACCCTTTTGCCGCATCCATAAGCGTCTGATCGGATTCTTCCGAAGAAGTATCCAAAATGATGGCTTTCGCCTCGGAATCCAGCGCCCATGCCTTGGGAGCAAGCGCAACGCAGGTTCCCGCACCGATACAGAGATTTCTGTCTATCTTCATCGTATATGTACGAATTGTCCGGACAACGGAAGGATCTTGTGTTTCCATATACACCACTATACAGGAGAGTGATTTTTGTTGGCAAGGTTTATTTTCCCGATAAGGATTTTTGAAGTACTTCCAGGGGAAGAAGCGCACACTTAATCCGTGACGGTGTAAGCGGTGTTCCCAAGAGATCGTAGATAAATTCCGGTTGTAGTGACTGAACCCACGAACGGTCCTTTCCCGATACCGCATCGGTTAACAGCGACGCGGATGCAATCGATATGGCACACCCGACTCCGGAAAACCGGATAGTATCGACAATTTCCTTTTCCCCGACTTTTTTTATGTTCACATCCATTTGAATCCGGTCACCGCAGGAAGTATTGGAAAGAGCGGCGGTACAAGCGGCATGGTCTATCGTTCCGAAATTATGCGGATGTCTGTAGTGATCCAGTATTTCCTGCCTGTACATGTCCATACGTTATTCCCCGAACATTTTTTTCACTTTTTTGAGCGACTCAACCAGCGCATCGACATCATCCCTGTCGGAATATACGTAAAACGATGCCCGTGCGGTGGGGCCGATCCCCATATATTCATGAAGCGGCATGGCGCAATGGTACCCGACGCGGATACAGACATTGTCCTCATCCAATACCTGTGCGATATCATGGGGATGGACCCTACCCATCCGGAATGCAATAACGCCACCGCGGATTGCAGGATTTTTCGGACCGTAGATGCTTACCCCGGGAATCTTCCCAAGCTGAGAAAGCGCGTAGGAAACGATTGACTCCTCGTGACTCCTAACATCCTGCATTCCCAAGGCGGATAAATACGAAGCCGCGGCACCAAATCCAATCACCCCTTCGATATTGGGTGTTCCCGCTTCGAATTTATGCGGAACCTCGTTAAAAACGGTTTCCGTTTCATGAACTTCCCGAATCATGTCTCCGCCAAAAAGAAACGGCGGAAGATCATTAAGAAGCGCTTCCTTTACCCAAAGAGCGCCGACTCCGGAGGGTCCAAGCATCTTATGGCCGGAGAATGCGACAACATCAGCGCCCCACAGAGTAACATCAACGGGCATATGGGGAACTGCCTGGGCGGCATCGATACAGATACAGATCGCGGGGTTTATTTCCCGTGCGCGCTTCACGATAGAGGCAACATCCGGAATCGTACCCAATACATTCGATGCGGCGGTAAAGGTAAGGAGTTTTGTTTTGTTTGTGATTAACGTATCCAATTTCCCCACATCCAGACATCCGTTTTCATCGGTATACCAAATGGCCAGTTCATACCCGAATTTTTTTGCAAACTGTTGCCAGGGAACGAAATTGCTGTGATGTTCCATGATCGTCGTGACCACACGGTCGCCGCGGGAAACATGACCGGCAAGCCAGGTATAGGCAAAAAGATTGAGGGATTCGGATGTGTTTCTGGTAAAGACGATTTCATTGGGCTTTGCACCGATCAGGTGTGCTACCGCACTTCTAGACTGTTCATAGAGCTGTGTTGCTTCTTCGGACATGGTGTAAATCCCACGGAAAACATTGGCCGTATGGTGGGTATAATAGGACGAAACGGCATCAATAACCGGTTGGGGTTTGAGTGCCGTTGCGGTTGAATCCAAATACACGATCCGTTTCCCGTTGATCGTTCTTTTAAGAATCGGAAAATCATTCCGTATGGTACGGATATCCTTCATAGGCACTCCTGTATTCCAAAGTATACCACGCATCAAAGCCAAAACAACCTACAATGATCTTGTAATAACGCCCAATCCCCCGTTCCACCGGCGCGCATTTTGCGGCGCAAGACCGTCGCCGCTACCCACATACCCGGTAACCAACAACCGGAGCGCATCAGAAGGTGCAATGCCGCGGGTTTGCAGATACCACAGTTCATCCCGGGACGGCATTGAGGTAACCGATCCATGGCTTGCGTGGACGTCATTCGTTTCGATTTCCAATACCGGGCTGCTTTGGGCCCTCGAACGGTTTCCAAGCAGCAGGGAAGCATTCCTTTCGTATGCATCGGTGCCATGGGCGTTTGCTCCAACGGATATAAACCCGTTATAGATAACAGAGGCATCCTCTCCCACGACGCTTTTTACGTCCATCCTGCTTCGACCCGCCCAGGCACTGTGTAACTGGCGGGTGGCCAGGGAAACATGCGACCCGGGAAGTGCAATTATAAAAACGGCTACCTGTAGGCTTGACCGGGGAGCATCAAGGAGTAAGTCAAGCTGATAGTGTACACGGTCTTTTGCCAGCAAAAAGAGGGTGATATCCCGTGATTTCCCCTGCGGGGTGGAAAACTGTTTTGTACACGATGTATCGCTAAAAATAATCTGTTTCATAGTAATGTCCTATCCGACGGATCCGTCCATCCGCAGTCCGATCAATCGGTTGAGTTCCACAGCATATTCGAGAGGCAAAACACCCGCAACCGGCTCGATAAATCCGTTAACGATAAGCGATTTTGCACTGTTTTCGTCCATCCCGCGTGACTGTAAATAATAAAGCTGTTCTTCCCCGATTTTTCCGACACTTGCCTCATGGGAAACCTGACTTTGGCGCTCCAAAATGTCCATGGTCGGATAGGTATCGGAACGTGATACTCCATCCAGAATGAGTGCGTCGCACACGACATCGCTTTTGGCATCCGTTGCGCCGGCAGGAATATAAACGCGGCCACGGTACGATGTTCTGCCTCCTCCCAGAGAAACTGATTTTGAAACGATCCGCGATGATGTTTCCGGTGCACGGTGGATTGCTTTTGCACCGGCATCCAGCACCTGGCCCGACCCGGCAAATGCAATGGATAAAATATTTCCTTTTGCCTTCCTGCCAACCAGATAGACACTGGGATACTTCATCGTCATTTTGCTCCCAAGATTCCCGTCCACCCATTCCATGCTTCCCTCTTCCCCGACAAGCGCCCGTTTTGTGACGAGGTTATAGACATTGGTGGACCAATTCTGGACCGTCGTATAGCGCACTCTGGCGCCTTTTTTTACGACAATTTCAACAACGGCACTATGAAGGGAATCCGTTGAATAGATCGGTGCTGTACAGCCTTCCGTATAATGGACACTCGATCCTTCGTCTGCAATTATAAGCGTCCTTTCAAACTGCCCCATACTAGCCGCATTGATCCGGAAATACGCCTGAAGGGGAAGATCGACCTGCACGCCTTTGGGCACATACAGAAACGTTCCGCCGGACCAGACGCAGCTGTTGAGTGCCGCAAACATATTATCCGTCGGCGGAACAATTTTGCCGAAATACTCCCTTACCAATTCGGGATATCTGGATACGCCTTCTTCCATGGAGACAAAAACAATCCCTTTTTTTGAAAGCGAATCCACGACGCTTTTATAGACCACTTCGCTTTCGTACTGTGCGGACACTCCAGCAAGAAATTCCCGTTCCATTTTCGGCATACCGATTTTTTCGTACGTCCGAAAAATTTCCGGCGGAAGCTCTTTCCAGTTTTTTGCCTGACGGTCTATGGGACGCAGATAATAATACATATCCGCAAAATCAATACCGGATAAATCCGGCCCCCACTGCGGAAGGGAAAATCCCCTATACCGGGCAAAACTTTCCACACGGAAATCCCTCATCCACACAGGTTCCTGCTTCAATGCCGAAATCGTTTTTACCAGCGGTTCATCCAGACCTTTTTTCGGTTTGAAGACAGCGGTTTCACTCTCGTGGAATCCGAATTCGTACGGATGTTTTTTGGGAATCACGTGTTTCATGGGTTGGCTAGTTCCGGTATAAATTGGGAAAATCCCTTTGCTTCGATGGAATCGATAACCGAAGGCCCACCGGAATGGACAATCCGTCCGCCGGCAAAGACAACCACCCGGGAAACCGGCAAATGCCGCAGAATACGGGTATTATGGGAAATGACGATGATACCCGTCCCGGACTTTGCAAGGTTCCCGATTACACGGGCCATGACGGAAAGAGCATCCACATCAACACCCGTATCCAGTTCATCAAACAGTGCGAGTTTGGGACGCAGCAATACTGCCTGAAGCAATTCTATTTTTTTTCGTTCCCCGCCGGAAAATCCGTCATGGATCCCCCGCGATAAAAGTTTTTCCGGTATCCCAAGATCTGCCGCAGTGCTGCTGATATCACTATACCGAAGCGGAGTGGTTTTTCCGTTTTTTTTACCTATAACTCCTATTTCATGGATAATATTGGCCACACTGACACCGGGAATGGCAACCGGCGACTGGAATCCCAAAAAAATCCCCAGCCGGGCACGGTCCTGGGTCGGAAGCGGCAGGATCTTCTTCCCGCAAAACACTAGCGAACCGCTGGTGGTATAGGAAGGATTTCCCATGACAACATGGGCAAATGTTGATTTTCCGCTTCCGTTTTGCCCCATAATGGCAACCACTTCACCCCGGTCGATGGAAAAATCAATACCGTCAAGTATTTTCACGGTTCCTACCCGCGCTTCCAGATTGGATACTTCCAGTAAACGGTGTGCCGGTTTCATAGACGTTCATTCTCCATAAGTGAGGCAATAGTAACGGTGGTAAGGGCGTTTGACAGAGCGGATGCAAGGGACCGTCGTATTTCAAGTGGCATGCACCGTTTTCCAAACGGACAGGAATTGGCATCCGGGGAAAGAAAGGGTTCCACACCGCTTCCCGATACCGCGCGTATTATATCCGCCAGACAAATATCGGATGGGGTGCGGGCAAGAAAATAACCTCCGCCGCTACCCTCTTTTGCCTCAACCAGCTTTGAATACTTTAGAAGCCGGGTAATTTTTTTGAGGAACGGAACCGAAATCCCGTGGGTAGCGGAAATTTCCGCAATCGTAATCGGGGTAATTTTCCCGGCAAGGGAAACAACGATAAGAACAGCAACTTCTTCCGTCCTGGTGAATTTCATAACTGATACTATTATAGTATCAGTTTAACCCGACTACAAGAAGTTAGAGGGAATCGGAAACGGCATCCGTTTTCCCCATGAAGATTTCGTATATCCCCTGCATTCGCAGCCGGTAATATTCCTTCATCAGAAACGGATTGGCACTATCGGGTTCAATAAATGAACGGACATCGGTTTCCTGGGAGGCATGACACAGAAGGGCGGATTTTTTCATTTCCCTGACTTCGGAAATATCGATAACTGTCGTTATGGATCTATCCTCCGTCCCGTTCCATGGTTTTCCATACATCTGGCTTGGATATGCCCCGACTTTCTTCATATATGCAGCAAGGGATTCGGGAACGCAGCAAAAATACAACCGCGGCTCAGGATTAACCTTCACTTCGGAAAATGACCGCATCAGATCATGCTCTTTCCATGCCTTTCCCCTGCCAATTGGTGCTTCCATGGATGAAAGGTCATTAAGATGGGCTGCATATTTTTGGAACGCAAAGGTTGTCGAAAAACTTGTTTTTATGCAATCGGGATTATTGGAAAATCCGTTCGTATCAAATGTCAGGACAATATCGGGAAGTTCGCGCGATATGATCCGGTGCAGTGCGTCTTCATATTCACCCGGGTTAAGGGCAGATAAGGAACCGTCCGCATACTTCAAAAACTCAACCGATGTAATTCCCAGGGTGTGAGCCGCTTTCTTCGTTTCCTTTTCCCGTAGTGCATAAAAGTCCTGAGTATTGCCGCTTTCACCGGGTCCATGTGTTGCATACACCGCCGTGATGCGCCATCCCATTTTGGCATACAGGGCAATCGTGCCCCCAAAAATAAACGATTCGTCATCCGGATGGGACAGGGAAAGGAGGATATGGTTCATAGCGGTATTATACGATGATACAATACACCTATGCACTCCCTCCACATTCTTTCCCCGGATTCGTGGACAACATATGAACTTGTCGATTCGGGGGATGGTGAAAAACTTGAATCATTTGCCGGGTACCGGATCATCCGGCCGGATCCCCGGATCCTGTGGAACAAACACAAACCCGACCAGTGGAACACGTATGATGCCCGGTTTATCCGGGAAGGTGAGACTACCCGTTGGGACATACGGACACCCGTTCCAAACCCCTGGATTCTTACCTATGGCGACATGAGCTTTCTTCTTGAACCAACCGATTTTAAGCATGTCGGAGTTTTTCCGGAGCAGGCCACAAACTGGAACTGGCTCAGGAAACAATGTACCGGACAATCCCGTCCATTGTCTGTCCTTAACCTCTTCGGATATACCGGAGCGGCAACGGTGGCATGTGCAAAGGAAGGCTGCAGCGTGACCCATGTGGACAGTTCCAAACCCGCTCTTTCCTGGGCGCATGAAAACTGCACACGAAACGGAATTCCTGAAACGCTTCTCCGGTGGATTCCCGAGGATGCGGAAACGTTCGTGACACGGGAGACCAAACGCGGCAATATCTATGACGGCATTGTTCTTGATCCGCCCCGGTTCGGCCGCGGTTCAAAGGGGCAGGTATTTAAGATTGAAGATGATCTCCCCCGTCTTCTGGATGGATGTTTCCGGTTGTTATCCGATCATCCCGTATTCTTTTTGGTAAACGCCTATACCGCAGATCTATCCTCCCTTGTCATTGCCCATCTGCTTGCACCCCTTGCCAACCGTTTCCCATCGGAAATCACTGCCGGGGAATTTGCAATTGCCGAATCGGGCCAGGATGGACGACTGGTTCCGCATGGGATTTTTGCCCGTATCGGCACACACGAATAAAAAATTACCGTTTCCCCGCACAGGCCGATGGACTCCATAATCCGCGTGCGGACTTGCGCGCATCATGTTCGGCACGGATAAACTCATCCCTTCGGGTATAGGGAATATCGTAGGTATATTCAAACGCATATCCATCCTCAATCATCGTTTTATTCACAAGCTCTCCCCGTGGAGTAAATACGTACCGAAGCAGGCGATTATATTTATCCCTATTTGCCGCAGTACTTTCACTTTCCAAATAAATGGATGGGGCGGCAAGAAGCAACGATAGGTGCGACGATGATTCTTTTCCATAACACTCAACCGGACGGCGCGGATCGACCGATTCTGGCGCATCAATTCCCATAAGCCGTACTTTTTCGACAGCGCCACCCAACGATACTTCAATCGTATCCCCATCGACAATGCGAATAAGGGTAGCACTTTCGGAGGCACTCCGTTCGTTATTTTGACCGGACCAGGATTGCTGTGGAATGCCTGCCGGCGGTTTTCTTCCGGACAGGATGGATAAGACGGAAACAAGAAGTGAAAT
>CAZVTJ010000011.1:0-22966 GCA_964630015.1 uncultured Gammaproteobacteria bacterium | reverse complement strand
CGTAGCTTTCCACGGTTTCGGAAAAACTGTCGCTGTACTGGATGGCAACTTCAACGTTCATTTCCCCATCTGCGGATGTTTTTGTTATGTAAATAGGTGGATGGAGCGCTTCCTTATTGCGATTAAGTGCCTTTACGAGCGACACAATACCACCTTCGAAATAATAATGTGCCTCTTCCCCACTCCGGTCGTCCTTGAGGTGGAATGCGATTTTGGCAACCAGGTATGCCCGGTCACGGACCTGTTTTTTGATCGTTTCGAATACGAAATCCGCTCCTTCCGTGAATATTTCCGTATCCGGGGTAAATGACGTGATCGTTCCCGTGTCTGTTGCCTTGCCTGTTTTTACGACATCGGAGGTCGGAATTCCGCGGGAATATGTCTGTTGATAGATATATCCGTCGCGATGGACTTCAGCCGTCATTTTTGTGGAAAGAGCGTTCACGACGGATGCACCTACTCCATGGAGTCCGCCGGAAACCTTATATGCTTTACCTTCGAATTTTCCTCCGGCATGAAGTTTGGTCATGACGATTTCCAGTGCCGGCCGGTTGTATTTTGCAACTTTGTCAACGGGAATTCCCCGTCCGTCGTCACGGACCGTAGCACTTCCGTCCTTATTAACCGTCACCCAGACGTTTTTTGCATACCCCGCAAGTGCTTCATCAATGGAATTATCGATGATTTCGTTTAAACAATGGTGGACACCGGCAAGCGATGTCGTACCGATATACATAGCCGGCCGCTTACGGACAGGCTCCAAGCCCTCAAGGACGACGATCTGATCGGCTGTATAGGATGATTTTGGACTCATACAAATGTGTTTTCAAATAAAAATGAGCTGGTTTCCAAGCTCACTGACGCTATTGTACACAGTTTTCTTCCGGCTTGTCCAGCGGGTGGGATTTGGTCCGGATAATCAGTGTCGTAAGGACCGTTTTCCAGGAAACGTTTCTGTCAAAAGCGGTTTGTATGAGTGGAAAAAGCCTCGCCACGAGGATATATACATGGTTTTCCGGGTGTGTTTGGATGTGTACGGGCAGACTCCTGGATATAGACGCAAACCAGGAGAGCGCATCATCCTTCGTTTGAATACGGGTTTCCATTTCTTTGATGCATGTACCGATTGTTATAGAGGGATCGCACAAGGAAGCAGTGAACGGATCGTCCTGCAGCACGTCTTGTCGTTGTTGTTCCGTATCGACGGGAATGATGATACAGCGTGAAACAATGGTATCAAGGAGCATCTGTTCCGAAGGAGAAAGCAGGAAAAACACGGTTAATCCCGGCGGTTCCTCCAGGTTCTTCAGAAGTGCATTTTGGGCTTCCGTGGTGAGTTTATGGGAATTTCGGATTACTGCTGCCTTCGGTGTGTTATTGGTCGATTGTATCCAGAGCGACGCGGTAAGATTTTTTATTTCCTCTATACCTATGGATTGTTTTCCATCGGCAACATCAATCAAAAATCGCGATGATTGTCTTACCTTATGACGTATATATAAAGTTGTCAGTTTTTTATTCTGTTCGTCTGTTGTTCCGCCTAAAAGAAGATATGCATGCATAACCCTTGCATTATACATTCGTTTTTGCCCATAATGAAGGTATGTCGGTTACTGCCCAAGATATTGTCAATGTGTGTGTTGAGCTCGGAAAGCTTACCCGTGAACAGGCGGACGAACTTCTTACCGAATCACTCAAAACCGGCCAGGACATCGAAACGATCCTTACGGACCGAAGACTGGTAACCCCGGAGGATCTTGTGCAGGTAAGGGCTAAGCTTCTTTCTACTCCATACATTTCCCTCAAGACTACGGCTATTTCGCCGGAAGTGTCGGCATTCGTCTCCGAACCGGTAGCCCGGCGGTATCAGATCGTACCGTTTAAATTTGACGAACAGACCAATACGCTCTCCATTGCCATGGTTGATCCGCTTGATTTTCAGGCAATCGATTTCATGCAGAAGAAAACGGGCAAAAAAATTGCTCCGTATATGGCAATAAAACAGGATATCGAGGATGCGATGGTGAACCTCTATTCCCAGAATATCGGAGAAGACGTTACGGCAGCCCTCAAGGAAGCAAGCCCGACGGAAATAAAAACCTATGAAGCGGGACATTTGGGGGAAGTTATCCGTGAAGCGCCGATTGCACAGATCGTTTCTGCGGTTTTGGAACAGGCAATGAAGATTCGGGCATCCGATGTCCATATCGAGCCCCAGGAAGCCGATACGAGAGTGCGGTTCCGTGTTGATGGTATTTTACAGGAGAGGCTCATATTGCCAAGACGACTTCACGACGCCGTTGTTTCGCGGATTAAGATATTGGGAGATATGAAAATTGATGAAAAACGGATACCCCAGGACGGTCGGTTCAATTTTAAAATGGGGGCAGAAGAAATCGATCTTCGTGTCTCTACCCTACCCACGGTCAATGGGGAAAAGATAGTCATGCGGTTGCTTAAGAAATCCGGCGGTGTTCCGTCACTTCCGGAGCTTGGTCTTCACGGATTGGCACTCAAAAATCTGGAAAACAGCATTACGCGGCCACATGGCGTTATTCTGGTTACCGGCCCTACCGGTTCCGGTAAAACGACGACCCTTTATTCCGTATTGACAAAGCTCAATAATACCCGTGTGAATATTATGACGCTGGAGGATCCTGTCGAATATCAGATTTCCGGAGTCAACCAGGTACAGATTAATCCTGCCGCAGGCCTTACGTTTGCCACCGGACTGCGGTCGTTTTTACGTCAGGATCCCAATATTATTCTGGTCGGCGAAATCCGGGATGGAGAAACGACGGAACTTGCCATCCAGGCAGCACTTACCGGTCATTTGGTGTTTTCGACACTTCACACCAATAACGCATCCGGTGCAATTCCCCGTCTTATTGATCTGGGCGCAGAATCGTTTTTGGTAGCTTCGGCACTCAACGCCGTTGTCGGACAGCGGATTGCACGCAAAGTATGTACCAAATGCCGGGTAGAATATGCTCCTGAGGAAGCGGTAATCCAGGATGTACGCAGTGTATTGGAAGGGCTTATCCCGGCGGATAAGCAAATAAAACTGTATCATGGAAAAGGTGAAATCGGCGGTGTGGCGTGCACAACCTGCGGTGGTTCCGGATATGTGGGAAGAATCGGTATTTTTGAAGTATTTCCCGTATCGGATGCTATCAGTAAATTGATTTTATCCCACGGAACGTCAGCTCAAATCGAAAAACAGGCAAAATTGGAAGGGATGATCACGATGAAACAGGATGGATATCTGAAGGCTCTCGATGGAATATCGACACTGGAAGAAGTATTGCGTGTTGCACAGGACTAGAAAGGATGATGGTATGACAATGCAGGAATTGTTTGCGGAAGCCGCCCGGACGGAGGCATCCGATATCCATATTATCGTTGGGTTCCCCCCTATGATCCGCGTTGCCGGAAAACTCCGCGCTGTTGCCAACACGTCCGTATTAAACGGTGATGAAACGGAAGAATTGGTATTAAGCGTCATGAATCCCCAACAGAAGGAAATCTTCATGGCGAATAAGGAAACCGATTTTTCCGTTGCCAGTCCGTCAGGACGGTTCCGTGTAAATGTGTACTACCAAAAAGGATCCGTAGCAGGTGCATTCCGGCTTATCCCCAATAAGATCAGGGGTATTGCGGAACTGGGACTTCCCGATACGATCAAGGAATTTACCAAACTTCATCAGGGGTTTGTATTGGTAACCGGGCCGACGGGTCAGGGAAAATCAACATCGCTTGCCGCAATGATCCAATCCATCAACGAATCAAAAGCCCTTCACATAGTGACCATCGAAGATCCGATCGAATATGTCTATCCGACCGGACTTTCCATAGTCTCCCAGCGGGAAATGCATGAGGATAGCCTTTCCTGGTCAATTGCCCTTAGGAGTGTATTGCGTGAGGACCCGGATGTCGTGCTGATTGGCGAAATGCGGGATTTCGAAACGATACAGGCAGCTATTACCATTGCGGAAACCGGTCATTTGGTGTTTGCGACACTGCATACCAACTCGGCGGCGCAAACGGTTGACCGTATTGTTGACGTATTTCCCGAGCACCAGCAGGCACAGATCCGGTTGCAGCTTTCCAATGTTTTGGAAGGAATTGTTGCACAACGGCTTATCCCTTCGCTTTCGGGTGGGCGCGTACCGGTGTGCGAAATTATGACAGGAACACCGGCAGTCAAATCCATTATCAGGGACGGGAAAACGCATCAGCTCGACAATACGATTTTAACTTCCGCGGAGTTTTCCATGATGACATTGGAAATGTCACTGGCAAATGCCGTACGGGACAATAAAATCAGCGTAGAAGTTGCAACACAGTATGCGCTGCGTCCCGATGATCTGGGAAGACTGCTCAAACGGGCATAACTATGGCATATTTTCGCTATAAAGCATTCGGCAATGACGGGAAAGCGACAACCGGGCTGGTCGATGCGCCGGAAAAATCCGCAGCAGTGCGGTTACTCAAGGAGAAAGGGTTGTTCGTCATATCCCTTTCCGTAGCGGAAGATTCTCCCCTCTCTGCCATAACCAACAGGATCCAGCGGGTTGGGTTTAATGAAATCGTGAATTTTACCCGTCAGCTGTCGACCATGATTACCGCCGGGCTTACGCTTCCGGATGCATTGTCGATTCTGCGCCAGCAGACGACAAACCAGGTATTATCCGACATGCTTCGCGATGTGGAACGTCAGATCATCGGAGGCGGGACCTTATCTGCTGCCCTTTCCCATTACCCAAAATATTTTTCGGATATCTATATTTCACTTATCAAAGCCGGTGAGGCATCGGGACTTTTGGATAAAGTCATGGCCAGGTTATCGGAAAATATGGAATCACAGCGGGAATTCCGGGGGAAGGTAACGGGCGCCATGATTTATCCGGCAATTATCGTTGTGGCAATGATCATAGTCGTAGGCATCATGATGACGGTTGTTATGCCAAAGCTTACCGATCTGTATAAGGAATTTAATATAGATCTTCCCGTTACCACGCGAATTCTTATCGGCGTTTCCGATTTTTCCGCCAAATACTGGTGGTTGGTACTTCTGCTACTTGCCGGTGCAGTCTACGGATTTCTCCGGTGGAAGAAAACGAAAACAGGAGAATATATTATTGACGGATTGTTACTCAAGATTCCCGTCTTTGGTCCGCTCCAGACAAAAACGATATTGGTTGAATTTACCCGCACCCTTTCCATGCTTGTGGCATCCGGTATTCATATTTTGGATGCCCTGAAGATTCTGCGCAATTCACTTGGGAATGTCCGGTACCGGTTGGCAATCGATGATATCGCAAAGAAAGTCGAAAAGGGATTTCCCTTGGGAGATTCATTTGCGCAGCATAAGGAATTCCCGCCGATTGTGTCCCAAATGATGAAGGTCGGGGAAGAAACCGGAAAAATCGACGAAACACTCCAGAAGGTCTCCGTCTATTTCCAATCGGAGGTAGAAGTATTAGTACGGGGGTTAACGGCGGCAATAGAACCCATTATTATGGTTGTCCTGGGCGTTGGGGTAGGATTCATTATCATTTCCGTCATTACACCGATTTATAATCTGACGGCACAATTCAAGTAATATTCGTTGACTTTAATTTTTGGTGATGATACACCAATAATAGAGGTATTTTTTAAGGGAGGTGATCATATGAAAGGCTTTATGAAAAAAGGGTTTACGCTTATCGAGCTTCTTATCGTGATCGCACTCCTTGGTGCACTTGCAATCGGCCTTATTGGCGCGCTTGATCCGTTCGAACAGCTCAAGAAAGGAACGGACACCGGTGTACGTAATACGGTTTCAGAAATCCATTCGGCAATAATCCGCTATTATGCACTCAAAGGTAGCATGCCATGGTGTGATGCTGGGGATAACTTGTGTACGGGAGCCGGAGCAATATTTGGAGCAAGTATGGGTCCCAGTGGAGCCATGCTTAATTCAACTGGAATGTCTCAAGTTGTTGCAAATATTGTGGATACCGGTGAATTAAAATCAAATTTTTCAACGGTACAAGCTTCCCAACTTGGCAAAATAAGCGTAACGGGCTCATCGCAAGACGTTGCCGTATGTTTTAAACCTGACTCTAAATCGTTTAGGGCAGATAATAATACAAGGTACGATCAGTATGGTCTTACAACGACATCGTGTGGCGGAACAGCAACCCATTGCTATTGGTGTGTTCAGTAATACAAAAAGATAGGAATATATACAATCCGCCCATTATTTGGGCGGTTTGTTTTTTTGAATGATGATACCCGTAATCCTTTTTCTTTCAGCACTACTTTTATATCTACCTCTCCAAAGTATCTCCATATACGCTGGGGATTCGGGTGAATTAGTTTCTGCGGCATATACGTGGGGAATAGCACACCCGCCGGGATATCCGTTATATACATTTCTTGGCGCTATCCTTTCGCATACCATATCCGTTAATACGGTTGCATGGCGTGTCGGATTACTTTCTTCCGTTCCTATGGCAGTTTCGACCATGCTTGTATATCTTGTTTTGCAAAGGTTATCCGTACGGAAGGCAATAAGCATCGTATCCGCTGCACTTTTTTCCCTTTCCTATCCAGTGTGGTTATTTGCCATAGTCCCTGAAGTATTCGGTCTATACACCATGTTTCTTCTTCTTCTGCTTTACCTTTCGATTGTCTATATACAGGAAAAAAATATAAAAATACTATATGCAATTGGGTTTGTTGCCGGACTTTCGGCAACACATCACCATGCAATTATATTTTTTCTGCTCCCCCTTTTTTGGCAATTGCGGAAGGATATTATCGGAAAACTGCAAAAAAAGACAATCGTATTTTGGCTTTGTGTCGTTGCCGGATTTTCGTTTTATATTTATTCGCCGATTGCATCGTCTTTTCTCCCGCCGGTTGACTGGGAACACCCGGCAAGCATTGAGGGATTTATCCGGTTAATAACACGAGCACAGTATGGGACATTTCGGGCAAGTTATGGTACGGGAAACAGTTTTCTCCTCCGGATTCTTAACGTCTTGGCGCTTTTTCAGTATATGGTTAAGGACTTTGGAATCATTTTGCTTTTGTTTGGGTGTATCGGTATAGGGGTATTGTGGAAAAAAGGAATCACTCTCTGGAAAATAATTCTACTACCCTTTGCTTTATATATTTTTTACTTTTTTTATGCGGGTTTCCCGACATCCGGCGATTTTGCCCTTGGGACTGTTGAACGGTTCATGATTGCTCCGTACGTATTCCTTGTTGTGTGTATTGCCGTAGGATATGAAAAAATAGTCGAAAATATCGAATCGATATGGGAAAAGAAAAGTACACTTGTTCCCGTATGGTGTATTTCTTTGATGCTTACTCTTCTGTTTTTGCTTATTCCGATAAAAAATATCCGTTCCCACTATGCCAATATGGTTTACCTTTCCCAGGATCGCACCGTGGAACGACTCGGAATGGATATATTACGTATTTTGCCACAAGATGCCATGGTAAGTCTTTCATCCGATACGGGAGGATTTAGTGCCTATTATGCATACTATGTATTGGGATATCGCCCCGACGTAGAACTTATTTGGTATGCGTTCGTTTCCCGACCGTATTATCAGACGTATATACGTAATACCTATCCGGACGTCATATTTCCAAAGAAAGAATTGTCTTCAGTCGAATACCTGAAGGAATTTTTACGTTTGAATGGAGAAAAATTTCCGGTATTTGATGAAGTATCGCAGCCATATCAACCTGGGTACTGGGTGCCCTTTGGAATGATTGTGAAATACTATAAAGATACATCTGCACTTCCGACAAAGGACGAAGGTATTAGCCAAAACAGGATATTCTGGAATACGACATATAATCCCTTAAGCGGTGCCCTATCAAATTACCGCCACATGCTGTTGTCTGATGTGGCCAGATATTACGCAGCCAAACGCCTGATTTTCGGAGATTATCTTTCATTATATGATGAAAATGAATTGGCATATTCAGAATACAAAAAAACATTATCTTATGACCCAACAAACGGGAATGCCTATTCATCATTGTTGAAATTGGAAGTTTCGATGCATTTATGTGTACCCGCAAGTAAGACCGTTGAAAAGTTATTAAAATATGCTTCAGGTTTTGATGAGTACATTGAGACAATACATAATTATCGCAAGACATGTCCGGATCAATTTAATAAACAAGAGGATATTTTCCGGGATTTTTATAAAGTACTGGAAAAATCCGAAACGCCACTCGAATAAATTATTGTCTTTTCAGAAGTACACTGATCACTATGGCCGCTATGATCCCCGCGAAAGATACCATTGCACCAATAGAGAGGCTTACAGGTTTGAATTCAAATATTATTTGTGCCGGATCTTCTGGAACAATAATACCGAATTGATTGATATTTACGGGGAATATTGTTGCTTTTTTCCCGTTTATCGTTGCTGTCCAACCGGGATAAAACGTATTGGTAGAAACAAGTATCCCCGGTGTTTTGGATTGGTGTGTTGTAATGACAATAGTATTGTTGTTTTTATATGAAACCTTTGGTTCATAGGAAAAATCGGCAGATGATGTGGGCTTTAGATGGCGGGCTGATTGTTCGGAAATAACAGTGTGCTTTCCTGGTTGGAATTTTGGATTTTCCAATATTGAAAGCGCCTGTTGGACTGTTCTGGCAACATATGGAAGATATCCGGTTACATAAAAATTCGGAACACTCCCGGTAATAGCGTATACGGATATTACCGGATCGGATGACACTGTGGCTATTTTGGAGATATTGTTATGCTGGGGTAAATCATATCCGGAAATGAGAGTGTTTACTCCCTGGATTTGCATGAGTTTGGCTGCGGTAGACGAATCCTCATAAAATAAAAGTTCCTGAATCGCCTGATCCGACAGTGAATTTTTCAGAAGTGGCCGTCCGGACCGAAACGATGCATTTTTTCGGTCATAGAGAATATTTCTATTAGCCGTCAGGAAGGATTCATACAGTTGGATGCGCGTTTCATCGCTCCACCCTTTCGTGATAAATTCATTCGCCCAATTCTTCTGATTTTGATAGGTGTAATATACGTCCGCATTTTTAAATGTTGCGGCGGCTTGAGGACCCGAAGATACCTGGCGGAGCGGAATAATTCTATGGTAGTTCGTAAAAGAAGAAAAAACGATATACATATTTATGAGCATCATCGTATATATTCCATACTTGAGAAACGGCTTTTTCAGTTTTTTGATCAATCCATTGGTATAGAGAGCGCAGAGTGAAATCAGTAAAAAAGTGAATGGAACGATATACCTGGACGGAACACGGAATAAAGAAAATGGCCAGACGTGGAATAGGAAATAAATTGGTGAAGCGGAACCCAACATGAGTAAAAAACCTAAACAAAGAAGAATCCACAATGGTTTTGAGTGTATTTTTTTATTGACAAAAAATCCCGTAAAAAGAAATAGGAGCGGTATTGCGCCAAAATAGCCCACATTTTCCCAATAATTGGAACCACCAGAGACACCATTCCAATCATATGTTCCGTTTTTTGGAGATCCGAAAATAAAAGGATTAATATACGTTAAAAGATGTTTAATGGGAAAAGAAAATTGTCCGCCTATACCGTTCGATTGAATTCCGGAGTTTGGTATTTGGGATAGAAATTCAATTGAAGGTATAAGTTGAATTCCCGAAAGCATAACCCCTGCAAATGTATAAATTCCGATATGCAAAAGGGACTGAAACCGATTTTCATTATCAAACAAAAGTGCGTATACCAAAACAAATGAACAACTGATAAATACGGTCTGCAGGGCTCCGGTAAAAATCTGTTGGGAGAGTAGGAACGAGAAAAACAAGAGCGATATGTTTGATTTATGCCTCATGTATGAGTCTATGGCATAAAACATCCACGGGAGTAATGAAAAACCCTGAATCAATGGTATATGTGCTGCTTGAAGATAGAAATATGCGCTGTTTCCGAATAATGTGCCAAACAGAAGTGCAATTGTATTGTTTATGGAATGATTCTTCAAAAATAAATAGAAACCCAAGGATGAGACAAAAGAACAAAAAACAATTGAAAGATTATATGCTGTCGGAACGGAAAAAACAGAAAAGAAAAGAAGGTTCGGAAGATAAAAAATTCCGGTTTGGCCCTCCCCAAGGATCGGAAAACCTTTTCCGATTGATGGCGCCCAAATCGGTAATTCTAAATGTTTCAGGACATTTCCGTAAAAGTATTTTGTTGCATACCCAAAATCTATAGATTCTACCCCGCTAAATTCGGGTGTAGCAATAATACCGATATTCGGTATAAAAAGTTGTCGCCAGAAAATGAAGGATATGCAAAGTAGCCAAAAAACTGCAAGTATATTCCAATGCGTTTCCGATCGTTTTTTCATAGGAATATTCTGTATACTACATGTATTCTATTCTTATGGCTATAGTATTTATCGGGATGTTTATTCTTGGTCTTTTCTTAGGTTCGTTTCTTTTGGTTGTTGTTGACCGCTCCGTCCGGGGGGAAACGTTTGTTACCGGACGGTCCAGGTGTGAACATTGCGGTCACACGTTAACGCCAACAGAGCTTATTCCGATTGTTTCTTGGGTACTGCAAAAAGGAAAAACACGCTGTTGCGGGAAATTTCTTTCCTGGCGGTATCCCCTAGCGGAAATATTTGTAGGCATTGGATCAGCCCTTGTTGTGTACACTTCCCTTCTTCCGGTAATATCCGGCACAACGATTATCCAAGCAATACTCCATTTGCTCGTATTTTGGACACTGTCAGTTCTTTTCTTTTCCGATTTGTTTTATCAGGTTATGTCGTTTCCAATTCTGCTTATTGGGGTATTTATTTCCGTTCTAATGCCTTTACTGTCCGGTTTCCTGTTACATCACATAACCGGCACCTTTTTCCTTCCCAATATTGCCAGTGCAATCGGTTCGTTCCTGTTTTTTTTTCTGCTTTGGCTATTTTCCAAAGGGAAAGCCATGGGCGATGGGGATATGTATCTCGGGGCAATTGTCGGGTTCCTGTTGGGGTTCCCCGGAACGGTTGTTGCTCTCTATACCGCATTCTTGACGGGTGCATTGGTGGGTGTCATACTGATTGTAGCCCGGAAAAAAACACTCAAAGCAAAAGTTGCATTTGGCCCGTTTTTATTGTTCGGACTGGTGATTGCGAGTATATGGACACAACCGATTCTTTCCATATTCGGATTTTAAATAAAAAGAACGGTTTTACCCTCGTTGAACTCCTTGTCGTTATTGCAATTATCGGCATTTTGCTAACCGTTGCGCTTGCCTCCTATTCAACAGTTCAGAAAAAAACGCGTGACGGAAGAAAAAAACAGGATTTACAGGCATTCCAGCAGGCAATGGAACAATTTTATTCCGATACGAATGTGTATCCCACAGCACTTCCGCAAACGGTAAACGGAAAAACATATCTGCAATCAATTCCCAATGATCCCAAGGGAACGCCGTATCCAACACCGCAGGTAGCCGGGAGCGGGTCATCATATTGTCTCTGTACGACTTTAGAAACCGATCGGGGTAATAGTTCGAATAATGCCTGCACCCTTCCGACACCGGGAACATTTTATTGTATAAAGTCACAACAATAGGAGCAGTATGAAAAAAAAGGCACTTGGGTATACACTTGTTGAAATATTGGTTGTGCTTTCAATTATTGCCGTCATGATGGCGGCAGCGATTGTTTCGTATGGAAGCGTAACGCGCAAATCCCGTGATTCGAAGCGTAAAAGCGATATTGAACAGGTTCGCCAGGCACTTGAAATGTATCGGGCGGATAATTTGACGTATCCTGCATGTACGGGTATGAGTGAAGTGGATTGTCTGGCAGGTGTTACTGGATTTTCAACATATCTGCAAACAGTTCCAACTGATCCGAAAGCGTCGGTAACGGGATTTACGTATTATTATGAGCGTCCATCGACCACTTCGTATTGCCTTTCCATGTTTAGCGAGTCTGAGACTCTTGAAAAAACAGCCGGTATATGTACCAAACCGGCAGGTCCCAGTGGTGCTGTTCTTTATCAAGTCACAAATCCATGAAACGCGGGTTTACCCTTATTGAACTCATGGTGGTTGTGTCTATTTCTATGGTATTGGGCGGGCTTATTTTGGTTAACTATACAAACTATACCGAAAATCAACGGAATTATCAGACTGTAAAAACTTTTGTTGCAAATCTAGATTATGCAAGAACACGTGCCATTACCGGAGATAAGCCGGATGGATGTAGCGGTGATCTTGAGTATTACCAAGTTGAATATAATGATCCAGCAAATTCTTCATACACATTGAGTGCTCAATGTAGCATTGATTCTAATGTTCCAATCCAGACTATCAAGGTACCAAATACGATTACCATTAGTCCTTCTTTTTCCGTCCAGTTTTTACCCGTAACACAAGGAACTTCACTTGGAGGCGATTTGATAATCACTTTTTCCTTTGATGGTGATCCGTATTACAAGGTAACAATAACTCCATCAGGAAGTATTCTTGAAGAACAAATAACTTAAAAAAGGTTTATGTTATACAAATGGAAATACGTTATATCACGGTCAGGGCAATCAATGGTAGAAATGATCATTGCTATTGCTGTTATTATCATGATTTTAGCTGGACTTATTTCCGCAACAACGTCTTCCCTCTCCCGTTCTACTGATGTTTCACAACGAAGTCAGGCGACAAAACGTGCTCAAAATGGTATTGAATTGGCACGTCAATTACGGGATAAAGATTGGAGTGAATTTATCTTGAATTCAGGTATAAAATATGTATCCGATGGTCAACTGTATGACAGTCAACCAACAGGAGAAAGTTTTATTCAAACGCTTACTTTTGATCATACCTGCGGTGTAAATTGTGTAAATGTTACATCAACTGTTTCTTGGCAGGAAAAGGGAGAATTGAAAAATATTTCCGTACAATCGATACTGACACAATGGAAATGATATGAAATACAAATCTGTAGGATTTACTCTTATTGAACTATTAATTGTTGGAGTAATTCTTATGTTTGTCTCCCTTATCATTACGCAGATTACCATTGCAACCATTCGTGCAAATATTAAGGTAGAAAAAATGAGGGCTGTAAAACAGGCAGGTGATTTTGCTATTGATACCCTGAATCGATATATTGCTGATGCAGTTGTGGCACCTGGGGGTTGTAGTATAGCTGGTTTTGTAAATTCAACACTACCATTAACCAAAACAGATGAACTTGGAAATACCACTGAGTATGAATTTGGATGTACGAATAATGATTCGGTATCACTGCTTACCGTTGAAGACGGTACTGGTGAAGTTACACAAATATTAGGGAATTCCGTAACTTTAATTTCTTCATCTAATGAAACGAATTGCAGTTCAAGCCATCCGGTATTCACTTGCTATAGCGCAGATGATGGTAACATTCCATTAAAAATTCGGGTAGATTTTAGTCTTGCCCCGAAAGATGTGCAGGCGCACATTGATGAAACGATGAAAATGGATTTTTCAACGGAAATAGTGTTACGAAATAAGCAGGAATAAATTTCCCTGTGCGTTTGACAGATGGAAAAAACATGTATAATAAAAGTATGCATCAGTTTCGGCAAGTTCGTTCAGGTCAAACAGTGCTGATTATCGTATTGGTTATGACGATAGCATTAACCGTTGGATTATCGCTCATCAACCGTACAACTACGGATATCCGGGTTACCAGCCAGTTTGAAGATTCCGCTCGGGCGTTTTCAGCGGCGGAGGCTGGTATTGAGCAATCTCTTGCAACATTTCAAAATGCACAGGGACAGTATGATAATGGATTAACGTATGTTTCGACCGTTTCCGATTTGGGGACAGACATTACTCCATATCAACTCCCCTTAACAACCACACGTGTCGGTCAGGCAGGGACGGTGTTTTTAACGGGTCATACATCAACAGGTGCCATAGATTGGAATACTAGGTTTTCCGGAAGTTTGTATTTTTGTTGGAAACAGGCAACGGATAGTGATTCGATGCCAGCTATTGAATTGACCGTATTTAGAAAAACTCCCACAGGAACCTATTCCACTGTTCGATATGTGTATGATCCCCTTTCAAGAAATAATGGGTTTACGCGAACATTCGACACAAACGATTGTGGAACCGGATTATCCGGTATGGCGGCTGCTGAAATCTGGATTCCCAATTCACCAGCAGCTGGGTTTTTCCATGTGCGGCCATATTATTCAAACGCTTTAGTATATGTTAAAGGTGTAAATTCTACGCTACCTCCCCAGGGGAATACGATTACCTCAACAGGAAGCATTCCCGGGGGAGCAACTAGAAAAATAACAGTGGTCCGGCTATTTAAGACACCACCATCACTGTTTGATTATGTGCTATATAGCGAAGGAGATATTGTCCATTAACGAAAGTAACCCTGCCTATGAGTACCATACTTGGTCTTGATATCGGTTCCCATTCGATTAAAGCAATTGAACTTGAACGTAGCCGTAATATTTTTACCCTTCTTGCGGCAGGTAGTGTTCCTACTCCGACAAAAACAACGTCCAATTCCACTATAGACCTTCAGTCGATTGCCTATACGATTAAGCAACTGGTGAAAGACGCCGGAATCCGGTCGAGAACCGTCAATGTTGCCCTTCCCGAATCGCAGGTATTTACGCGCGTTATCGAAGTGCCGCAATTATCTCAACGTGAATTAGCCTCCGCAATCCAATGGGAAGCGGAGCAGTATATTCCTCTTCCCCTTGATCAGGTAAATTTGGATTTTTCCATTCTGCGAGATGCCAAAGATACCGGAAACGGAAAGATGGAAGTGTTGCTTGTGGCCGCTCCGAAAGCACTGGTTGAACGGTATAACACGATTTTGGATATGGCGGATTTGGATCCTATTGCTGCCGAAACGGAAATTATTGCGTCATCACGGTCCCTTATCCGATCGGTGCCGACACTCAAAAACGTAATGATTGCTTCACTTGGTGCACAAACGACAGATATTGCGATTTTACAGGCAGGTATTTTATCAGTAACACGTTCAATCGCCGCGGGAGGAGAAGCATTGTCCCGTGGTGTTGCACAATCGCTTGATTTTAATCCTGTTCAGGCGGAAGAGTATAAAAAAACATATGGACTCGACAAAAATATGCTGGAAGGAAAAATACTTGGTGCGGTACGACCGATTATGGATTCCATTGCAACGGAGATGAAGCGTGCAATTGCGTATTTTGAAAATAAACGGAAAACGGAAAAAGTAGAGGCGATTATTCTTGCCGGTGGAAGTGCAAAGCTCCCGGGAATGGTGGCTTTTTTTGCGGAAAATTTAGGAATTGAAACACAACTTGCCAACCCATGGGTTGGACTTCGGATGGAACAACGGTTTGGTGTTTTGGTACCGGAAGGTCCGCTTTTCCATGTAGCGGTTGGATTGTCGATGAGGCAGGAGTAAAAAGGATTTCGTATGCGGTCGTCTATTAATTTATTTTCCACCAGAGCCTCTATCCCCCAATGGATTATGGTTCTTGATCCTTATGTACCGCTTATAAACGTTCTTAGCGTTAGTTTTGTTGTTGCGGGAACTTTATTGTATGTATTGGGATCAGGTTTTCTTGCATTGCAGGAACGGTCGGTTGAAATTAACCGTCAGAAAGCAATAGCACAGTTGACTGAACTTTCGCCAAAGGAAATGAAATATCTCCTTATGAAACAGCGTATTCCGATCGTGGAAAATATTCTTAAAACACAAAAATCGCTTGCTCCCTATATCGATACGGCACTTGCGATAGCAACTCCACCCCAACTTCAGTCTATATCACCCGGAGAAAAACAGCAGGTATCGCTTCGCATTATTCTTCCGACTATTGAAGATGGAATTCCACTACTTTCCCGCATTATTGATTTATCCAATCAAAATACTATCGGTGCTCCATCCTTGGCGAATGTCATGGTATCAGAGGATGGGGTTATTTCCATTGGGATAACATATACAGTACGGCTGTAACTATGAAATCATATAAACGGATTATCAGGACATACAAAAAATATCTTTTAACGTGTGCAATCGTTGCGATTTCAATCGGAGGGATAGTATTTGGGTTAGTTCCTGGTTTTTCCTCTCTTTTGGACCGTTTTGGAAAACTCCAGACCGTAAAGAAGGATGTTTATCAACTGGAACGCAAAGTGCAGTTTCTTTCCGCACTTGATGAAACGGGATTGGATAATAGCGTATCGGTATTAACAAGCGCGGTACCAACAGATTCCAATTATCCCTCGATCCTAATGCTTATTGAGGCGCTTGCCGGGCAGCAGGGATTATCTGTTTCCGGTTTTTCCGTATCCGGCGGATCGTTGATATCATCATCGTCTGCAAAAATGCAAAATAAATCAGATCAGAAATTAGGAAGTTATGTTGTGCCGTTTGAATTTTCTATGAAGGGTCCACTTGATAAGATACGATCAGTTCTTGAAAGTTCTGTGACGGTTCGTCGTCTGATTCGCTTTGATACGCTTGGCGTCGGACTTGGCGTCGGAACTGCCACACAATCAGGTGACCTTACCACATCAATAACAGGATCTGTTTTTTTCCAACCATTGCCAAAAACCATGGGGGCCGCAAAAGATATGTTGCCTGAAGTAAGTACGGTAGAGCAGGAAACACTTTCCAAAATATCCCAATACCCGGATATTTCCTTCGGATTGAACGGTCAGGCAGCATCGCAACTGACTCCGTTTTTTGATCCCAACAGGAGCGATCCGTTTGCTCCATAACAGAATTTTCTTAAAGCGTTTTACTTCAGGGATTTTTTTCGCCACTCACCAATTTTTTTATGGTTTCCGGATAGCAATACCTCGGGCACTTTCATGTCCAGATATTCCTGCGGTTTCGTATATTGGGGATATTCCAGCTTATTTCCTTCGAATGAAAATGATTCAAGAAGCGATGACTCTGCTGTGGCAAGAGCTCCCGGAAGAAGGCGGATGGCAGCATCGGCTATCACCATGGCCGGCAATTCACCGCCCGTAAGCACGTATTGTCCGATGGATATAGACTCATCGACAAACGAATAGATCCGTTCGTCAAATCCTTCGTAATGGCCGCAAAGGATGGCAATATCTTCATATGCGGCGATTCTCCTGGCGTCTTCCTGCCGGAACAGTTTTCCCCTCGGGTCTGTTGCAATAATATGAAGTTTTGCATGTGCGTGCCGTTTTTTTGTTTCCTTGATGGCACGGTGGAGGACGTCTACGCGCAAAATCATACCCTCTCCCCCACCGTATGGATGATCGTCAACGGAACCATATGAGTCGATGGCATAATCTCGGATATTGGTGTAATCAATGGTTACAATGCCTTTTTTTTGTGCTTTTCCGATGATTGAAGAATTAAGAATGGGAGGAAATATATCTGGAAACAGTGTTATGAAGGAACAATGCATCATGCAGTTTCAGTTTGATCCTGTGTGACATCAGCAGACTCTTCTTCCAAATAGACATCCGCGTAGATATTTTGTTTTGCGGCTGCAAGTTTTACGATGTCCCGTATGGCGTGGATAATCCTTCCCTGTTTTCCGATGACTTTTCCGATATCTTCGGGATGGACATGGATATGGATGATTGTTTTATGCCCTTCTTGGGTTTCATCAATCCGAACATCATCGGGATGATCGACAATGTTGGTAAGGATAAGTTGTGCAACATCGGTAAGCATAGAATATATATTTTATTTCCCGATAATCTTTTTTACGCCGTCGGTCATCTGTGCGCCGACCGATTGCCAATAGGAAACTCGGTCTTTTTTCACTTCCAGTTGTGCCGGTTTGACCAGTGGATTGTAAAAACCCAGAATTTCTATTGTTTTTCCGTTTCTTCGTTTTGCTTCTTCCATGACGACGATCCGGTATGTCCGGGCGTTTCGTTTTCCAGTTTGAGAAAGTTTAATTTTCACCATAGGTAGTTTATGCTATCAGATTTTCCCCATTTTCTCAAGGGCATTTTTGGCTGCCTGTTGCTCTGCCTCCTGTTTTGATTTTCCTTTCCCGCTTCCCAACACCACCGTCTGGTTTAATGCATCAATATAAAACGTGCGGTCATGATCCGGTCCTTCGCTTTTCGTTACGGTGTAGATGGGCGAAAACCTGCTTTTTTCCTGAACGACTTCCTGCAGAAGACTTTTAAAATCGATATAGGATTTTTCCTGGACGATAGTGTCTATTTCGGGAAAAAGATATGTTTCCAGGAATGTTTTGACCGTCTCTATCCCCTGATCCAGATAAAGTGCTCCCAGGAATGCTTCAAATGAATCGGCAAGGAGGGATTGGTTTTTTCTGCCTCCGGATTCCTCTTCCCCATGGCTTAAAAAGAGTAAATCCCCGAAAGACAAGGATGCGGCGGCTTTTGCAAGAGACGTTGTGCGGACAATGCTGGAGCGGATATTGGTGAGTGTTCCTTCGGGGTATTGGGGGAATTTTTTATATAACTGTGACGAGGTAAGAAACGAAAGGATCGCATCACCCAAAAATTCCAAACGTTCATTGGATTCCCTAATGGTTCGTTCTTCATTAAGGTAAGATCGGTGGTAAAACGCCTGATGGAGTAGGTTAATGTCGGTAAAGTGGACGGAAATGGTATCCTGAAGCGTATCAAATGTCATATGTCTGTATCCTTATCGGGCGCGATAATGGTCCCAAGTACGCCATTTATAAATTTCGGAGAACTTTCATTGCCGAATGTTTTTGCGAGTTCAACAGCTTCATCAATGGTAACTTTCACTGGATTTTTTTTCTCGATAACCGCCTCGTAGACGGCAAGCCGTAAGACGGCAAGATCTACCTTGGATATTTTTGTAATTGGCCATTCCGGTGCCGCCTCCTGTATTTTTTTGTCGATTTCGGAAAGATGATCCAAGATTTGTTGTATCGGGGAAAAATCTTCCGTATTGCCGAAACTGTAAGAGAAAAGCTTTTCTACCAGTTCAATTCGCGCAACATGACGGGGATCCTGGGAGGTTTTCATGAATTACTCTGCCTTTACTGGCGCTTTGCCTTCGTTATGAAACAGATTTCTTTTTTGTTTTTTCACGCTTCACGATGATTTGTGAGCCATTATAATACCCGCATTCCGGACATACCGAATGTGGCCGGATAATAGCTTTACAATGGCTGCACTGTGTTTGGGGAACGGATGAAAGTGCAATTGCCGCTTTCCGTTTCCCTCCCCTTCTGGTACTGTGGCGTCGTTTTGGTAATGGTGTCATAGGTTTTTTGTATCAGTTTTGCGATACAGAGTGTATTGTACGATCAAATAGCATTTCCCTCAAGAGGGGAAATGGTGCTAGATCGGGATGTGCACGCAGGAGGTCATCTGCCGCCTGTTTCGTCTTTGCAACAAGTTCCCCATCGGCAAGTGATGCAAAGGTAAATGGGGGTAGACCGTGTTGCTCTACCCCGAAGATATTTCCCTGTCCCCTCATTTTCAGGTCTTCCTGGGCAATATCCGGTCCATTATGGTTCCGTTCAAGGATTTTAAGACGACCTACTGCGTCTTCGTTGCCTTCAGTAAATAACAAGCAGTATGATTGCTGGCTTCTTCTCCCGACTCTTCCGCGCAGCTGATGGAGCTGGGAAAGTCCAAATCGCTCGGACCCTTCTATCATCATAATGGTGGCCTTTGGAATATCGATCCCCACCTCCACAACCGGTGTTGCAACGCAAATGTCATATTTCCCGTCAGAAAAATCCGCTAATATTGCATCTTTTTCTGCAGCTTTCATTTTCCCGTGGATTAGTGCGATGGAAAGGGTTGGAAAAACGGTGGTTTTAAGCCGTTCGTATTCCTTTGTTGCAGAACGGACACTTTGAGCAGTGTCCGACGGATCGATAAACGGACAGACAATGAATGCCTGTGAGCGTGTTTCTTGAATATGTTTTTGTATCCACTCATATGCCCCATCCCGTTTTTCGCTTGGCACGACCCATGTTTTAACAGGTAACCTGCCTGTTGGCATGGTAGAAAGAAGCGATACATCCAGATGTCCATAGACGGTAAGTGCAAGAGTTCTGGGGATCGGTGTAGCCGTCGTGGTAAGGACATGGGGCGTTGTCGCATCTTCACGTTTTTCCTGTAGGAGCGAGCGTTGGTGTACACCAAACCGCTGCTGTTCATCGATGACCAAGAGTCCGAGACGGGTAATTTCCATGGCATGGGTTAAAACGGCATGCGTTCCGACAATGACTCCGGATAGTGGTGTGTCAGATTTTTTCTTTTTTGTTGCCGCAGTGTGGAGCGTTACCGGTATCCCAAATGGTGCAAACATAGCTGTAAGTGTTTGGAAATGTTGTGTAGCAAGGATTTGCGTGGGTGCAAGAAATACTGCGGAAAATCCGTTGAGTATTGTCCTGTAGATGGCATAGGCTGCCACAACGGTTTTTCCGCTTCCTACATCCCCCAAAAGTAACCGGTTCATGGGAACGGGTTCTGAAAGATCTTTTCCGATTGCCTCTATTGCCTGTTTTTGATCCTGCGTGAGGGAAAACGGCAGCGATGACAGAAACGTCTGTTTTTTACCGGCATATTTTTTGAGGATATGACTGCGATGTTGCTGGGCCCATTCCTTTTTCCGTATTTGGGAACGAAGATGAAGCATGAGGAGCTCATCAAATGCCAGCCGGTATCGAGCGCCTTGGGTTTGGGAAAGCTGTTTGGGACTGTGGGCTGCAAACAGGGCATCCTGAATGGTATTTAGGGAGTATATGCGTATAATTTCCTCAGGCAGATATTCCGCAGGCAAAACGCCCTCCAGTGATAATAGGGACCGGATCCGGTCGCGGATCCACCTGCTCGTTACTCCATCGGTTGACGGATAGACGGGGATGATTCCGCTTGTTGCGGTATTTTCCCCATGGGGGTTCCATGGCTCCCAGATAGGTGCGATCATGGCTTTCGTCTGCCCGAAAAACGACAGAGTTCCCGCAAGGGAAATCCTGTCTCCCTCGCGGATGACGGTTGTCAGATATGGCTGGTTAAACCAGAGAATAGTAAGGGTTCCGCTGTCATCGTGGACGCGGCACTGTTGGAACCGTTTTCCGGTTTTGGTGAAGACGGTTTTGATAGAGTCGACGGTTGCTACAACGTGTGCGGGTTTACCGATAATCAAGGAAGAAATACTACAGGTATAAGAAAAATCCTCATACCGGAACGGTAAATGAAACAGCAAATCCCGAACAGTCCGGATATCGAGCTTTTCCAGACGTCCTGCCATAACAGGACCGACCCGGGGTATGTACCGGATTGGTGTGGAAAGCGTAATGTCCATGGATGATGGTTACCGAATGGATAACAGCGGAATAAATGAACTGGCGATAAGCGCAAGGGAGGAAACGACGACGATAATCTTCCACATTTTTTCGTGTTTTCTGAAAAAGTTCATAGCATCTCCTTTTTATTTTGTCCGTTCGATACGGTAAAACTGTTTTTTCCCGACTTTTAAAATACTGCCTTCCCTGATTGTACAGGTTTTTTGCTCCGGCGTAAGGATATTCCCATCAAGATCAACGGCGCCGGCCGCAATCAGTCTCCGGACTTCCGATTTGGACAATGTTTGGTCTGTTGCGCACACAAGTTCCAGCGGTGAGTATTCTTTTGTGGCAAGTGTAATGGGAACCGCACTTTGACCAAGTGACTGTTTTGTCTGGAATGTTGCCTCAAAGGCGGTTTGTGCTTTTGTTGCATCGGACTGGGAATTAAACTGTTTTGTGAGTTCGAACGCAAGCCGTTTTTTCAGATCCATCGGATTGCTACCCTTTTCCAGCGTATCCTTCATTATTTCAATTTCACGGTCTTCGGTATCCGTTAAAAGCGTAAAACAGGGAATGATCGCACTATCGGGAAGCGACATGATTTTTCCGTAGAACTGGATGGGATCGTCGGATATGCCGATGGCATTCCCCTCGGTCTTTCCGATTTTCTTCCCGCTGTTGTCGGTCAGAAGCGGAACGGTCATGACGAATTTTTCCTTGTTTTTGAGTTCTTTCATGAGCGTTCTACCGGCCAGCATGTTAAATGTCTGGTCGGTTCCGCCAAGTTCAATATCCACATCCATCATTACGCTGTCGTAGCCTTGCATGGCGGGATATAAAAACTCATGCAGGTGTATGGGGATATTGCTTTTTAATCTGTTTTGGAACATGTCCCGTTCGATCATCTGCTGGACGGTAAAATGGGAAAGCAGTCCGATAATATCCGCAAATGTCAGCTTTGCCAGCCACTGACTGTTATACATAATCTGGACGGGATTATCCCCTTCAAAATCCAGAATCTTGGATGCCTGGCGGACGTAATCTTTGGCATTGCGCTTTACTTCCTCTTCGGAGAGCGGTTTCCGCTCCGCATTTTTCCCCGTCGGGTCCCCGATCCTTCCGGTGAAATCACCGATAAGGAAAATAACCGTCGCGCCAAGTTTTTGGAATTGTGCAAGTTTTCTCATGGCAACGGCATGGCCGATGTGAAGTGTAATGCCGCTGGGATCAAACCCCTGATAGACACGGACTTTTTTCCCGCTCCGGAGGAGTTTTTCGAGTGCATCTTTGCTGGGATATATCGTATCTATCCCACGGGTAAGCAGTGTATCGATTGCGTCCATATATCCCGTATGGTATCACAAAAATAGGCATGGTAAATGGTTATTCGGTGGCGAATATTCGTGGATCGTAGTTTGTAGATAGTAGATAGTACGCCGGAATGACGGATTGAAGAGGCGATGATAGATTCCCGCCTTCGCGGGAATTACAGTTTAGAAAGGATGACGAATTGGTGAGCATGATGAAACTACGTGTGGATTCCCGCCTTCGCGGGAATGACAAATTGGCGGGAATGACTTCAGGACTCGATGTTTTTTCCTAACTACTCACTGATTCCGCTCTTTAAGCCCTGCCGTTCACGGCAGGGTGGAAGAAGCCCGA